>JAYWEO010000251.1:0-11270 GCA_043779225.1 Prosthecobacter sp.
AAAATCGTCCTGCTCGCGGGCAGCGTGAGCAGCAAGCCGGGCGGGCATGAGTATTTCGCGGGCTGTACGATTCTTGCGAATGCGCTGAAGCAGACGACGGGCGTGTGGCCGGTGATGGCTGCGGAGGGATGGCCGAAGGATGAGCGCATTTTCGACAATGCGCGCGCGGTCGTGGTGTACACGGATGGCGGGCCGAAACTGTCGTTCCTCGAAGCGGCGCGATGGGAAAAAATGAAGTCGCTCGTGGCAAAGGGGACGGGCCTCGTGATGATGCATCAGGCCGTGGAGGGGCCCGAGGATCGCGCGGACGAAATCCAGTCGTGGCTCGGCGGCGTGTTCAAGAAGGACATCGGCTGCCGCGGGCACTGGGACATGAGCTTTGACAGCTTTCCGAAGCACGCGATCACGCGCGGCGTGACGCCCTTCACCGCGCCGGGCGACGGCTGGCTCTACAATCTGCATTTCTTGCCGGGCGCAGTGCCGGTCATCGCCGGACAAGTGCCCGACAAGGCGCGCACCTCCGCCGATGCCAAGGCGAACGCAGGCCGCGCCGAGACGATCGGCTGGGCTTACGAGCGCAAGGATGGCGGACGCAGCTTCGCCTTCACCGGCGCGGACTGGCACACGAACTGGAGGATCGAGGCGCAGCGCAAGCTCGTCGTGAATGGCATCCTGTGGTCGGCGAAAGTCGAAGTCCCTGAAGGCGGAGCGCCGGTCGCGTTCGATGCGGCGGACATCACGAAGAACTGGGACGCAAAGGCGAAACCCGCGCCGAAGGCGGCTGGCGAGAAGGTGGAGAAGTGATCCGTGGCTGCGCTTGTGAAAGCGCGGGCTGATCCTGCAATGAAAGTCGTGAGAAAGAAAGATCGGCCCGCGCTTTGACAAGCGCGGCTACAGGATTCGTGCTTGGGATTTCCAGGTCTTCACGGCAAAGAACGGGGCTCGATTCAAGTTCACCTTCCGATGTTTAGAAAAACGCTGATCATTCTCATTGCCTCCAGTGTCGCCGCCGTCCGCGCCGACGAGGACTATGGCAAAGGCCGTCTGCTGGACCTGACGCTCGGCAAGGCGATCCGGATGGCGCTGGAGAAAAATTATTCGATCACCGCGCAGAAGTTTGACCCGAAGATTTCGCGTCAGCGCGAGCGTGCTTCCGAGGGAAGATTTGATCCGGCCTTCAGCCTGTCGTTTGCGACGGGGGAGAATGTGGTGGCGGACAGGTTCAGCCGCGATGCGAGCCACGCGGGCTCGCATTTTTCCGCGAGGAATATCGCGCAGACGGATGCGTGGAGCACGGGGGTGAATGGCGTGACCGTCTGGGGTCTCGGCTACGATGTGAGCTTCAACTCCACGGTGCATAGCGGCACGGCGAACGGCTTTGCGAACGACTGGACGAGCGATCTCACTTTCAGCCTCCGCCAGCCGCTGCTGCGCGGGGCGGGGACGGATGCGAATCTCGCTGATGTGCGCGTCGCGCGGAACAATGTGACGATCTCCGAGTGGGCGGTGCGGAATCAGGTGATGAATGTGATCACGCAGGTCATCAATGTGTACAACGAGCTGCAGTTTGCGCACGAGAACCTGGAGGTGGCGCGGCGTTCGCGCGAACTCGCCCGGCAGCTCTTGCGCGACAACATCAAGCGCGTGGAAATCGGCGTGAAGACACCGCTCGATGTGACGACTGCGCAGGCTGAGGTCGCGGCCCGCGAGGCGGCGCTGATCACGGCGACGCGCGTGGTGAAGGATCAGGAAAATTTTCTCAAGCAGCTCATCACGGCGGACCTGCTGCTGCTTATCCGCACGCGGGTGAGCATCGCGCCGCCGCCTTCCTCGGGCATCGAGACGAATGTCGTGCAAGGCATCAAGGCGGCGCTCGATCTGCGGCCGGACTACCGGCAGGCGATGATCGATATCGAGAGCCGCCACATCACCGTGGCATTCACGAAGAACGCAGAGCTGCCGCGGCTGGATCTCACGGCGAGCCTGAGCCGGATCGGCGTGGATGATGACTTCGGATCGAGTGTGCAGAGGATTCCGTCGCGTGATCAGAGTGCGTGGAGCGTCGGCGCATTGTTCAGCATCCCGATCGGGAATCGCGAGGGCCGCGGCACTTACAGTGCGGCGAAACTTTCCGCCGCGCAGGCGCTCGTGCGGCTGCAGCAGCTCGAGCAGCAGATCATCGTGCTCGTGGACAATGCCGCCGGTGCCGTGGTGACCACACAGCAGCTCACGGTCGCAAATCGCGAGGCACGCCGGCTCGCGCGGGAGAGCCTCGCGGCCGGTGAGGCACGGCTGGTCGCGGGCACCGGGACGACCTTTGAAGTGCTGCAGCTCCAGAAGCAGCTTGCCGATGCCGAGACTGCGGAATTGCGTGCAATCGCCGACTACAACAAGGCGGTCGCAAAGTACCGCTTGGAAACCGGGACGACGCTGCAGGTCCATGGCGTGAAAGTGGACTAGGTGCGGAACCGTTTCGCCGCCGGAGGTCACTTTGCCGAAACATCAATCGGTGGGGTCAAAAAGGGTTGCCTCACACAAGATGTTCCGTCAAAACGCGCGCGCCCCATTTTACCCAACCCATGAAATTTAGCGTCGCCAAAGACAAGTTGCTCGAAGGTCTGCAAACAGTGCAGAACGTCGTGAGCACTCGCACCACGCTCCCGATTCTCTCGAACGTGCTCATCCGCGCCGAAAACGGCGCGCTCCATTTTACCACGAACGACCTCGACGTCGGCATGAGCTGCTCGGTCGAGGCGAAGATCGAAAAGCCGGGCGGCACGACCATCCCTGCGCGCCGTCTCGCCGGGATCGCGAAGGAACTTCCGGCCTCGGAAGTGAGCGTGGAGGTGGATGGAAAAAATGCGGCTTCGATCAGTTGCGGCCCGAGTTTTTTTAAGATGCTCTGCCTGCCGGAGGATGAGTTCCCCGCGCTGCCGAAGCTCGACAAGGCGAAGGCATTTGTGCTCCAGCAGCGCGTCCTGAAGGATGCGCTGCGCAAGACGAGCTACGGCATCTCGACCGATGAGACGCGCTACGTGCTCAACGGCATCCTTTTTTCCTTCAAGGAAAACAAGCTCACTCTCGTCGCGACGGACGGACGCCGCTTGGCGCTCGTGGACATCGAGTCGGAATTCCCGCGGAGCAACGAGGTGGACGTGGTGATCCCCGCGAAGTGCATCACGGAACTCCAGCGATTGCTCGGCGATGAGGGCGATGTGAAGCTCGCGGTCGGCGAAAACCACGTCTCGTTCGAGGCTGGCGGAAAGCTGCTTGTCTCCAAGCTCATCGAGGGCAACTACCCGAACTACCGTCAGGTCATCCCGGCGGAATCGCGCGAGCGCATCACCATCGAGCGCGAACTTTTCCTGAACGCCGTTCGCCGCGTCTCGCTGCTCTCCAGCGACAAATCGAATTCCGTGAAACTGATTTTCACGAAGAATAATCTCGAGATCACCGCGAACACGCCGGACATCGGCGAGGCGCACGAGTCGCTGGCCATCAGCTACAAGAGCAAGGACTTCTCAGTCGCGTTCAATCCCGGCTTCCTCCAGGATCCGCTGCGGGCTCTCACTGAAGATGAAATCTTCCTCGAGGTGAGCGACGAGATGAGCCCCGGGGTGATCAAGATCGGCACGCCATTCCTCTACGTGCTGATGCCGATGCGCATCTCGTAGGCGGAAAGTCGCGGCTTTTTGAAAGTCGCACTTGCAATCAGCGGCGGGAGAAACAACTATCTCCCTCCCCGAAAATGCTCATGTGGCGGAATTGGCAGACGCGCACGGCTCAGGACCGTGTGGGGCAACCCGTGGAGGTTCGAGTCCTCTCGTGAGCACCATCTCTGATAATCAGAGGTGGACTGTGTCTTTTTGGGATTCGGATTTCACTTCAGACCAATGCACTCATTCAGAGCGTCGCGGAGGACTTGCAAGACGCTTCCTGCCGCGTGCCTTCGCGGCACTTACGCGATCACCTCTCCTGTCGGTGCCTGCGCGCTCGTCACCTCGAAGATTGCCCGGCGCAGCTCTTCCGACGAGACGGGCTTCGAGAGAATCCACTCGATGCCCTCCGGTGCCTTGCCATTCATGAGCAGATCATCGCCGAATCCGGTGAGCATGATCACGTGTGTATTTGGGCTTTGTGCCCGGACTTTTTTTGCGAGCTGTTCGCCTGAGAGGCCAGGCATGGACTGATCGGTGATGACGAGATCGAAGGATTCGGTCTCGAAGCGGGCCATCGCTTCCAAGGGGTCCGAGATCGTCACCGCGTTGTGTCCGTCCGCGCTGAGGTGCGCGGCGATGAGTTCGCAGATGATTTCCTGATCGTCCACGATCAGGATGTTCAGGATGCGGTTCACCTCGGCCACTTCGCCGACGCAGGATGCCTCGGCCATCTGATCCGTCGCAGGGAGCACGAGTGAAAATGTGGTGCCTTTGCCGATTTCGCTCGTGATTTCGATCGTGCCGCCATGCCGCTGGATGATGCCATACACCACGGCGAGGCCGAGCCCGGTGCCGCGATCGCCCTTGGTGCTGAAGAATGGCTCCAGACAGCGGGCCGCGGCCTCCTCGGACATGCCGGTGCCGGTGTCGGTGACATCGATGCAGACATTTGGCCCGTCGCTGCGAGTGGACACGGTGATGGTGCCACCTGTCGGCATCGCATCCACGGCGTTGAAGATGAGATTCGTCAGCGACTCCCGCAGCTCAGGCGCACAGGCGAGGACTTGCGGGACTTCGGAAAAATTCGTCAGCACCTCGATCGTGGACCCGGTGGCGCGCGCCTTCGCCTTCCACTTCGGCGTGGTAAAGGCGATGGCCTGTTCGCACAGCGTGTTCACCTCGAGAGGCGCGCGCAGCTCGTCTGCCTCCGCCGGGCGATAGAATTCCCGCAGCCGGCTCACGACATGCGTCGCGTCCTGCGCGGCAGCGATGATGTGCTTGAGGTATGCCTGCTCCTTCGCATCCGGCGCTGCCTTCTGGAACCACGGCAGCAGCAGTTCGCCGTAGCCGAGAATCATCGTCAGCGCGTTGTTGAAATCGTGCGCGATGCCGCCGGCCATCATGCCCAGCGCGCGCAGGCGCTCCTGTTTCACCACCTGATCCTGCGCGTTGCAGAGCTTCTCCAGCGCGTTCTCCAGATCGTTCGTCCGCTGCCGCACTTGGTCTTCGAGTTTCTGATTCAGGAAGCGGCTTTCGAGCAGGTTGCGCAGCCGCAATTGCACCTCGATCGTATCGAGCGGCTTGGTGATGAAATCGCTCGCCCCTGCAAAAAGCGCCTTGCGCCGTGTCTCAGGCGTCACGTCCGCCGTCAGCACCACGATGGGCAGGAAGACATTCTCCGGGATGATCTGCTTCAGCTCCTCCATCACCTGATAGCCATCCATGTGCGGCATGTGCAGATCGGTGAGCACGAGGTCCGGCTGGAATTCTGCGAAGATCGGGATCGCCTCGCGTGGGTCCGTCGTGCAGCGCCATTCCAATCCGCCGAAAAGCTCCAGCATGCGTTCGAGCAGACGCACGTTCGAGGGTTCGTCGTCCACGACGAGAATCTTTGCCGGTGGCAGGGTGATGCGGGACATTGGGCTGATGTGGTGTCCCCTGAAGTGTGCAGTGGACACCGGATGAGAGAGCACATCATATGCCCCGGCGAATGCCTGTTTCAAGCGAGATACCAAGCCCCGGTCCCGAGGAAGGCAAAGGTGCCGCCGTCCGGCGTCTTTTCGGTGCGATCGCGCGTCGCTACGACCTCGCAAACCATCTTCTCAGCGGCGGCTTCGATTACTTCTGGCGCAGGCGTGCCGCCAAAATCGTCCGCGAATGGAATCCGTCGCGCGTGCTCGATCTCGCCACCGGCTCCGGCGATCTCGCCCTTGCCTTGGCAAAGGCCTGTCCTGAAGCGGAGGTGATCGGTGCGGATTTCTGCCTGCCGATGCTGCTCACCGCCAAGCGCAAAGGCGCCGCAAAACTCATGCAGGCCGATGGCATGTCACTGCCTCTGCCCGATGCGGCATTCGACGTGGTCACGATCGCCTTCGGCCTGCGCAACATGGAATCATGGCAGCGCGGCCTCACGGAAATCGCGCGCGTCCTGCATCCCGGCGGACATTTGCTGGTGCTCGATTTTTCCATCCCGCGCCAGCCACTCCGCTCGCTCTACCGGTTTTATCTGCACCGTGTGCTGCCCACTTTTGCCCGGCTGGTCACGGGTGATCGGCAGGCCTACGAATACCTCGGTGCATCGATCGAAAAATTCCCGTGTGGCGCGGAGATGAACTCGCTGATCGAGTCCGCGGGTTTCGCGGATGCGAAATGCGAGCCGCTCACCGGAGGCGTGGTCTCGCTCTACACCGCACAGCGGAAATAGCAGTCGCGGCTACTTCTTCGCCGCTGCGGGTTTCTTGGGTTCGTCGGCTGCATCGCCGATCAGTTTCGGACGGGGAGGGGCTGGATTTGCCGGAACTGCCGCCGCCGGAGGACTCGCCGGAGCTGGCACCGCAATCGGGGGTGTCGTGACGGAGATCGGCGGCACATTTGCCGCGCCTGCAGCCGCGGCGGGCTTCGGCGTCTCGATGAGCGAGGCGTTCAGCGAGTCGAAGTCCGGCTTGCTCATCAGGAACGTCCCCGTCTTCCCGTCGAGCGTCGCGTTCCACATTTCCTCAGCCGTATTTTTTCCGACGGTGATCTTCCCGGTCTTCTTGTCTGCGAGCGTGAAAGTGACGGTCACATTCGGCTTGTCGAGGCCCTGCTCTGCGGCAGTGGTCGCGCCCGCCCATCGCACTGCGCGAAGGTTTGCCAGCGTGTTCACGAGCGATTCCGCCGCGCCCTGGCTCACGGTGCCTTCGCCTTTGCTGAGCTTCCATTTCTTCTCCTTGTCGCGCTCAAAGGCGAGCGCGGGCTGGCCTGCGCGCGTGACTTCAAATCCGGTGACGTCCTCGCTCTTCAGCTCCTGCACTTTCAGTTCCTGCCACTGCAGCGGGTCTGTCCACACCTGTTCGAGAAGCGTCGAAGGAACGGCGACAATGAACGGCTCGTCGTCGAGTTTCGCGTAGCCTGCGTCACCCTCGAATTTTCCGAGGATGAGTTTTGCGAGCGGACGATCACCGGGCTTTGTCTCCGGCGTTCCCTCGGTGGAATAGCTGCTCAGCGTCACCGTCGCGACCGGCGCATCGAGGCCGAACTCCTTCAGTTCCCCGGCCACATCTTTGACAAAGCGCGAGACCTTCATCGTCGTGAGATCCGAGAGGAGCTTGAACGCGCCGCCGCCGTTCACAGGCTTGTCGGCCTGCTTGTCGATCTTCTGCACCCACTCCTCGCCGCTGCGGCCGAGCACGATTTTCTCGCGGCCCGGTGCTTCGATGGTGATGCGATCCACCATGTCGGTCTGCACACGCATGATGTTCTGGTCGCGCAGATCGTTTGGCTGCGTGGCGATGAGTGATTCGATGGCCACAGGCACCGTGAAGACGCCGTCGCGATTCGAGAGTTTCACATACACGTGCGTCGGCGCCGCTGGCGGTGTCTCGGGCTCCTTCGTCTCGCCGTCTTTTTTCTCAGCGGGCTTGTCGGCAATCTTTGCATTCCCGATTTGGAGAATGACGGGCTCCTTCACGCCCTCCGCGGTAAATGTGATCGTCGCGCGCGGCTCGTTCAGGCCGAATGCGGCGAGATCCTTCGCATCGGTGACAAAGTCCTCGATGCGCGGAGTCGTCGCATTGGAAATCAAATCGGCCAGCTTCTGATCATCCGCCCGGCCCTTGAACGGCTTCGTGAGAGACCAGTGGTTTGACGTTTTCTCCGCCTCGAACTCTCCCTTCGCAGTCCTGAAGCCGACCTTGCTCACCTGCGTCGCCGTCAGATCGCTGAGCCTGTGGTCGCGCCATTCCTTCACGCCTTTGGATGCCTGATCGCGCAGATCCTTGGCGGCGACATACGCAGTGTCCTTGCCCTCCACGCGCATGTACACCTTGCCCTCCACGGCGGTCTCCTTGCCGATGAGCAACTCGGCGGCGTTCTTGCCGTTCACCTTGATGCTCACATCGCCCTTCGTCAGCCCATAGTCGGCGAGTCCGCCGCCCTTGCCCGCGGGAATCGCGTCCATGCGCAGGCTTTCGAGCGAGGTGAAAAGCGTCGAGATCGCGAGCGAATCCGCGCGATCCTTCACCGGCGCATCGATCAGCCAGTTGCCATCGGGCGCCTTCGTGAGCTGGAGCGAGCCCTCGCTGTTGCGGATCGTCACGGACGTCACGGAATCGCGGTCGATCTGCACCGGGCGGCCCTTCTTGTTCAGCTTGTCATCCGTGCCCTCGAATTTCGAGTCCACGAACCTGAGATAGACGAAAAGGCCTGCGAGAAGAGCGAGCAGGACGAGTGTGTTGCGGGTTTTCATGGCTTGGAAAAATTCAGCTTAGTCCTGGTTCTTGGCGCGGCGCTTTTGCTCGATGTTGTTTGCGATCGCGGCCGCGACGCCGATGCCCACCGCGCCGCCAATCGCGATCCAGAATTTCGGCGACATCTTGATGGTCGGCTTCCACAGCCCGAGCTGCCACTGCAGCGCAAGCCACATCATGACCGCGAGCAGAAATGCCGCCGCGAGCCACAGCGTGAGCACGAATACATTTTTCCCCGAGCGCCACATGAGATGGTAGAGACCGAAGATGGCGATGATCGCAGGGATGAAGACCATCACCCACCAGCGGATCGTGTTCACCTGTGAGTCGGTCAGTTTCAGGCTCTGCTTCTCCTTCACCTTCGGCGGGATGTTGATCAGGTTTTCGCGGTTGAGCAGCCAGTTCACGCTGTTCAGCGCGAGGTCGAGGCTGGCCTGGCCGACCTGCAGGCCTTTGTCCGAGAGAAAATCTCCATTGCCAAAGACGACCATGCGCGAGGTCTCCAGCTTCACCTTCGGATCGGCGGAGCCACCGCGTTCGACAGCAGCGCCGAGCGTGAGCGGGCCGACATGATCCTTCTTCGGATCGAAGAACGGAACCGCGGTGCGATCGCCGGGATTGTATTCCGTCTCACCCCAGAATCCCTCGGGTGCGACGAGCAGGCTGGTGAGCTGGAGGCCCGCGGCCTTTTCGAGCTTGCGATCGAGATCGATCGACTGCGTCGGGCCGAACATCTCGGTGGTCACGCCTGCGAGGTCTTTCGTGATGGGCGAACCCTGGTTCTGGATCACGCCTTCGAGCGGCTGCATCCCGGCAAGGTTACCGAGACTCACCACGCGGATGACGGCGTCGTTCTGCGGACGCATGCCGCGCGCGGCGAGCCATTCGTTCAGGTTCGGCGTCTTGCCATTCGTCCAGCCTGTGCAGAGGAGGATGCGGCCTTTTTTCTCCCAATATTCGGAGAGCAGCTTCAGGTCGCGCTCGGAGTAGTCGAATTTCGGCCCGAGGATCATGAGCATGCTCGCATCGTCCGGGATGGAGTCCTTGTCGGCGAGTTTCAGCGTCTCGAACTTGAGGTTCTGCCGTGTGAGAAATTCGCGAAAGCCTGCGGTGTCGCGCGAGTTCGTGTCGTACTCGCCGTGCGAGCCGACGAGATAGAGCTTGTTCTGCTTCGTCTCCGTGAGTTCGAGCAGCGTGCCGGTGAAGATCTGCTCGCCTTTGAAGGCAATCATCTGCGGGCGGCGGCCGCTCATCATGGCCATCTGATCCATCTGCTCCACCTCCGCGAGATCGCCGCTGTTCACGAACTTGTGGCGGCCATCATACGTGAAAATCACCACGTTCTCATTCGCGCCGAATTTATACTGCGCCTGCAGCTCCTTGGCCCGCGCGAGATTCGCGTAGGGGTCCACTTCCTCGACGGTCAGCTTGCCCTTCGCCGCGAACTGATATTCGCGGAGCAGCATCTGGGCATCCGCCTCGGCCTCGCCCGTGGTCGCAAACATCACGATCGCCTGCACGGGTTTTTCGAGGCCGCCGAGCAGCGCCTTCGTCTGCGGGCTCAGGACGGTGTTCTTGCCGTGGCTCCAGTCGAGCCGTGCATAGTATTTGTTGCCGAGCCAGTTCAGCATCACGAGGCCTGCGATCACGAGCAGGATCTGCATGATGATGTTGAAGCCCACTTCGATCCGTCCGATGCGGAAGCCTTTGGAGTCAGCGGGCTGGGTAGTCTTGTTCGTTTCCATGGTCGTAAAAAGGGTGTGCCGGTGGATCAGGAGGCCTTGAGCTTGCGGCTGTGGAAGACGTGATGCGTGAGCAGCACGAAGAACCCGGTCGCCGAGAGATACCAGACGATGCGCCGCGTATCCACGAGGCCCTTCGAGAAGTCTGCGAGATGCGCAACCGGTGAGAAAAATTCCGAGACCTGCTGCACGCGCGGATCGGTGACATTCAGCAGCCGCCCGATGAGCATCGGGATGAAGATGTAGAGAATCGTGACCACGAGCGTGATGACCGCCGCATTGATTTGATCCCGCACGAGCGAACTCGCAAAAACGCCGATGCTGATGAACAGCATGCCGAGCATGAGCAGCAGCAGATACGTGCTCACGATGGCACCCATGCTTTTCGCCGCCGCCGCGTCCGGTGCGACGATGTGGAAGACCCAGAAGGACGCCGCCGTCGGCAGCAGCAGGAAGGCGAAGAACAGCGACGCACCGAAGAATTTTGCCAGCACCACGTGCCAGTCCTTCACCGGTGCGGTCATGAGCATCTCGACGGTCCCGAGCCGGAATTCCTCGGCGAACGATCGCATCGTGATCAGCGCCGCGATGAACGCGAAGATGAAGACGAACAGGGCATTCAGGAAGACTACTTCAAGGATGGTCACCTCGGCGGGCTGCTTGTTCAGGAGGGTGATGTAGCTCTGGAAATTGAATCCCATCAGGCCGGCGAACAGCGCGATGACCACGTAAGCCACGGGCGTGTGGAAGATGGCGCGCAGTTCGCGGAGGAGTTGGACGAAGAATGTTCTCATGCGGTGGGTGTCTGAAAAGTTTGCGGTGGGTGCGGGCCGGCTATTTGTCCGAGGTCGTGAGGTCTGCGAACACATCCTCGAGCGTCGCGCTCTTCTGGTGCATCTCGCGCACGGGCCAGTTGCGCTCGCGGGCGAGCTTCATGATTTCTTCGCCGGGTTTCGCATTCGCATCGAGGCGCAGCTTGAAAATATTCCAGTCGCCGTCGCGCGTTTCCGTCACATCCTTCACGCCTGCGATGCTGCGCAGCGCGCCTGCGGCTTCATTGCCCGCGCGGGCTTCGAGACGGAGTTCGCCGACGGAGCGGTGGTTCTTGATCAGGTTCTCCGCCGTGTCCGACGCGCGGATCG
>JAYWEO010000252.1:0-5060 GCA_043779225.1 Prosthecobacter sp.
CGATGGACGAGCAATTTGCGGTCGGCTACCTCCGGATTGTCCTTCTTGCTGAAGGGGAGGATCGTCCATGCCGGGTCGATGATTCCCTTCTTCGCCTCGATGGCCGCGAGCTTCGAGTCGCTCTCAGGATCGACCACGCGGAAGTCCAGCTTCGCGACTTCCTGGAGTTGCTTGCGCACATTGTCGAGATCCTCGGTGGCGAGGCCGGGGATCTGCACGAGGATGCGGTCGGCTCCCGCAGGTGCGATGACCGGCTCGGAGGTGCCCATCTTGTCCACGCGGCTGCGGAGGACTTCCACGGCCTGATCGATCGCCTGCTGCGTGATGGGGCGCTTTTCACCCGTGGCGGCATCCTCGGCGGGCTGGATGCGGATGTTAAAAGTGGTGCCGCCTTTCAGATCGATGCCGAGAGGAATCTTTCCTTTCTGGGCGATGACTTCCTTGTTGGTCTTCGAATCGATGAGCGTCTTGCCCGTCTGCGGATCCTTTTTCGTGATGTCGAAAGGCGGGATGAGATAGACGATCGCGATCGTCGCGATGAGGACGGTGAGAAGCGTGCCGAGGATGCGCTTGGCGCGTTCGCTGCCGGTGATGACGTACGAGGCGAAGAGGAGCAGCAGCGCCAGGCCGTAGATGAACGTCGCTTGGGGATTGGTGAGGGACTCGAGGAATTTCATGGCGGGAGATAACGAAAAATATCAGGCCGCGTTCTGGGCGTCTTTGGCGAGCACGGTGACCACGGCGGACTTGTCCACGGTGAGTTTGCAGGTGTCGTCCACCTTCAGCGTGAGCGTGGGGCCGTCCTTCACATTCGTGACCACGCCATGCACGCCGCCGACGGTGACGACGCGGTCGCCCGTCTTCAGCGCGGAGATGCGTGCGAGGAGTTCCTTTTCCTTCTTCCGCTGCGGGCGGATCATCAGGATATACATCAGGACAAAAAAGCCGACCATCATCACCGCCATGTTCTGCAATTGCAGGCCATTGTCGCCCGGAGCCGGTGCGGGAGCTTGCGCAAGAAAAACGAGAAGTGGGATATTCATAGAGTAAAAAAGGGCGCGCAGCGTATGCGCCGCAGGGGGAATGTCCAAGGTTTTCGCGGGCGCACGAAGGTGCGGAAGCCGCGCGAAGTGCGGCGGCTACTCGGTCCGGACCGTCGGAGCGATGCGGGTCTGTGTGAGCAAGGCGGTCTCTGCCTTCCGGCGTTCTTCGACGAGCGGCGCGATGCCTTGGTCCATGCCCAGCATTTTGGCAAAGAGGAGATCATAGTAGCGGCGGAGCGCATCGCGCTTCTGCTGATCACTTTTCGGATAGCGTGTCTCCTCCCATGCGGCGCGGACTCGGTCGCTGGTCTCCGCGATGTTGCGCGCCTTGCGGTAGCGGACGCGCAGGTCGAGTTCCGCAGCGGTGGTCTCCTGTTTCCGCTTTGCCTCGGGCTTCGTTCCCGCGGGCGGGCCCATTTTTTCCGGGCGCTTTGCACGTGGCGGAATTTCGTCGGGCAAGAGCGAGGGCGGCGTCGAGGGGCGGGGACTTGGATCGTCGAGCGGCAGCGCCTTGTCCGGATCTGCGGGCGAAGCCTTGGCCGGGGTCGCATCCGGATTGCCGGTCGGGGCAGGATCTGCTGCGAAAGCCGGGCGCACCGCGAGGAGGGCGAGGGTGAGCACGACAGCCGCCGGAATATTTTGAAGACACATCGCCCGCGATGCTATGCGGCGACTTTTCATTTGAAAAGCACGCGCATCTGGCCAATTGCCGGTGCGTGCCAGTCTCCGATCAAAATCACACCGCGCAGCCGATCGCGCTCGACCTCGCGCCGGCGGAAGTCGCCGCGCGGCTGCGGCACCTGCCGGGACTCGCGTTTTTTGACACCGCGAAATCCGACGGTGATGCGAACGCCCTTTCCATCGTCGCTGCAGCACCGCATGAAATCATCCGCGGCCACATCGCGTGTGATTGGGACGCCTTGCGCGCCGCGCTCGCCGCACGCGAATGCGCGCATGGCAGCGACGACGGCCTGCCGCATGGCTTCGCGGCGGGAGGCGTGGATTACGACGGCACCTTTTGCTTCGGCATGTACGAGGATGCGCTTATCTTTCGGCACGCCGAGCAGCGCTGGTATTCCGTCGGAAATCTCGTTTCACGCATGCACGAATCGCCAGACGAACCGACTTGCGCACGGCTTGATTTTCGTTCGGCGATGTCGCGCGAGAGGTACGTCGCGATGGTCCGCCGTGCGCAGGAATACATCGCCGCGGGCGACATCTATCAGGTGAATCTCTCGCATCGCTTCGCGAGCCTGTGGAGTGGCGAGCCGTGGGCATTTTACGAGGCGCTGCGGCACTACTCGCCCGCGCCGCATGCCGCATTCCTCGATCTCGGCGGCAGCGCCGTGCTCTCAGCGTCGCCCGAGTTGTTTTTGAAAATGAGCGGCCGCGCTATCCGCACGCGGCCGATCAAGGGCACCCGTCCGCGCCGCGCCGACGCGATGGCCGACGAGCGCAGCGCGTTCGACCTCATCACTTCGCCGAAGGAAGTCGCCGAACTCATCATGATCACCGACCTTGAGCGCAATGACCTCGGCAGCGTGTGCGATTTCGGCAGCGTGACCGTGCCGGAACTGCTGAAGCTCGAACGCCACGAGCAGGTCTTCCACCTCGTCTCCACCGTCGAGGGCCGCCTGCGTGCGGGCGTGGATCACGCCGCTGCATTCCGCGCGTGTTTCCCCGGCGGCAGCATCACCGGTGCGCCGAAAAAGCGCGCGCGCGAAATCATCGCCGAACTCGAGCCCGCACCGCGTGGTCTTTACACCGGCGCGCTCGGCTGGTTCGGGTTCAATGGCGAGAGCCAGTTTTCCATCGCCATCCGCACGGTGATCATCGAGCGCGATGAAGCGCATTTCCAAGTCGGCTCCGGCATCGTCGCCGACAGCTCGCCGGAAGCCGAATGGCAGGAGACGCTCGACAAGGCCGCGGGCATCCTGCTCGCCGCCGAGCGGCTCTGAGTCCGGCAAAGGAACATCAGTTGTCACCGCTTGGAAAAACGGATAGCCGCATCCTTTCGTATCAACCGATGACTCGCACTGCATCCGATTTTCGCCGCTGGGAAATTCCCGGCATCGCCGCATTCACCGATGCACAGGGCGGCCTCGTCCGCATCGATCTCACCACGCCGCTCGCCTCCGCGCAGATCTATCTGCACGGCGCGCACGTCGCGTCCTTTCAGCCTGCGGGAGCGCAGCCCGTGCTTTTCATGAGCCGGCGCAGCATGTTTGCAAAAGACAGGCCCATCCGCGGCGGAGTGCCGGTGATTTTCCCGTGGTT
The DNA here is from genome assembly GCA_043779225.1 of Prosthecobacter sp. Taxonomy (GTDB): domain Bacteria; phylum Verrucomicrobiota; class Verrucomicrobiia; order Chthoniobacterales; family Chthoniobacteraceae; genus SXWH01. The sequence continues at coordinate 3,321 of JAYWEO010000252.1, forward strand.
TGGCCCGCGCGCAGGCCATCCGGAATCGCCTGCGCACGGCTTCACGCGCACGATGGAGTGGGAAGTCGAGTCGCTCACCTGTGCGGATGGCAAAAATGTGGAGCTCGTCCTGATGATGGAATCCACCGACGCCACGCGCGCGCTCTGGCCGCACGATTTCACGCTGCGCCATCGCATCTCCCTCGGCTCGCAGCTCACGATGCAACTCGAAGTCACGAACCGCTCCGGTGCGCCGTTTTCATTCGAGGAGGCGCTGCACACCTACTTTGCCATCTCATCCATTCACGCCGTCACCGCGACCGGCTTTGCAGGCGCGGAATACCTCGACAAGGTGGACGGTGCGCTGCGCAAGACGCAGGATCATTCGCCCATCCGCATCACCGGCGAGACAGACCGCGTCTATCTCAACACCCGCGCGACCTGCACCGTCGAAGACCCCGGGATGTCGCGCACCATCGTCGTGGAAAAATCCGGCTCGGATACCACGGTGCTTTGGAACCCGTGGACTTCCAAGGCCGCGCGGCTCGCAGACCTCGGTGACGACTGGCCGCAGATGATCTGCATCGAGACCGTGAATGCCGCCGACAATGCCGTGACGCTCGCCGCCGGTGCCACGCACGTGATGCGCGCCACGGTGGGCATCCGGTGAAAATGACGGGCCGAGCGAAGTCCCTTGTGTTTCAAAATGACGGGGCTATGAGTGGCCCCGCACATCGGGGCGTAGCTTAGCTTGGTAGAGCGCCTGGTTTGGGACCAGGAGGTCGCAGGTTCAAATCCTGTCGCCCCGACCATCTCCCATTTGGGGAGGTGGCCGGACATTGCATGCCACCTCGTGCCGGAGCCCTGTGCCTGCCTGCGTTTCAGGGTTATCCTCATTTTTCCTCATGATGCCATGAATAGACACCATGCCCTCCGGTCCACAAAACCCAAGCGACACCCTATCTGCGGCTGGCTTTCGCGCGCACGCTGCCTATCGTCGCGGCCTTCATGAAAATGTCCGCCTCTCTTCCGCTCGTGGATGTCGAGAAGTATGTGCCGGCGGCGATCACGGTGGTGCGGCGTTCGCAGGGGTGGCCGGGGCTTTTCCTGCAGGAGCGGCGCGGGCGCTCGGGGCATGTGAATTATGCGGCGGGCATCCGGCAGCACGTGTTCTATTATTTTCTCAAGCCGCTGCGCAGCGATGTGGTCGTGGATGGCGAGGTAAAAAAGGTCGTCTATCGCGCGGGCGAAGGGCGCGTGACGCCCGCGGGCCGGCCGGTGTCGTTCCGGTGGACGGGCGAGGTGCAGATCCTGATGCTCGGATTCGAGCCGTGGTTCTTTGAGCGCATCGCGGCGGAACTCGGCGGAAGTTCCGCTCTGCACGGCGCGGCGAATGTGCGCAAGCTGCCCTCGCATCATCCCGCATGCGTGCTCATGCGCGCCATCGCGGGCGAGCTGGACGCGTCGCCTGGCTCCTTCACCGTGGCGGAGGGCATCGCGCGGGCCATCGCCGTGCATCTGCTGCGCGAATACCAGCAGCTCCCCGCGCGCAAGCCAGCGGATGTCGCGCCGCCCGTCGCGGTGCTGCGCGCAGTCGAGCTCATGCGCAGCCGCATGACGGATTCGCTCTCACTGGAAGAACTCGCGCACGCGGCAGGGCTCAGCCCGTTCCATTTTGCGCGGCAGTTCAAGACCGCGACCGGCCATCCGCCGCACGACTACCTCATCCGCCTGCGCGTGGATCGCGCGCAGGACATCATG
>JAYWEO010000253.1:0-5833 GCA_043779225.1 Prosthecobacter sp.
CACCGCGTGAAACATCGTGATTGCTCACAGGCACCGGATTGCACAGGCTCAGCCATGCAAGCTCGCAACGCTTTCCCAATCGTCATCCGGATTGCCTTCCTCGCGGCGATGCTCCAGTCGGCCTCTCCTGCCCAGTTCCCCCTCCCTCCGCGTCCGACGCCAATGCCCGGCCCGTTTCCGACGCCGTTTCCATTGCCTCCGCTGACTCCCTTTCCCAGTCCGCCGCCAGCGCCTACTCCTGTCGTGCCGGCCACCCCGATCCCGATCAGACCTGTTCCCGCGAGGCCGGTGAGATAGCCATCCAGAATTCAGAAATGGCATACCTATTCAAAAAGCCCACGGAGGACGAGTTCGCGAATGGCCGCGCCTTGCTCAAAGTGGGTGCCGCGATATTTGCTGGCTCCTTGTCCGTCATGCTCGCCGTCCGCCTCACTCACGATCTGCCCCTTCCCACTGCCTGGCAGTATGTCGTCAATATCGGGGTTGCGTTCCTGTCGTTTGGAATCGGCACTATTTTGTGGGGGCTGCGAGTCCATGCGCGCCAGATAGAGTTCGATTCCGTGACCCGACGTGGTGGCACCCCTGCCTACGAGGCTGCCTGCACGATGATAGCCATCATGTTCTTTGTGATCCCGATTGTCTGGGGTCTCGTGGCCTCTGGCATCATCAGTTCCAAAGTGTTCACGCCGCCGAGCGCGCGGTGACGCTCTAAGAAGCAACCTAGGGGCCACGTTTATCGGGCGCGAGGGATTACGGATGAACAGATAGTGGCAAGACAATAATGAAACAAATTTCCCGGACAGCCCCTCTTGGAGCCGGCACGGCATGGCTACTGCGTATCGAGCCAGCCTTTGCGCCGGTACATTTGCCAGCCGACAGATTCGTGAAGCCAGATGCCGAAGCGCTCGAAGCCGTGCCACGACGGGATGCCGATGCCGTAGGATGGCGGCGACGCATTTCCCGACACGATGAAGTTGCACGGCGCGGGCACGACCTCGAAACCGGCGGCACGATAGACGGACACGGCACGGCTCATGTGGTTTGCCGAGGTCACGAGCAGGATCTTTTTCCAGCCGCGCTGCTTCGCCAGCGGCACGAGGCGCTGCGCCTCATCGTGCGTATCGGCCGCTGCGCCGAGGCTGACGATGGCCCACGACATGGGCGGCTTCCAGTCGCCGATGCGCGCGCGGATGAGGCCGCTCTCGATTTTCTCCACATCGTCCACACGGACCACGCCGCCGCCCACGATCATCGCGGGTGCGAGGCCCCATCGCATCAGTTCCAGCCCGGTGAGAATCCGATCCCCGGCCTTCGTCATGCGCACACCGCCCACGTCGTTGCGGGAAGGTTCCGCGCCTCCGCCGAGCACGACCACCGCGTCGCACATCGGAAGCTCGACCAGCTTCACGCCAGCCCACGGGCGCTCCAGCTTCAGCAGGAGCCAAGACGCCACATCTGTGCCGCCAATGATCGTGACCAGCAGCGTGAGCACCGCACACACGGCATACGGGATGATCTGCCGACGATGACGCAGCAGCAGCGTGAGAAAAATCAGCCCCAGCCATAGCAGGCCGAGCGGCTCGATCAATTGCAGGGCTAGGCGGAGGAGGAAATCCAAAGTTGAGAGTTGAATGTTGAATGTTGAGAGGCAAAGCGGCAGCCGCTCCGCGCGCAGCGCGTGATCCCCTCTCAACCCTCAACATTCAACTCTCAACTTCCCAAGTCATTCCCGTTTCAGCCAGCCGATCTGGATGAGCACATCTGCGAACTCCGAGCGCTTCGCCTCCGGCCAGATGTAGGAGGCGCTGCGCAGCCAGTCATCCCATTTCCCGATGTCGCCCTTTTTCCGCGCCCACGCCGCATTGGCATATTGGTAGGCAGGCGTCTGGGAAGGGAACGGGATCTTCTCCATCCACTCCTTCGCGTGGTCGAAATCGTTCTCCAGAAGATACGTCAGGAAGACGCGGTAGATTACCAGTTCCGCCGTGGAGTCGCCCTGCTTCACCGTGGCGAAAAGCTTCAGCCAGAGGCCGCGGGCCTCGGCATATTTCGCCTGGAGAAATGGGATCTCGCAGATGTTGAATTTTGCCGGGAAGAATCCGGGATCCAGCTTCAGCGCGTCCGAGCATTGCTTGTAGCCGCTTTCAAAATCACGCTGCTCGATCGCTGCGGCACCGCGGATGTTCAGCGACCATGCGGTGGGCGGCAGCACCTCATCCGCACGATCCACGTAGTCCAGGGCGCCTTTGAAATCGCGCAACTGGAACCGCCTCATGGATTCGCTGAGCAGGAAGATGTAGCGGTTCGGCAGGGTCGCGAACTTCTGCGCCGTGGTGGAATTGGAGAGTTCGGAAAGCGCGCCCTTGGGTTCGCTGTCGGGAGAAGGCTTGGCTGCGGTCCTGGATTTTGCGTCCGTCTTCGGCGCGGCACCATCCTGCGCAGGAGCGCACGCGATGAGCGCGGCGAGAATGACTGGCGAGACGGAGAAGGCTGAGGGCATCGGTGAACCTATAAATCAGAACGGCGGATTTGGCGAGTCAGCAATCGGCGTGCTCACGTCACCAGCCATCGCTGCGGAGGTCACGCGTCCTTGCGGATTTTCCCGCCCCACGAGAGGATCCTCGCCTTCGCGCCCGCGGCCTCCGCCTCGGGGACCTGGTGATTCTTCACGTAGCAGATGCTCAGGCTGCTCCACGCGAGCTGATCGTTCGGGCGCAGCACCGTGTTTTTCAATGCGGCGGGAATCGCCTCGGCATGTCGGCCGAGTTTCATGAGCGCCATCGCGAGCGCGTGCCATGCGTCGGCAAACTCGGGATCGAGTTCCGTGCAGCGGCGGTATTTTTCCACCGCGGCATCGAGCTCGCCCAGTGCGAGGTCGCCGTTCGCGTCGTCGAAAAGCGCTTCGAGTTCGGGCGTCATGCGAAAGCCGGAATGCGGCTCAGAGCGGCTTCGATGGCTTGAGCCCAGCGGCCTCGCGACAATCTGCGAGCCATGCCTGAAAGGCCACCATCTGCCGTTCGCTCTGGAGGCGCTGGGTGATCTGCAACGTCTCCTCCGCCATGCCCTTTTCATCCACGGCAGGCCGCTGATCCACATGCACGATGAGCGCGGCACCCGCGGTGGGAACCACCTGGCCGACTTCACCCGGCGCGAGCTTGCCGGCGGCAGCCTGTACGATCTCGGCGTAAGGTGTGCCCTGCGGCACGCGCTGCATCATCGAGAAAGCGGGGAACGCCACGGCCTTCACGCCGAGCGCCTGTGCGGCCTCGGAGAATGACTTCGCATCCTTGCGCGCATCGGCGAGCTTTCCACGGATGTCGCGAGCCTTCGCCATCATGGCCTCGTCGGCCTTTTCGCCGATGAGTTCGTCTTCGAGTTTCTTGCGCACCTGGTCGAGCGGGAGCGTCTCCGGCGGCTGGATTTCCTTGAACGCAAGCACGTAGGTGCCCTTCGCCAGCGCGACGTGCGCGCTGTATGGCTTCTCCTTCGTGAGGGCAAAGGCGGCCTCTGCCGCAGCGGGGGCGCTTTCGAGTTCGGCGGGCGGCGCGTCTTCCGGGAAGAACTGCGCCGTCTCGCCGACGATCGCGCCGGCTTGCTTGGCCGCTTCCTCGAAATCCACGCCGGGCTTGTGCAGCGAGGCCGCAAAATCATACGCGGTGTTGGCGAGCTTCTGCAGTTCCTCGGTTTTCTGTGCCTCCTCCATCGGCTTGCCATCCGGCGTGGGCGCGAGCGTGAATGCGGCGAAGCGCACCTTGCGTTTTTCCGGCGACTTCAGGAGATCCTTCTTGTCCTCGTAGCGCTTCTTGATCTCGTCCTCGGTCACCTTTTGCGCGGCGCGGAAATCATCGGACTTCAGCACCACATACGATGCCTCGGTGGTGAGCCGCGTGCGGACGAACTCGGACTTGATCTCCGACGGCACGGGCGGGATCGTCGAGGCGAGCAGCGCGGCGATTTTGCGAGCCTTCACCTCGGAGGCCATGAAGAGATCGATCTGCGTCTTGTTGAAGCCCTCGGGGTTCAGCACCTGCTGCGCGATGAACTCGAAACGGTTGCTGTCGAACTTCCCGTCCTGCCCCATGAATACGCGCGTCTGCCCGAGCTGCTGTTCGATTTCCTCCTGCGAAGCAGTGATGCCGAGCGCCGAAGCCTCACCGTCGAAGAGCAGCGAATTCTCCACACCTTCCGCTGTGATTTTCCCCATGAAGGAGCCGGGGTCCATGAGCTGCGCATAGGCATTGCCGAGGCGTGCATGGATGGCGAGCACGCGGCCTTCATGGTGAAACGTCTCCTGCGTCACAGGCTTGCCGCGGAGGATCACCGCAGGGCCGCTGCGCCCTCCTTTGTTATACATGCTCGGCCCCCATCCCGCGAAGGCGACGATGATGAGCACGGTGAAGATCACCATGAGCGGCTGGCTGAATCTGCGGAGGGTATTGACCATTGTTTTTGAAAAAGCTGCGGAAGTGTGTTGCCTCGTCCCGGCGGAGGTGCGTAGCTTTTGCGCAACATTCCCCTGCCCGAAGACAAAGCCCATGAAGCTAAGTTTCCCGTTCCCACTGCTGCAACTCCTTTCTGCGATCTTCATCGCAAGCGCGTCCCTCACGATTCCTCACACCGCCTCCGCGCAGGCTCCCGCACCGGCGGGCGCAGGCACGGATTACGTGATTTTGAAACCGCCGGGCGCGAACGCACAGCCGCAGCAACTCGCGAATGTCCTCATCCTCAGTGTGCGCGGCACAAAGGTCGCGGTGAAGAACGCGCAGGGCGAAATCAGCTACGACCTCGCGCAGATCCAGGAAGTGAGGAAGGCCGCGCCGCCAGAAATCGGGCTGGGCCGGATCGCGATCGAGGCAGGCGATCTGGAAAAGGCGCTCACGCTTTTCAAAGGCGTGTCGGATCGCTACAAGGGGCTGCCGACGGCATGGGCGACCGACGCCACCGCGATGCTCGGCAACATCTACGTGAACCTCGGCAAGTACCCGGAAGCCGAGGCGGCGTTCAATGATTTCCAAAAGACCTACCCGGCATCCGGATCGGCCGCGGCCAGTGTGGGCAAGGCGCGCATCGCCGCCGAGCGCGGAAACTTTGCCGAGGCCAAGGGCGTCGCAGAACCGCTCGTGAAGGACGCACTCACAAAAAAGAATGTCTCCCGCGAGGAAAACCAGCTCTTCGGGCAGGCGTTCTACGTCCTCGGAAAAGTCGCCGAGGGAGAAGGAAAACTTCCCGAGGCGATGGAAAATTATTGCCGCACCGTGGCAATCTTCTATCAGGAGAGGGCCGTAGTGAGCGAGGCGGAGAAGCGCATTGACGCGCTCCGCAAGAAAGGCATTACGACACCGTAAAAAATCCCCCTCCTGCCGAAACGCCACTTTTAATCACCCATGCTCAAGAACCAGCTCCGCCGTTCCCTCCCGTACGTCCTCACTCCCCTCATCGCACTGCTCACAGCGGCCAATGCCGCCGCGGCGGAGGACAGTATCTTCAAGCAAATCCTGCACGGCGGCCCGATGGTCGTCTTCGTCTGGATCTGCTTGCTGCTGACTTCGGTGATCATGGTCACTTTCATCATCCAGCTCTCCATCTCCCTGCGGAAGGTGAACCTTGCCCCGCCGCCGCTCGTGGACAGCCTGCGCCAGCTCATCTCCTCGGGGAACTACCAGGAGGCATGGGAGACCTGCAACGCGAACAAGAACTACCTCGCAAACGTCCTCAAGGCCGGTCTCACTCGCCTCGGTCGCGGCAAGGAAGCCGTCGAAGGCGCCCTAGCTGAACACGGCCTCCGCGAAGCCACGCTGCTCCGCACGCGCAACAGCTACCTCTCCGTCATCGG
>JAYWEO010000254.1:0-18913 GCA_043779225.1 Prosthecobacter sp.
TTTGGCGCTGGCACTTCGGCGCGGGCATCGTGAACAGCACGGACAATTTCGGCACCCTCGGTGGCAAGCCGTCACATCCTGAGTTGCTCGACTGGCTGGCGCGCACATTCATCGAGAGCGGATGGTCGGTGAAAGACATGCACCGGCTCGTGATGAAGTCGGAGACCTATCGGCAGAGCAGCGCGATTTCGGATTTCGGATTTGACCCGCCCGCGTCCGTCTCGCTCCGCTCGGTCCGGGTTTCGGATTGGGGTTCCGCTCCGAACGCCGCGATCAGAGCGGATGGAAATCAGAAATCAGAGCCGAGCGAAGCGAACCGGAGTGAAGCGGAGAGCGCCGAAGGCAAACAGCCGCGGACGGAGGCAGGGCAAATCAGAAATCCTGAATTGCTCGACCCTGAAAACCGCCTGCTGTGGCGCGCGAACATCCAGCGGCTCGAGGCAGAGCAAATCCGCGACGCGATGCTTTTCACGAGTGGCTGGCTGAGCACGGAGATCGGCGGCAAGACGATCCCGCTGAAGAACCGCGAGTTTGTCTTCAACCACACGAGCAAGGACGCGACGACCTACGAGAGCCCGCGCCGCGCGCTGTATCTGCCGATCATCCGCAATCACCTCTACGATATGCTGGAGCAGTTCGACTACCCGGACCCGACGATGCCGACGGGCAGCCGCAACAGCACCGTCATCGCCCCGCAGGCGCTCATCATGATGAACGCGCCCGTCGTGATGCAGAGCAGCGAAAAGCTCGTCACGCGTCTTGCCGCGATCGGGTCGCCCGGCGATTCGCAGCGCATCGAGCAAGCCTACTTGCTGCTGTACGCCCGCCCGCCGACCGACCATGAAAATGCGGACGCCCGCGCGCTCCTCCGCATTTTTTTGAAGACGGAAAGCCCGGATCGCGCGTGGGCGCTGCTCTGCCAGACGCTCTACGCGGCGAACGAATTCATCTACCTGCGGTGAACGCCATGAACCTTCCGCCATTCAATCCGATCACCCGCCGCTCCATGCTGCAACGCAGCGCGGGCGGCTTTGGCTGGCTCGCATTGCAGGCGATGCTCGGACGCGAAGCCGCACAGGCCGCGGTGGACAATCCGCTCGCACCCAAGCAGCCGCAATTTCCCGCGCGTGCGAAGCGCATCGTGTTCCTTTTGATGAAAGGCGGGCCGAGCCATGTGGACACCTTTGACCCGAAGCCGCTGCTCACGCGCGACGACGGCAAGCCGTATCCTTTCAAGCAGCCGCGCGTGCAATTTGCCGAAACCGGCAAGCTGCTGAAGTCGCCGTGGAGCTTCCGGCAATACGGGCAGAGCGGGCTGCCGGTGAGTGATCTTTTTCCGAACGTCGCGCAGGGCGTGGACGACCTGTGCATTGTGCGTTCGCTGCACGGCACAAATCCAGCGCACGGCGGCGCACTGCTGAAGCTGCACACCGGCAGCGACACGCAGGTGCGCCCGAGCATCGGTTCGTGGGTGCTCTACGGCCTCGGCACGGAGAACGAGAACCTGCCCGGCTTCATCACCATCTGCCCCACGCTCGCGCACGGCGGCGTGAACAATTGGGGCGCGGCATTTCTCCCCACGTATTGCCAGGGCACGCCGATCGGCAATGCGAGCATCCCTTCGGACAAGGCGCTCGTGCGGCACATCCGCAACGAACTCATCAACGGCATGACGCAGCGCAAGCAGCTCGATTTTCTCGCGAAGATAAACCGCGAGCACCTCGCGCTTGCCGGCCCGGATTCCGCACTGGAAGGGCGCATCAATTCCTTCGAGCTCGCCTATCGCATGCAGAGCACGATGCCCGAGGCGCAGGACGTGGGCGGCGAAAGTGACGCGACGAAGAAACTCTACGGCATGGATTCCGCCGTGACGGAAAACTTCGGACGCCAGTGCCTCATGGCGCGGCGCTTCCTTGAGCGCGGCGTGCGCTTCGTGCAGGTCACGCACAGCGACGGCGAGGTGCAGTGGGATCAGCACGGCAACCTTTTCAAGGGCCACTCCAAGAACGCCGCAGAAGTGGACAAGCCCATCGCGGGATTTTTGCAGGATCTGAAATCGCGCGGACTGCTCGACGACACGCTCGTGCTGTGGGGTGGCGAATTTGGCCGCACGCCGACTGCGCAAGGCGGCGACGGGCGCGATCACAATCCGCACGGCTTCACGATGTGGATGGCCGGCGGAGGCGTGAAGCCGGGCATCGCGTACGGCGCGACCGACGACTACGGCTACTTCGCGCAGGAGGACAAGGTCCACATCCACGATCTGCACGCGACGATCCTGCACCTGCTCGGCATCAATCACGAACGGCTCACCTACAACTATGCGGGCCGCGATTTCCGCCTCACGGATGTCGAGGGGCGTGTGGTGAGGGACATCATTGCCTGACACGTGCTCACCGTTTCTTTTTCAAACGCAGAGGCACCGAGGTGAGTGAGAGGAACGCGGAGAGATGCTTATTGCTACCTCTGCGAAACTCTCTGTTTCCTCTGCGCCTCTGCGTTAAAAATCCGGCTATCTGACAAAGCTGCCTAGCGCTTCCGTTCCCGACCCAGAATCATGAACAAAATCGACCTCACTCAACGCAGCGCCATCGTCACCGGAGGCGCTCGCGGCATCGGCTACGCCATCGCGACGCGCCTGCTGGAATCGGGCGCGAGCGTTTCGCTCTGGGATGTGGATGCGGCGGCGCTCGCGGATGCGGTGGAAAAATTGAAGCCGCTCGGAAATGTCCACACGGCGATCGTGGATGTGACGCGCGCAGACTCCGCGGAAACAGCAGCAGCCGCGACGGCGCAAGCACTCGGCAAGCTCGACATCCTCGTGAACAACGCAGGCATCGCTGGCAGCAACGCGAAGGTGTGGGAGACCGATCCCGCCGAGTGGCGTCGCGTGCTCGACATCAATCTCAACGGCCCGTTCCACTGCTGCCGCGCCGTCATCCCGCATCTTTTGCGCAACGGCTACGGGCGCATCGTCAACATCGCCTCCATCGCGGGCAAGGAAGGCAACCCAAACGCCGCGCATTACAGCGCGTCGAAGGCCGGTGTCATCGCGCTCACGAAGTCGCTCGGCAAGGAACTCGCGACGAGCAATGTCATCGTGAACTGCGTCACGCCCGCGGTCATCGCGACGGACATCCTCAAGCAGATGTCGCAGACGCACATTGACTACATGCTTTCCAAAATCCCGATGGGCCGCTTCGGAAAAACCGAGGAAGCCGCCGCGCTCGTCGCGTGGCTGTGCTCGGAGGACTGCTCGTTTTCCACCGGCGCAGTCTTCGACCTCTCCGGCGGGCGCGCCACTTACTGAGCCGATGAATCTCGCCGGACTCACCTGGCCCGCTGTCGCCGCACTCAGCCGCGACACGCCCGTCATTTTTCCCATCGCGGCGCTGGAACAGCACGGGCGGCACATGCCGCTTTTCACGGACTCCATGCTGATGGGTGAGATCGCAATGCGTGCGGAGGTCGCGCTCGGAGCACGCGCGCTCGTCGCGCCGCTGCAATGGCTCGGGAACTCCCATCACCACATGGATTTCCCCGGCACGCTGTCAGCCGAGCCGCGCGTGTATCTCGATCTGCTCTGCGGCTTGCTGGAAAATTTCATCGCGCATGGATTCAAGCGCCTGCTCATCCTGAACGGCCACGGCGGAAATGACGTGCCCGGCAAGCAGGCCGTATTCGAAGTGCGTCAGCGCCATCGTGAACGGAAAGACTTGCTGCTGCTCTTCTGCACTTACTGGAATCTCGACGCAGAAGCGCACAAGGCTCATGCCGATCTCATGAAAAAAGAAATGGGCCATGCCTGCGAGTGGGAAACCTCGATGGTGCTCCGCCTCGCACCGCATCTCGTAAAAAACCACACAAGCGTTCCGACGCAGGAATTCGGCGGCTCATTTGAACCGGCAAGCCGCGGCTGGACGATGCCCGATCGCAGCGATCCCGGCCACATCGGCCATCCGCGTGAAGCGAGTGCGGAGAAAGGCGAGGCGCTGTTTCAGGCATTCGTGCGAGGCACCGTTTCGCTGATCGAGCGCATGATCGCCTGGGATGGAAAAGGCTGGAACGGATGAGCAACCGGACACCCGATCCCGCGCGTTCGTCCGCATGGAAATGGTGGGTCACCGGCCTGCTGCTTCTAGCGACCATGCTCAACTACATGGATCGCCAGACGCTCGCCAGCATCGCAAAGCGCGTCACCGATGAGTTCAAGCTTTCGGAGGAGCAATATGGCAACATCGAGTTCGCGTTTGGCTGGGGCTTCGCCGCAGGCTCGCTCATCTTCGGACTGCTCGCGGATCGCATCTCGGTGCGCGTGCTGTATCCCGCCGTCGTGCTCGGCTGGTCGGCGATGGGACTGCTCTCGGGTTTTTCGCGGGGCTACGGGACGATGCTCGCGCTGCGCGCGCTGCTTGGGGTCTTCGAGGCGGGCCAGTGGCCTTGCGCGTTGAAGACGACCTCCGCACTGCTCAGCGAAAAGGAACGCACATTTGGCAACAGCATCCTCCAGAGCGGCGCATCGCTTGGCGCAATCTTCACGCCGCTCATCCTCCGCATGATGATCGCCGGCAACACCGAAGCCGGTGCATGGCGACCGGCATTCGTGCTGATTGGCGGGCTTGGCCTGCTCTGGATCGGCGCATGGTTTGCCAGCTTCCGCGCCGGGGAGTTGAAAATCACCACTGCCGAAAAACCAGGCGATTCGGCGGTTTCGCCATGGCTGCGAAGCATCGCGCGCGATGCGCGCTTCTGGGCACTCGCCGTCATGGTCATCGCGATCAACATCATCTGGCACATCGTCCGCGCGTGGCTCACGAAATTTCTCCAGCAGGGACGCTCCTACTCGGAGGCGGACGCACTGCTCATCAGCTCGGGCTTCTACATCGCCACGGACATCGGCTGCCTTCTTTCCGGCGCAGCCGCGCTCTGGCTCATCCGTCGCCGCGTGAATCCGCACGCCGCACGGCTCCGCATATTTGCCGTGTGTGCGGCCATCACCGCGCTCACCAGCGTCATCGCACTGCTGCCGAAAGGCGCGCTGCTGCTCGCAGTGCTGTTCGTCGTCGGCGCGGCGGCACTCGGGTTGTTCCCGTGCTACTACTCGTTCACGCAGGAACTCGGTGCGCAGCATGTCGGCAAGGCCGCCGGCCTTCTTTCCGCGATCGGCTGGCTCGTGTCCGCGCCGTTGCAAAAAGTTTTCGGCAGACTCATCGACCGCACGCAGTCCTTCGATGTGGGCATCGCACTCATCGGCTGGACCCCGTGTGTCGCACTCATCGCGATGCTGCTGCTCTGGCGGAAAGATGAACCTCCCGCAGCGAGCTGAACCATCCGACAAACGTTTTCCTCCCATGTCCCGACGACTGCTCCTTCCCGCACTTGCACTGCCGTTGCTTGCCATCGCGGCGCTCGCCGCCGATCCACCGGAAGCGCCGAACGTGCCCGTGGATCTCCCGCCTCAGATCCAAACATTGCAGCCGGGCGTGAAACTCACGCTGCTCGCAGAGCATCCCGATCTCGTCACGCCCGTCGGCGTGGACGTGGATGCAAAGGGCAACATCTGGCTCGTATCAAACCACACGCATTTCCGCCCGCAGGGCTATACGGGCCCGGATCACGACGAGATTCTCATCTTCGACAAAAATGGAAAGAACCGCCGCGTCTTTTACAACAAGACGGACTCCACGATGCACCTGAAGCTCGGCCCGGACGGCTGGGTCTATCTCTCCGAGCGCAGCCGCATCCTGCGCATCCGCGACACGGACGGCGACGGCGTCGCAGACGTGGAGGAAAATGTCGCGACCCTCGACACCGTCTCGACATATCCGCACAACGGCCTCTCCGGCATGGCGTGGCACCCCGACGGCGGGCTCGTGTTTTCACTCGGCGAAAATTTCGGCAAGGACTGGACGCTCGCCTCGCCCGACGGCGTCAAGATCACGGGTCGCGGCGAAGGTGGCATCTTCCGCTGCACCGCCGACGGAAAAAACCTGCGTCGCATCGCTCACGGATTCTGGAATCCATTCGGCCTCTTCGTTCGCGGTGACGGCGAGATTTTCGCCGCGGACAATGATCCCGGCAGCCGTCCGCCGTGCCGCCTGCTCACGATCATCGAAGGCGCGGACTACGGCTTCCAATGGGTGTATGGCAGCGCGCCCGTGCATCCGTTCGTCGCGTGGAATGGCGAGCTGCGCGGCACGCTGCCGATGATTTTTCCCTCGGGCGAAGCGCCATGCGCGATGGTGCCGCTCGGCGGCGGCGTCATCGTGCAATCGTGGAGCGACCACTGCGTGAACTACTTCCCGCTCTCGCGCAAAGGCGCGGGCTACGATGCGCGCCGCATCGAACTGCTGCGCGGCGGCGAGTATTTCCGCCCGACGGGGATCACGAAAGGGGCGGATGGAGCGTTCTACATCTGCGACTGGGTCTTCAGCTCGTATGAGCTGCACGGACGAGGACGTCTCTGGAAGCTGGAGATCGATCCGGCGAAGGCGACGTGGATGAAAAAGGACTTCGATCCAATCAACGCCGACGCCCTGCTTGCCAAGGATCTGCGCGAAGGAAAAACCAATCTCACCCCACAGCAACTCTTCGCACACGCGCGCGGCAGCGATGCATATCTCTCCGACGCCGCGCTCGCGGCACTCGCGCGTGAAAGCGCGACGTGGACGTCCGAAACCCTCCGCGCGCTGCCTGCTCAGGATCGCGTGTGGGCGCTCGTCGCGCTGCGACGCGTGAACCTCTCCGAGGAGAAATGGGTGCGCGCACTGCTGCATGATCCCGATCCTGAAATCCGCTTCGAGTGCCTGCGCTGGATCGCGGACGGCGTGCTCACAAGCTTCAGCGCAGACGTGGAAAAGATGCTCTCCCAACCGGACCTCGACTACCGCCTGTTCGAGGCCGCGCTTGCCGCATCCAACACACTGCGCGGAAATCCCGGCGCAGGCGTGACCGATGTGGCGGTGCTTGCCGAACGCGTGACGAACCCCGCCGTCCCAGCGCGCCTCAGAGGCTTCGCGCTGCGCCTCATTTCGCCTTCGCATCCGAAGATCAAAGTCCCGCTGCTGCGCGAACTGCTTGCCGTGAATGATCCCGTGCTCTCAATCGAAGTGGCGCGCACCCTCGTCGCGCGCGATGCCGACGATGCACGCGCGCTGCTCGCGGAAATCGCCGCCGATGAATCACGCGGCGCCGCACTGCGCGCCGAAGCCATCGCCGGCCTCTCCGCATCCGCCACGCCGGAGCATCACGCGCTGCTCGTGAAACTCGCCGCACACGACAGCACGAATGTGCGAAACGAGGCCCTCCGAGCACTGCGTTCATCGGCGCTCGACGGGGCAGCGAAAAAATCCATCGCCGAACCGGCGAAGCATCATCCCGAGTCCGCCGCGCTCGCGAAGGCGCTGCTCGATCCCGCTACGATCCACTCTGGCCGCCCCGCATTCGAGGACACCGACGCATGGCTGAACCGCCTCGCTGCACTGCCCGGCAAGGCGGACCCAGAAGCGGGACGCCGCATCTTCTTTCATCCACGCATGGCGATGTGCGCGACGTGCCACCGACACAGCGGGCGCGGCAACGTCGTCGGCCCCGACCTCAGCCTCATCGCACGGCAGAGCGATTTGAAAGGCACGCTGCAATCGATCCTTGAGCCGAGCCGCGAGGTCGCGCCGCAGTTTTATCCCACGCTGCTAAAGCTGAAGGACGGCTCCGATTTCATCGGCATCATGCTGCGCTCGTCGAGCATTGAGGTCTATCGCGACCTCACCGGCAAGGAGCGCACTTTCCAAAAGGCCGACATCGTCGAGCGCAGCGAACTGCACACTTCCGTGATGCCGCCGGGCCTCGTGGCCACGCTCACCGACGAGGAATTGCGCGACCTGCTCGCCTTCGTGCGCAATGACAAGCCCTGACCTCATTTCACCATGCTCACCGAATCCACACGCCTCCATGATTTCCCGACGCTGTCGGGAATGACATATCTCAACACCGCCGCCGAGAGCATCCCGCCACACTGCACCGGCGAAGCGATCGAAGCCTACTGGCATGACAAGCTGCGCGGCATGAAGGGGCGCGACGGACACTTCGCTGCGGTCGAGGCGTGCCGCGAAGTGAGCGCGCGTATGCTCGGCTTGCAGACTTCTGAGGTGTCGTTCTGCTCGTGCAGTTCGGAAGCCTACAATCTTCTCGCATCCGCGCTGCAGCTCAGCGCGCGCGATGAGGTCGTCGTGAGCGATCTCGATTTTCCCGCGGGCGTGACACCGTGGCTGCGCGCCGCGGAAGCTCCGGTATTGCGCGCGTGGAAAGCCGCCGATGGTGCGCTCGATGCCACCCACCTCGCATCGCTGCTCAATGAGCGCACGAGGCTCGTGCAGGTTTCGCTCGTGAGCTTTTACAACGGCCACCGCATCGCGTGGCGCGCGTTTCACGACACCGTGAGACAGCTCGCGCCGAATGCGATCATCTCCGTGGACATCACGCAGGCGCTCGGCCGCGTGGTGCTCGATTGCGAGGGCGCGGACATCCTCATCTCCAGCACGCACAAGTGGACGCTCGGCATCCACGGCGGCTGCATCATCGGCATCCCGGCTTCGAGTGCCGCGCGACTCACCACGCGCGCCGGCGGCTGGCTGCATCTGCAGAATGCCTTCGCCGCGGATCGCTTCGAGCGCGCGGTGACGAAGACAGGCGCAGCGAGCTTTTCCGTCGGCATGCCAAACTTCATCGCGCTCTACGCGCTGAATGCCTCGCTGCGGTATTTGGAAAGTGTCGGCGTCGCGAAGATCGCCGCGCACGCCGACCCGCTCGTGGCCGAGGTCGAGCTCGGCCTGCGCGATCTCGGAGTGAAGCCGATGTGCCGCTGGAATGGCACGGGCATCCTCGCCTTTCAGCATCCGCGCAGCACCGAACTCCACGCGGCCCTGGAGCGCGAGAATGTCCATGTGATGCACAATGCCGGTCGCATCCGCGTCGCGGTGCATGGCTACAATACCCAGGAGGACATCGGCCGCTTCCTGAGCGTGCTCGACACACTGCTGCGGACCGTGTGACGCGCACGCAGCTTCCCACTTTTTCATCCCATCCATATCATCCCTGACATGAACTCCTCCTCCCTGCTCACCCGTCGCAACTTTCTCCGCACCGCTGCGCTCGCGGCACTCGCGCCGGCCACTTGCCCGGCCCTGCAGAGCCTCGGCTTCATCGATGCCCACGTCCACGTCTGGACGCCGGACACGGATCGCTATCCGCTCGACGCGGGGTTCACGAAGGAAAAGGACATGCTGCCTCCGAGCTTCACGCCGGAGGAGCTTTTCACGCATTCCCGCCCGCAGGGAGTGGATGGCGTGGTGCTGATCCAGATGAGTTTTTACAAGACCGACAACCGCTACATGCTCGAAGCCATCGCCCGCCATCCCGGCATTTTCCGCGGCGTGGCCATCGTGGATGAGACGAAAGCAGACGTGTGCGACACGATGAAGACGCTGGCGAAGCAGGGCGTGCGCGGCTTCCGCATCTACACGGATCGCGAGAAGGCAGAGGCGTGGCAGCACTCGGACGGGATGAAAAAAATGTGGGCTTGCGCCGCGGACTCCGGCCTCTCGATGTGCCTGCTGGCAAATCCCGACGCGCTGCCCGCCGTGCATCGCATGTGCAAGGCGTTCCCAAAGACACGCGTGGTCATAGACCACTTCGCGCGCATCGGCATGAAGGGCGCGGTGCAGCAGAGCGAACTCGACGCGCTTTGCCGCCTTGCCGATTTCGAGCACACGCACGTGAAGACCTCCGCCTTCTACGCGCTCGGCGCAAAGAAGGCGCCTTACACCGACATGGCCCCGCTCATCCGCAAACTGCGCGACACTTACGGCGCGTCGCGGCTCATGTGGGCGAGCGACTGCCCGTATCAGGTGCAGGAAGGCCACACGTACGCGGACTCCATCGCGCTGATTCGCGACCGGCTGGATTTTCTCTCCGCCGAGGACAAGGGCTGGATGCTGCGCAAGACGGCGGAGAAGGTGTTCTTCGTGTGATGCCGAGGTTCACACAAATCGCATGATGAAATTGCGGTAAAAAATCAGCGCGCGCTCGACCTCGGAGATCGCGACAAATTCCACGGCGGCATGCGCCCGATCGATGCTGCCGGGACCGATGATCAGGCTCGGGATTCCCTGCCGCGAGAGCTTGCTCGCATCGCTGCCGAAGGGGACGCCGCCCAGTGCGGCGTCGAGGCCCATCTCAGAAAGCACCGCGCTCGCGACTTTCGCGGGCGCGGAATCGGCGGCGGTCTCAAGCGCTTCGTCCAGGAGCATCGGCGGCTCCATCACGGCGTCGAATCCAGCGTGCTGCGACTTCAGTGCGTCGAGCAGAGCCTGGTAATGCGCGAGCACACCGGGCCCGGTTTCGCCCGGCAGCATGCGGCGGTCGATCTCGATGGTGCAGGTGTCCGGGACGAAGTTCACCTGCACGCCGCCGCGGATGATGCCGACATTCACCGTCGCCGGGCCGAGCAGCGGATGCACCTCCGCCGCAAGTCGCGTGTGATCCTCCTCGATCGCGAGGACGATGCGCGCGGCGTGGCTGATCGCATTCACGCCGAGGTGCGGCTTGCTGCTGTGCGCCGCCTTTCCGCGTACGATGATGCGCCAGCGCAGCACGCCCTTGCCGGCGATGATCGCACGCAAGCCGGTCGGCTCCGCGATGAGCGCCGCATCGCCGGTGAGATGCTCGCAAAGCTTCACCACGCCGCGATAGGAAAATTCCTCATCCACGACCGCCGCGAGCCAGACCTCGCACGGCGGCTGGATGCCTTCCTCATGCAGCGCGGCAATGGCGTGCATCATCGCGGCGAGTCCGGCCTTTGTGTCGCAACTGCCGCGGCCAAAGACTTTCCCATCTGCCACCCGCGGATCGAATGGCGCGATGCTCATGCCCTGCACGGATACCGTGTCCATGTGCGCCTCCACGATGATGCGGCGCGATGGATCGCGGCCCGGCAGGCGCGCAATCACATTCGGGCGATCCGGAAAAACTTCCTGTTCCCAGACGACGATGCCCCGCTGCTCGAAGAATTCGCGCACCCACGTGGCGACTTCCCGTTCGCCGGGACCGCCCTCGTAGGAGGAGTTCACGCTGTTGATCGCGACGAGGCTGCGGAGCGTCTCGATGACGGGTGAAAAACTCATGCGTCTCCATCATCAAAGAACGGAACCACACGCACCAGCAGGAACATGGCGGACGTCATTCAACCCCGAACGATGCGGCGCGATCCGTCTGGGCAGGACCCATCGTCACTCCGCAGGCACACTGCCGCGCCCTGCCCCGATGAAATCGAGGATCGCCGGCCCGGCCGTCTTATCCGCACGGCTGAGCGCCAGGACCATGCGCGCGTGGCTCTCACCGGGCACGGCGACGATGCGGTTGCGCACACCCTTGCCATCGAGGATTTCGTGGAAGTGCGTGGCCTGCCGCTTCAGCGCAGCCGTCTCGCCTTCCGCATAGAGGATGAGAAAAGGTAGCGAACCGGGGCGAGCGTAGGTGGCAGGAGAGGCATCGCGCTGCCAGTTCGGATTCGAGCCGTCGCCGCCAAACAGCTTCGCGTAATACGAGACACGGTTGCCAAGTCGGTAGGTCTCCTGATCGACTAGATCGAGCGCGGCACCGCTCACACAGATCACACCGGCAAATCGCGGGTGCGCGTGACGCGCTGACACCTCAGGATTCAGCGCGACGAACGAGGCCAGGTGCGCACCGGCGGAATGGCCCGCGATGAAAATGCGCGACGGATCGCCTCCGTAGGATGCGATGTGATTTTTCGCCCATGCGGCTGCCTCCGCGACATCATCCACCTGCTCGCGCCACGTGACCTGCGGCTGGAGGCGATAGCTGATCACAGCCACACCGATTCCGCGCGCAGCGTAAAACCGGCCGATGTTGCCATAGACATCCTGGCCTCCAAATCGGAGCGCCTTGTCACCCGACACCCAGCCTCCGCCGTGGACGAAAACCATCACAGGCCAGCGCTTCGTGGCGGGCCGATACAGATCGAGCCGGTGTTTCGCGGACGTGGAATCGGATTTGTACGCGACGTCGCGGCCGATCTGCGCCTCGGGGAACGGAGCCTTCGTGTAAAGGATCTCCATCCCGACGCGCTGCACCGCCACACATCCGCCGAGCAAGGTG
Organism: Prosthecobacter sp.; assembly: GCA_043779225.1. GTDB lineage: Bacteria > Verrucomicrobiota > Verrucomicrobiia > Chthoniobacterales > Chthoniobacteraceae > SXWH01. The sequence continues at coordinate 12,178 of JAYWEO010000254.1, forward strand.
AGACAGAGGAGCGGGAAAAATTTTGCGGCAGTTTGCATGGTCGGAATCACGTCAGAGGAGCGGGTATGGATGGGTGGTTTTCAGCACGGTGCCAATGCGCCGGACGATCATCGAGCCTAAATGGATCGCACACGGGCTCACCAGCTTTCTGGCGGTGTTCGGAAAACCGGCCGCAGATGCTGTCACTGGATCTCCGGCCCGATCGTCGATGGTCGAAAGTTGCCACACGTGCAGCCCTTCGCAGCAAACGGGTGTCCGGACGCGTGCCACCAATCCTGGAGCGATCCGACTTGGCCTATCCGAGCCGTGCGTGCAGACGTTCGCGGAGGAGTTCCTGGAGCGGGGCGTGAGCGAGGCGCTCGGCGACTTCATTCAGGAAACCGAAGACGACGAGGCGCTGGGCCTCGCGGAGCGGGATTCCGCGGGAGCGAAGGTAGAAGAGTTCCTCGGTATCCACCTGGCCGGTCGTCGCGCCATGCGTGCAACGCACATCATCGGCCTCGATCTCCAGACCGGGCGCGCTGTTCGCCTCGGCTTCGTCGGTGAGCAGAAGGTTGCGCACTTTTTGATACGCGTCCGTCTTGTGCGCGTCGGGCTCCACGCGGATGAGGCCGGTGAAAATCGTGCGCGACTGATCGTTGAGCGCGTTCTTGTAAAGCAGATCGCTGGCAGTGTTCGGCGCCTCGTGGATCTGGAGCGTTCGCTGATCGACGATCTGCGTGCCCTCGGCGGAGGTGATGCTGAGCATATCGCTGCGTCCGCCGGGACCGCGCAGATGACTCGCGGCCTCGCTGCGCACGTAGCGTCCGCCGAGATTCAGCACGAGCGCGAGTGCGCTGGCATCGCGCGCGACGACGGTGTTGTTGATGCGGAAGGCGAGTGTCTGCCGATTGAGCTGCTGCACCGCGACGTAGGTGACCTTTGCTCCGTCGCCGACGATGAAATCATTTGCCCCGCACGAGAGCCCCGGCCCTTCGCCGGCGGACTGGAAGTAGTCCACGAGCGTCACCTTGCTCATCGGCTCCGCGATGATGAGCGTGTGCGGGAAGATCGCCGCGCCTTCGCCCTGCTCCCAATGAAAGCACTCGATCGGCAGCTCGATTTCCACACCACGCGGGACGTAGAGAAATGTGCCGTTGCGCACCTGCGACTCGTGCAGTGCCGCGAATTTCTGCGAGCCGAGGATCGCGCCCTCGCGCATGAAATGCTTTTCGATCAGTTCGCGCTGCGTGGCGATGGCCTGCGCGAGCGGCATCCATAGAACACCCTTCGCACGCAAGGCATCGCCGTGGAATTCCTGCGTCAGCAGGTTGTCGTTGGCAAAGACCATGCGACCTGCGGTCTCAGCGAGACCGGTCGAGCGCGCAAGGAGTGCCGCCCGGTCTGCATCCGCGACGGGCTGCGCCCGCTGGAACGAAGAGAGATCAAGCGCCTTGATGTCCGAAAAGCGCCATGCCTCATCGTTGCGCGCGGGCATCGCGTGTTGTGTGAATTTTTCCCAAGCCGCCTGCTGGCGCTCGCGGAAGTAGGTGGGGTGGGTGTGGAAATCCGGTCCGCTGGTCATCACAGAATTGCTGGTTTTCGCCACGCCCGCCGCAGATGCGGCGGGGTTGGCGGGAACGTCGAGAATGGAGTTCATCAGCCGACGCTGCCTTCCATTTCGAGATCGATCAGGCGCTTGAGCTCGACGCTGTATTCCATCGGGAACTGGCGGACGAGGTCGTTGACGAAGCCGTTCACCGAAAGGCTCATCGCCTGTGCCTTCGTGAGGCCGCGCTGCTGCATGTAGAAGATCTGCTCGGCAGAAATCTGCGAGACGCTGGCCTCGTGCTGCGTGGCGTTGCCGGTGCCGCGCACATTGATCGCGGGATATGTGTCGGTGCGCGACGTGGAATTGATCAGCAACGCGTCGCACTCGGTGTTGTTCTTGCAGCCCTTGAGGTGCTTCGGAATGTGGACGAGGCCGCGATAAGTGGAGCGGCCTTTGCCGAGGCTGATGCTCTTGCTGACGATGTTCGACGTGGTCTCATCGGCGGCGTGGATCATCTTCGCACCGGTGTCCTGATGCTGGCCGTCGCCGGCGAGCGCGATGGAGATCACTTCGCCGCGGGCCTTGCGGCCCTTCAGCACGACGCCGGGATACTTCATCGTGAGACGCGAGCCGATGTTGCAATCAATCCACTTCACCTCGGCCTCCTCGTGCGCGATGGCGCGCTTGGTCACGAGGTTGAAGACGTTCGCCGACCAGTTTTGCACGGTGATGTATTGCAGCTTCGCGCCCTTCATGGCGACGAGTTCGACGACTGCGGAGTGCAGCGTGGCCGTCTCAAATTTCGGCGCGGTGCAGCCTTCCATGTACATCACCTCGGAGCCTTCGTCGGCGATGATGAGCGTGCGCTCGAACTGCCCGAAGTTCTCCGCATTGATGCGGAAATACGCCTGCAACGGATGCTTCACCTTCACGCCCTTCGGCACGTAGATGAACGAGCCGCCGCTGAACACGGCAGCATTCAGCGCGCTGAATTTGTTGTCGCCCGTCGGGATCACTTTGCCGAACCACTTGCGGAAAATCTCCGGGTGTTCCTTCAGCCCCTCGGTGCTGCCGACGAAGATCACGCCCTCGTCACCGAGCGCCTTTTTCATGTTCGAGTACACCGCCTCGGAATCGAACTGCGCCTCAACGCCCGCGAGGAATTTGCGCTCCTGCTCCGGGATGCCGAGCCGCTCGAAGGTGCGCTTCTCGGCGTCCGTGACATCGTCCCACGAGCGCTTCGGCGTCTGGCCGTTCGCGAGGTAGTAGCGGATTTTCTGGAAGATGATGTTGTCGAGATCCTTCGAGGCCCAGTGCGTAGGCATGGGCTTGGAAAAGAAAACGTCGAGCGCCTTGTGGCGGAACTCGCGGATCCAGTCCGGCTCCTTTTTCACGTCGGAAATGTAGTCAATCGTCGCGTGCGACAGACCCGTGCCGGCATCGAATTTGTGCTGCTCGGGATAGGAAAAATTCCCGGCGGTGCGATCGATGTCCAGTTGCGCGGCCTGGTCGGCGATGGGTTCGAGTAGTTCAGTGCTCATGCTTGCCTCCTTGTTGAAAAAATTATGCGGACGCCGCGGCTGCGATGTCGTCCTTGATCCAGTCGTAGCCTTTCGCCTCGAGCTCGAGCGCGAGTTCCTTGCCGCCGGTGTGCTCGATGCGTCCGCCGACGAGCACATGCACCACGTCGGGCACGATGTAGTCGAGGAGACGCTGATAGTGTGTGATGACGAGGAAGCCGCGCTCCGGGCTGCGCATCGCATTCACGCCGTTGGAAACGATCTTCAGCGCGTCAATGTCGAGGCCGCTGTCCGTCTCATCAAGGATCGCATACTTCGGCTCCAGCATGAGCATCTGCAGGATTTCGTTCCGCTTCTTCTCGCCGCCGGAGAAGCCCTCGTTCACCGAGCGCGCGGTAAATTTCCGATCCATCTCCAGCATGTCCATCTTTTCGTAGAGATGTGCGTAATATTCCGTGGCCTCCAGTTCGTCACCCTCGGGGAGACGCGCTTGCAGCGCTGCGCGGAGGAAGTTCGCATTCGAGACACCGGGGATTTCCATCGGGTATTGGAACGCGAGGAAGATGCCCGCGCGCGAACGCGCATCGGGCTCCATGCCGAGAATGCTCACGCCGTCGAGCAACACTTCGCCCTCGGTCACTTCATAGTCGGGATGCCCGCCGAGGACTTTGCTCAACGTGCTCTTGCCGGAACCGTTCGGCCCCATGATGGCGTGGACTTTGCCCTTTTCGATCGTGAGGTCGAGGCCGCGCAGGATTTCGGTTCCATTCGCGACGATACGGGCATGCAGGTTTTTGATTTCGAGACTCATTGGTTTGGAAAATTGGGTGTCAGTTTCGCTTCGCAGCCTTTGCCTTGGCGGATGCATCGGCAGCGCACTTCGGGCACTTGCCGCGGAAGGCGACTTCGTGCGTGGAAACGATCAGGCTCGCGGGGAACTCCCAGACATCTTCGGGCCGCTTGCGGCTGCGCAGGGGAATGTCCGACACCCCGCCGCAATCCTCGCAGAAAAAATGCGCATGCTCCTCGAGGTTTGGGCAGTACCGCGCAGGGCCGCGTTCGTCCGCGACGGTCTTCGCGAGACCGCAATCGGTCAGCGTCTCCAGGCAGTTATAAACCGTGGCCAGTGAGATGGAGGGCACCCGGTCGCGGACTCGGGTGAAGACCTCGACCGCAGTCGGGTGATCCCGTTTTCCCATGAGCACGTCATACACGGCACGGCGCTGATCCGTCATCCGCAGGCCGTGGCCGTGGATTTTTTCATCAGGGGAGGGGGAATGGGAGGATGGCTTGCTCATCTGCAGAGACAGAAACACCAGCCCTTATCCTTATCAAGAACAATTCTTATTTAGGTTATCTCCATTCCTGATTGAATGCTCCGACGGGGAAGCCGGTGTCTGAAACACATCCTTTCGCCACGCCACTCAGCTTAACGTGGCAGCCTCGCGCTACCCTTGGAAAAGTTGCATGGCTATTGAGACAGGGAGACCAGGAGCCGTTCCATCGAACCCCTGTATTGCGTAGCCAGATCGTCCCACTTCCGCTCCACACCACGTTTGAAAAATTCAGCGCGGCGAATCCTTTGGTCGAGGATTTCTTCCGGAATTTTAGCCTTTGTCTTACTAGAAGAAGATGTTCCCTCGACACCATCCTGATACTCAGAACTTTTGCGCTGCCGTACATGATCCGCCCGTTGGGTCATAGCCTGATCCATTATACTAATAAGCTGAAAAGCGGTTTGCAGCTTGTTCCGGTCAAGGAGAGTATGCTGCCTAAGAATTTCGGTGTTCAAACGCACCTTGAGCTGACTCACCTTTCCGATCTCACCTCCGGAATCATTGCCGGCAATTGGCGAGAGCATCGTTCCCATGCTCTGATAAGTGAACGCTACGACCTCCTGAACAAGAGCCCTCGCACCCGCACTCCTATCAATTGATGAATGGCCAGCCACTGCACCGGGAAGCAAGGACGGCTCCTTTTGCCCTGATGCACCTCTGCCGAATATCCCGATGACGCGTTGCTTCAATTCATCCGGATCGCTCCATAGCGAGTACCCGACATAAACCACGAGGCCCACGAAAAGAATTTTGAACATCGCTCGCATAAAATATTAGCTTTTTCAGGCTCGCAAATAATTGTCGGGTTTTGGGCAACAGGAAAGTTCAGAAGGTGAATGCCATCCTTGTGCAAATGTTCATCGCTGGAGTTCGGTGATCTTGTTTTCGATATCCCTGCGTTCGCCGGTAAGTCGGTCAAAGTCATTTTCCGCAGCACCCAAATCATAGATCGTGGGATGCTTCCCATTGTAGGTGATTCTGCCGCCCGAATTGAATGCATTCCTGACATCGGCAACCACCTTTGCAGACGCGGCCTCTTTCCGGGCCACCACTCCGAGGCGGGAACGCAATTCCAGAACCGCCTGCGCCCTCCGCGAGTCCACCTCGCCTTTCGCCGCAAGCTCCTGCCGGGCGCGCTCTGCAACCCGGCCATCAGGCGCGGGCTGCACGGGCTGCGAAGACTGGGCGGGCCGCTGAGCGTAGACCTGATAGACTTGTCTGATGACTTCCAGATCGTTCGTCGCCTGATCCGGGGTGATGTCGAACTCGTTTTTTCCATCCGTCACATGCAAGGGCGGACCTTGCCTGACCACGGTGACTTTCGTGGCTGGCGCGACACTGATCACCCCGGAATCCGTGACGACCGAAATCCGCTGCAAAGTGAAGAAAACACCCTCGGGGGCGAGCCGCTGCACCGGGGCCTGCGGTGCGGCTGGCGCAGCCGACTCCATCGGCTTGGCCACCTCGGCCGGCTTTGGCTCAGGCTCGCGCTGCTGTTTCTCGGCTGCCGATTGATCCTCAGACCCTGGCGGAGTCGCCGGCAGCTTCCGGGGCACAGGCTTCTCCTGAATGTATAAGTAGCCGGCAATGGCCAGTAAAACTAAAATCAAAAATGCGGATTTCATGACTAGGAACGCCCCCTTCGTTCAAAACATTAGATTCATTCAATTCTCATTTGGCAAATCCAAATTGATCACACCGGACGGGCCTCATGGCTCCCAAAGGCTCCCGAAAATATGGCCGCACATCCGGGTTTCACCCTTTTCAGCCGCTTCCTGTCCGGTATGGTGCCGTCCACTTTTCCCATCATGAAGAAACTCCTGATCCTGCTGCTCATGCTCGGCGCCGGCTTTTTTGCGCTGAAGAAATGGAGCCCGGGCACATTGCAGAAAATCACCCAGTTCATCCCTCAAGGCCGGAAGCAGGGCGAGGTGCCAGAGCCAGAGGCAGAGCCTTCGCTGCCGCCGCCCGAGCCGGCGCCCGTCCCGAAGGCGGCCACAGATGAGCCAAAGAAGAAGGCGCCAGCCGGGAAGCCCGCGCCGAAGGCGGTCGTGGTGGACAAGGCGGCGCAGGTCGTCGTGCTGTGCTATCACCGCGTCGAGGGTTCCGCCGGCGGCTCGCTGAGCATCGCGCCGGAGCTTTTCGAGCAGCACATGCAGCGGCTGAAGGATCACGGCATCGCGGTGATCTCCATGCAGGATTTCCTCGCGTGGCGGCGCAATGAAAAGACGATCCCGCCGAAGAGCGCGATCATCACAATCGACGACGGATACGTGTCGGGTTTCGAGGCCGCGCGGCCGATTTTGAAAAAGTTCAACTACCCCTGGACCTGCTTCATCTACACCAAG
>JAYWEO010000255.1:0-7100 GCA_043779225.1 Prosthecobacter sp.
CGATTCTGCTCATGAGCGGCTCGCTCTCCGGACTTGCCGCGGGACTCGGCGCACTGTTTCCCGATTTCAAGGAGGAGAACCCGTCGAAGATCGTGTCGAGCTTTGGCGGCACGCTGTGCCTCGTGATCAGCTTTGTGTTCAATACCGCCATCGTCGCGCTGCTCGCCGTGCCGGATATGCTCATCGTCACCGGCCATCCGCTGCCCATCCCGCCGTGGCTTGCACCGCTGCTCGTGCTCGTGATCTGCATCGCCGTGGCCGTCATTCCGATGATTCTTGCACTTCGCCGCGTGAAAAGTCTGGAAATCTGAAAGCGTCTCTGCTTGATGATGATCGCTGCCCAGCGACATGCCCACACCACCGCGCGACCAATTTCTCGACCTTCCTGAAGGCGACCCACTCTCTACGGAACACCTCGACGAAAAAGTCCAGCAGGCCGAGCAGCAGGAGCAGTCGCTCAAGCGGCAACTGGAGACCATCGAGAAGCAGAAGCGCGAATTTTCCGAGCTGAGCCGCCGCCAGGAAGCGCTGACCACGAGCAGAAACGAACTCGGGGAGAAACTCGATCGCGCGCTCAAGGTGATCGAACGCGAGACGATGGAGGCCGGCAAACGGCTCGAGATGCTGCAATCCGTGGACGCATCATTTCGCGACCACCTCGAGACACTCGCCGCGATCAATCCGAAGCTCTGGGACGAATCCGAAATCGGCACCGAGCTCACCCGCGCGATGGCCTCCGTGGAGGACGCGCGCGGCGAATACAATCGCTCTTTTCCCAGGGTCGCCGCCATGCCTGAGCAGGCTGCGTCCGCGACCGAGGCCGGCTACACTCCCGACTACGCGGGAGGCGACGGCAAGGACTTCCTCGGCTGGCTGAAAATCGGCTTCGCATTTTCACTGCCACTCATCGTTCTCGGGCTCATCGCCCTCGTCGTCATCGCCAGCCGCATCCCTGCCAAATAGCCATGGCCAAGAAATCCGACCGCAAGCTCACCGTCGAATCTCCCATTCAGTCCCGACAGCAGCAGCTCGCCGTGCAGGAGGCAAAGCTGAAGGCGCAGTTGAACAAGACGGAGGAATTCCTGAAAAAAGCCCCGATTCTCAAAGACAAGGCGCAAAAAAAGCAGCAGCGCGAACTGGTGGATCGCTTCAGCGGTCGCACCCCCGTCGAGGGTCCGGTGGCCATGAATTTCCGGCTCGAATTCGTCCGCGGACAAACGCCCGCCAAGCCGAAGAAGCTCCGCAAGGAACGCAGCAAGGCCCCGCTCTTCACGTTCGTCCTGCTCGTGACCTTCGTCGTCGTCGCCTACCTCGCCTGGAAATCGCTCTGGCAGGGCTGAGCAGGTGATTCCACGCCAGCAGGCGGCGCGGCACGCAGGGCTGTCATTTTTTCATGGCAATCGCGATGTTCCATGGCGCAATCCGCATTGCCGCGAGACACAAGCCTTCGGCATAAGGGACGCATGTATTACCGCCGCTTCGGTCGCACGAATTTGCAGATGCCGGTCTTTTCCTGCGGAGGGATGCGCTATCAGCAGAGCTGGGATGATGTGAAGCCGGAGGCGGTGGAGGAGGCGGGGCAGCGGAACTTGGAGGCGACGATTTTGCGTTCGCTGGAGCTGGGCATCAATCACATCGAGACGGCGCGCGGCTATGGCAGCAGCGAGATGCAGCTCGGGTGGATCCTGCCGCGGCTGCCGCGGGAGAAGATGATCGTGCAGACGAAGGTGGCGCCGTTTGCGACGGCGCGGGAGTTTCGCGAGACGTTCGAGAAATCCATGGCGTATCTGAAGCTCGACCATGTGGACCTTCTCACGCTGCATGGGGTGAACAATGAGGAGCTGCTGGAGTGGTCGCTGCGCAAGGGCGGCTGTCTCGACGAGGCGCGCAGCTTGCAGCGCGAGGGGCGGTGCCGGTTCGTGGGGTTCACGACGCATGCGACGACGGATCTGATCCTGCGGGCGATCGAGACGGGGGAATTCGACTACGTGAATCTGCACTGGTATTTCGTGAACGAGCTGAACTGGCGCGCGGTGCAGGCGGCTGCGGCGCGGGACATGGGGATGTTCATCATCAGCCCGAACGACAAGGGCGGGAAACTCTACAGCCCGCCGCCGAAGCTGGCCGAGCTGTGCGCGCCGCTTTCACCGATGCAGTGGAACGATCTGTGGTGCCTCGCGCGCCCGGAGATTCACACGCTGAGCCTCGGCGCGGCGAAGCCATCAGACTTTGACGATCACATCGCGGGCCTCGCGCACTATGCGGACGCGGAGAAAATCACGGCACCCATCGAGCAGCGTCTGCGCAGCGCGATGGCGGAGGCGCTTGGCGCGGACTGGTGCGCGCGGTGGAGCGAGGGGCTGCCGAACTATGTGGACGTGCCCGGCGAGGTGAACGTGCAGGAGATCATGCGGCTGTACACTTACGCGCGAGGGCTGGACCTCACGGACTGGGGAAAGATGCGCTACAACCTGATGGGCAGCGCGGGCCACTGGTTCCCCGGCGCAAATGCGGCGGACTTTGATCCGGAAAAAGTGCGCGCGGCGTGCGCGGCGAGCCCGTTCGCAGACCGCATCCCTCAGGTGCTCGCCGAGGCGCACGCGCTGCTGCACGACGCGCCGAAGAAACGGCTGAGCCAGGGCGGGGACTGAGGGGAAGTGTGAAATGCGGAGTAAAAAATCAGCCCGCCGCTTTCCACTCCGCACTCCTCAATCGGCTCTACCAGTTCTTGACCCACTTCGACCACTCGAGATCCATTGCCGTGGCAGATGACACGGCGCTCTTGGGAACGCTGCCACCGGTGGACCAGAGGTCGTAGCTGCCGGCATTGAAGCCGTGCAGTGCGGTGCCGGTCGGGCGTTTCAGCGTATTCCGGAGCGCAGGATTTTGCAGAATCTTCGTCTGGTAGGTCTGCTCATCATTCGCCGCACTCGTGGAGTAGGCGTAGGCAAATCCAAAGGGATCCTGCATGTATTGCACCGAGATGATGGCCTTGGTCGTCGGGTTCTTGGTCGCCTTGAGGATGCGTGTCTCCACGTCCTTCAGGTAGCGCGGCTGCCCGTCATCCGGAATGCCATCCGGGGCGCTGCCATTGCCGGTCTTGTCGCCACTCAGCTCCTTGTAGAGGAAGAGCGAGGATGCCGCGTATTTGGCATCGGTCGGGATGAAATCCACCTTCGGAGAAATCGCATCCGTCACCTTGGCATTCGTGGTGTCACGCGGGAAGTTTCCGTTGTCGGACTTGTAGCTCTCGCACGCGGATATGAGCATCGAGATTTCGCCCGTCGCCCGCGAGAGCGCGGACTTTTTCTGCACGTAGCCGCCGACGGAAACGACGAGGCTCGTGAGGATCACGATGATGGCGAGCACCGTGAGCAATTCGACGAGGGTGAACGCGGTGGTGGAGGGCTTTCTCATGGTTGGAAAATATTCCGTTCGTCTGACGTCGCCACTGCTTTCTCAGTTCGCGTTGCCGCCCTGCATCTGCTTGATGATCTCGATGAGCGGCAGGAAGAGCGCGATGACGATGGTGCCGACGATGAAGGCGAGGAACACGATCATGATTGGCTCGAGCAGCGACGTGAGGCTGTCCACCGCGTTGTCCACCTCGTCGTCATAGACCTCGGCGACCTTCAGGAGCATGTCGGGGAGCTGGCCGGTCTCTTCGCCGACATCCACCATGCTGATCACCATCGGCGGGAAGACGCCGCTCGCCTCCAGCGGCGACACGATGCTCTCGCCTTCCTTCACGGCGTCGTGGACTTTGGTGATTGCATTCGCCAGCACGATATTGCCTGCGGTTTCCTTGGTGATGTTCAGCGCCTGCAAAATCGGCACACCGCTGGTGACCAGGGTGCCGAGCGTGCGGGTGAAACGCGCGATCGCCCCCTTGCGCGCGATGTCGCCGAAGATGGGCAGCTTCAGCTTCATGCGGTCCATGAAATCAATGCCCTTCACGGTGTTGTTCAGCGCCCACCATCCGGCACCGGCTCCGAAAATCAGGATCAGCGTGATCCACAGCGTCGGCGGGACGAACATGTGCAGCAGGAACTGGCTGACGCCCATGACCCAGAGCGTGAGCGCGGGCAGCTTCGCACTTTCACCGAGCATGTCCTTGAAGATGCCGGCAAATTTCGGAACGATCATCGTGAGGAGGAACACGAGGATGAGCAGCGCGATGACGAGCACCACGAGCGGGTAGGTCATCGCGGACTTGATCTTGTTCTTCAGCTTCTGCGCCTTTTCCTGGAATTCCGCGAGACGCGTGAGCACCAGCTCGAGCACGCCGCCGATTTCGCCCGCCTTCACCATGCTCACGTAAAGGCGCTGGAAAATCCGCGGGTGCTGCCCCATCGCCTCGGAGAATGTGCTGCCGCCCTGCACGGCATCCGCGATCAGCACGATGGCTCCTTTGAGGACGAGATCCTTCTCCTGCTTGGCCAGCACGTTCAGGCCCTTGAGCAGCGGCAGGCCGGCATCGATCAGCGTCGCGAGCTGGCGGGTGAAAATCATCAGCGTCTTCGTCGGCACCGTCTTGCGCTGGAAAAACGTGAAGCCAGCCTTCTTCTCCCCGGACTTTGCCACGGCCACGGACTTGCTCCCTCCCTTCACGGCCTTCGCGACCTTTTTCCCCTGCCCCTCGGGCACGACACTCGTGGGAAAATATCCCTGCTGTCTCAACTGCACGACCACGTCATTCTGCGTGGCGGCATCCAGGACTCCGGTGGACTCAGCACCCCGGGCATCGAGGGCGGTATATTCAAATCGCGGCATAAAAAATCTGGGGGGCTTCTTTTCGGAGTAGTTAGTGACGGGTGGGATTCATCTTGTCCAATCCGAAACCTGTTCGCATCTGAAAAAGCGGTTACGTGTATTTAAGCACTTCCTCGATCGTCGTCTCACCGAGGTAGATCGAGCGCAGGCCGTCCTGCCGCAGCGTGTCCATGCCGAGTTCGACGGCCTTCTGCTTCATCACCACGGAAGGCGCGCGCTCGTTGATGAGCTGGCGCAGCGGGTCCGTGATGTCGAGCAGCTCGTAGATGCCCTTTCGTCCGCGGTACCCGGTGTTGTTGCACGCGTCGCAGCCGCCGCCGTAGTAAAAGCTCTTGTCGCCGATTTCCTGCGGCGTGAGGCCGAGCTGCGCGAGCACACTTTCACTCGGCTCGTACGGCTTCCGGCACACGTTGCAGATGCGCCGGATCAGCCGCTGGCCGAGCACCGCCTCGAGCGATGCGGAAATGAGGAACGGCTCCACGCCCATGTCGATGAGTCGCGTCACCGCGCCCGGCGCGTCATTCGTGTGCAGGGTGGTGAGCACGAGATGCCCGGTGAGCGATGCCTGGATTGCGATCTGCGCGGTCTCCACGTCGCGCGTCTCGCCGACCATGATTTTATCCGGGTCCTGCCGGAGAAATGCACGCAGCACGCGCGCGAAATTCAGCCCGATGCCCTCCTGGATCGGCACCTGGATGATGCCCTCGATCTCGTATTCCACCGGGTCTTCCGCAGTGAGCACCTTGGCATCCACCGTGTTGATCTTGTTCAGGCACGCATAGAGCGTGGTCGTCTTGCCCGAGCCGGTCGGGCCCGTGACGATGAAGATGCCGTTCGGCAACTGGATCGTGTTCACCAGATAATTGTAGATGCCGTCCGGCATCCCGAGCGACTCCATCTCCAGCTTCACCGTGCTGCGATCGAGGACGCGGAGCACGACGGACTCGCCAAATTGCGTCGGCAGCGTGCTCACGCGCAAGTCCACCTGCCGGCCCGCGATGTGCGTCTGGATGCGCCCATCCTGCGGGATGCGGCGCTCCGCGATGTTCAGGCTCGACATGACTTTCACGCGCGAAATCACCGGGTTCGCGAGATGCCGCGGCGGCGGCGACATCTCGTAAAGCGCGCCGTCCACGCGGTAGCGGATCTTGAACTCCGTCTCGAACGGCTCGAAGTGGATGTCACTCGCGCGGTCCTGGATCGCCTGCGCGAGCACGAGGTCCACGTAGCGGATGATCGGCGCGGCATTCGCCTCGCTCTCGATTTCCTTCACGTCGAGCGACCCGCTTTCGCCGCCAAACTCTATGCCGCCGCCAAGCTCCGCCAGGATCGAGTCGAGGCTCGCCGCATCGGAGCCGTAGTGCTTCGTGATCAGATCATCGATCTGGTAGATCGGCGCGACGACGGGATGCACATCCTTGCCGATGGCAAAACGCAGATCCTCGACCGTCTGCGGATTCAGCGGGTCCACGAGCGCGACCTGCAGCATGTTGTCCTCGTAGCCGAGCGGAAAGGCGCGGTGAAGCTGCGCCAGCCCGGCTGGCAGGAGCTTCAGCAGATCCGGCGGCGGCACGAAGTCCTTCAGGTTCACATACTCCGCCCCGATCGCATTCGCGACGGCGTGATAGTAGCCATCCTCATCGACCGCCTGGTAGTCCACCAGCACTTCGCACAGCGTCTTTCCAGTGCTCGCGACCTCCTGCAGGATGTCATCCACGACAGCCGGATCCACGGTTCCCTGTTCGACGAATATATTGAGTGTCTGTCTTGCGTTCATGGGTGAAAAAATTTGCGGTCAGCGCCGGGGTTCACGCCCGGCGAGAAGTTGTGCGACGAGTTCCGGATCCTGGGCTTTTCCAAAAATCTCCTCCCGCGCGATGATGCCGGCGAGATAGAGATCCACGAGCGACTGCTCGATCGTGTTCATCCCGTACTTCGCGCCGGTCTGGATTTCGGTGGCGAGCCGGAAGGTCTTGTTGTCGCGGATCAGCGCCGCGACCGCGGGCGTGTTCGTCATCACCTCAAAGACCGCGATGCGTCCCGGACGATCGATGCGCGGAACGAGAAGCTGGGAGATCACCGCCTTGAGATTCGTCGAGAGCTGCACGCGGATCTGCTCCTGCTGATGCGCGGGAAATGAGTCCACGATGCGATCGACCGTGCGCCCGGCACCTGTCGTGTGCAGCGTGGAAAAGACGAGGTGGCCCGTCTCCGCGGCGCGGATGGCGGTCTCCATCGTCTCCAGATCGCGCATTTCGCCGACGAGGATCACATCCGGATCCTGGCGCAGCGCGCGGCGCAGTCCGTCGGCAAAACTCCCGACATCG
>JAYWEO010000256.1:0-6706 GCA_043779225.1 Prosthecobacter sp.
CAGCCCCGGCGGCACGACCATCGCGGGAATCGAGGCACTCGAAGCCGGCGGTCTGCGCGCGGCGCTCATCGCAGCCGTGCGCGCAGCCGCCGAGCGCTCATCTGCGCTTGGGGCGGGAAAATGAACCTCGCCACCTGTGCCTGCGCATGCGTTGCGACACTTCGCGCACTCGCGCCTTTGTCCGCCGCACCGCCCGCGAAGAAGGCCGTGCCCGCCAAGCCGTCATTCCCGACGGCAAGGCCCACTCCTCCGATCACGCAGGAGCACCAGACCGCGCAGCAGCTCTATGCGATGGCCCTGAAGGATTTCTCCGACGGCAATCTCGAATCGGCAAAGCTCGGCTTCCAAAAAGTGCTCGCGCTCGCCGCGGAAAATCCTCCGGCGCTCATCAATCTTGCACTCATCGCGCAGCGCCAGCAGCACGGCGACGACGCCGAGAAACTCCTGCGCCGCGTGATCCAAAAGGACACCGCCAACGCCACCGCCTGGCTGCTGCTCGGAATCGGCGCGTACGAACGGAACGAACTGGAGGCCGCGCACGCACACCTCGCGCAGGCAGTGCTGTATGCGCCGCAGGACGCGCGTGCGCATCAATATCTCGGCGCCACATTTGGCCGCCGCGGGTGGTACAGCGCAGGCGAGGATGAGCTGCGCCGCGCGGTGGAACTCGATCCGAAATCGCCTGACGCGCACTACAATCTCGCAGTGGTGTACATGGAGCGCGTGCCACCGGCGGTGGAGCTTGCGCGGCGGCATTACCAGCGATCCCTGGAACTCGGCTCACCGCCGGATGAGAAACTCGCCGAGCGCATCGGCAGATGATGCGGGCTCGCTGGCTCCACTCTCCACTCTCAGAAAATCTCCCATGCTTGCAGGACTCAGCCTGCTTTCATGCTATCTGTCCCTCGCCTCTACCTTCGCGCAAGGCTGGTCGTTCCGGCACTAGCGGGCAGATGATTCACCGCCTCGCCCGGATCAGTAACACTAAGATCCCGCAGGCAGCGAAGCCGGATGCAAACCATAGCAGGGCGTATTTCGTGGCAGGCTGTTGTTGTGCCACTGGGCTTTGAACCGCAGGGTTTTGTGCCGCCAGAACAAGCGGTGCCGGGGCTTTGGGTTCCGGCGCAGCTTTTACCGGGGTCGGCGCTGCGGTTTCGGGTTCGGGCTTTACCGGTGCGGAGTTTGTCGGTGCCTTATCAGGAGCTTTCACCGTATAGGTAATCGTTGGCTGCTTGTATCCGAGTGGCAGCCCTTTGATCGGGAGCGCCCACTCGGCCTCCTCATCGGTAATGCGGCTGTACCCGTTTCGGACCCGGCCCGCTTTGATTTCCTCGTCGTCGTGCAGAAAAGAAAGCATGCGCTCACAAAGCTCCCGTTTGGCAGGAGTATCCACAAGATCACGGATTTCCATGAGCAGCGGACGGGGATCCGTGCCTCTCTCCTGATAATGTGGCAGGACGATTCCCATCGGGGCCTCGGCGTAAATTCCATCGAGCACTCCTGCGATGAGGGTGTTCATTAGTTCCGGTCGAAAGCTTGCCGCACGCGCCACTGGCCACATTACGCCAAGATCCATGCCGCGCTCCCATTCTGTCATTTTCACAGGGCGCATCTCCAGTGAGAAAGCTTGCAAGGCCCCAATATAGGCCTCTTCGGACTCATGCTCTCTGAGCAGGAGCAGGGCGCTTGCTATCCTCATGTTTGTTTTCACCGAGGGATTGCCCGCGTTTTCCATCAGCTCCTTTTCGCTCACACCACGAAGCTCATTCATGAGGTATGGAATCAGGATCTGGCGGTCCTGATGCTGCTTCCATTCTTCGGTGCCTACGATCTCCCTAGCCCCCTGTCCAAAAGCGGCAAGGGCCAGGCAGATTCCAATCAACAGGAATATAACTGGTTTTTTCATAGGTTATGGATGGGTTCCCAATGGAGTGTGACCGGTTCCCAATACCACTGGGGCTCTGGCAGTGGCCTTGCCCCCATTCGTCAACTTTTGCGCCGTGCGCGGGCGATGAGCCACACCGCGACTCCGGAGAGGGTGGCGACGAAGCCAATCAAGATGCGATTTTGTGCTTCCGAAGTATGAGCTACCCCAGTGGTTGCTGCAGCGGTTGCAGAGGTCCTTTGCGGCATTGCCACAGCACCCTGGTTTTGCGGTTTCGGCGGCCAGGTCCGGCGAGCGTCATCAGGGTCTGGCATGGGTGGCAGATTCTTTGCAACCGCCACTGCTGGCAGCCATGTGGCATCCCGGTATCTTTTTTCCATCACCGCCTTCTCATTGTGTTCCCACCATTGCTGGGCCAGCTCCGCCTGTGTTTCAACTTCTTCTTCAGGGAGGATGCGCGGGGCATTCAAGGTCTCCCAGGCCCATTGCCTCGTCTCATCCGGGAATTGCCTGCTCCTTCGGATGATGGAAAGAAAACTCATAACTATACTTTGCTTGCTGGAAGGGTGAATTACGTCGCCGCCAGCAATTATTTTTGAGTCGGCTGTGTAAAGGGCATTGACCATGTACGGGAGGGCGATCTCCGTCAGATGCGATGCAGCAAACCCGCCTCCACCTTCAATCCTTTGCTCCGCTACACGTGCAGTCGCCTCCTCATCTCCCAACGCGACTAGCGCAGAATCAATAGAATCATCCCGGGTTTTGGTGTTAGGCACCAAACGCATTGCCTTCAAGCGTTGAATGACCAAATCCCGATTTTCATTGTTGACCCACGACCCTACCGCAGACTCACTGCCTACAAAAGCGATCACCTTCCGGTCGAAATCCGAAGGATTATTCGGATCGAATGGCTCCTCAGCGCATCCAACCGCAGTTCCGATGCCGCAGCATAGTATTAGATTAATCAATCTATTCATAGTAGTGTGCGGTCTTATTTGCCCAAAACCAGTCGTTTTGGCGCAACCAAGCCCTGCCATTTGCACTGTCGTTCATCAAGCCCGCCGGTTTCGGATCACCGTTTGAAGGATGGAGTTCCACCGGCCACTTTCCGTTATCATGGCTATTGGCCTGCCCCTGCTTTTGCTGGGAAAGACCGAGTCCATGGCCCACTTCATGCCGCACAGTGTCGGAGGGTTGGGAACGATTTACAAAACAGTTGGCGAAAGCCGAACCTGGATCCAACTCCACATCAGTATTCGTTTTAGTTAAACCACCATATGCTTCCTTCGTGCCGTTCAGGCCTTGGACGAGATACAATCGCAGCTTGGGTAGTGGTTTATTGTCCTGGCTGACAAGAATTGCGGTGACGCCAGCGATAGTATGGAGTTGAGCGCCGTT
Source organism: Prosthecobacter sp. (assembly GCA_043779225.1). Classification (GTDB taxonomy): domain Bacteria; phylum Verrucomicrobiota; class Verrucomicrobiia; order Chthoniobacterales; family Chthoniobacteraceae; genus SXWH01. The sequence goes on from JAYWEO010000256.1 coordinate 3,284, forward strand.
GTTGAACGATACGTCTATGGATCCATCCGCGTTGAATACGTTCGTATCCTTCATGTCCACCCTGCGAGAGCTCGCATCCACTGCGAAAGTGACACCGGCCTGTAGTCCGAATGTCTGGTTAAGATCGGCGATGATTGTCGCATTATCAGCCATGATCCCCTGATCTGGCACCTGAGTGTTCACATTGGTGGAATCGAAGACGCGATAGACACCGATCTTTGCCACGCGAGGTGTAAAACAACTGACGTGCAATGTCGCAATGACTGTAGGAGTGGCTCCCTTCTTCCGGAGCAGGATATCAGTTTGTCGATTTGCTGTCCCGCCGACGATCGTGAAATTCGTCACCTTGCCCGTGATGGCATTGTTCTGCAGGCTAATAATACTTTCTTTGCCCGGCTCAACGACCAGTTCGTAGTCGCTGAACTTGACATTCACAGGGAACACCGCCTTGACGAGGTTGTTTTGCTGGCCCACATGCACCGAAGTCCAGTTTTCCGGCCCGGTGCTATCCCATCCTTTGACAACATCTGAATCGTTTCTGAGCCGAAACCCAGTCCGCCCCGCTGCGAGCTTCCCATTGTTCTTCACTTGCGCAATGAACGGGCCGGCTGCCAGCGGCCCGAGAAATTCCCAAACCGGAGCGGTGGCCGGTGCGGCAGGTACAGCGGCGGCCGGCGGGTCTTCCTGGCCGAACACCACATAGTTCTCCCCTTCCGGAATCTGGAGCCCGCTGACCACCGCCTGCACCTCCGAGCGTTCGTCCTCATTCGGATCGGCGTCGCTTCCCTTGAGGAATCTCGGCGTGACGATCACCGTGCTCCCGGCGGGGATTTCCGGGCTTACGTGGGTCGCATATTGATTGGTGGCATTAGGCATCTCCTGCTCGCGCTGGGAATCGTCGGGCAGAGTGATGCTTAGCTTGAGGCTGGCTCCGGCATCCTCGTCCGGATCTCCGTAGCTGAGCGAGAGGACGAGCGGCTTGGCCTTCTCCGGGTCCCGGCTCCCGGCAGTCCCGGTGCTGGTGCCGGTGCTGCTGCCTCCGCCTCCTCCAGGGCCGGAGGGATCGGGCGCGGTGGTGAAGACAAACAGTGCCGGTCCCTGCAGGAACTTCGATGGCGAGGCGACCGTATAGATGGCACCGGCATCCAGGGTCAGCTCATAGCGGGTGCCCCACGCAAACCCCGCCAGCGGGCTGACCCACAGTGTTTTGGTGGCCGCAGTGTATTCGATCAGCGCGGGCATGTCAGTGGTCGTGCCGGACTTGCGCAGATGCAGGGTCGCGGCTCTCAACGAGTAAGGGGCCATCGCCTCGCTGAACGTCAGGATCACCTGATATAGGTTGGCGATACCCACATTGGTGGAAAAGTCCGCGGGAGACACCGTCTGCACAAACGGCCCCTGCCCAGCCACTGGCGCAGGGCGGAGCGGGCGCGTGCGGAAGCTCCACGTGAAGGGATGCAGCAGCGGCTTGCCCATGAGGTTCACGAGACCGGTGCCTAATGTCACCGTGTAGGTGGCATCCGGCAGGAAGGGCGCGGCGTGGGAAAGCGTCATGCGGTTCGTATCATAGTCAAAGCCCACATCCACCGCCACGGCATTCCCACTCGCCTGCTCGATCACGGTGACATCCGGGGAGAGCAGCGACGAGGGCAGCAGCGGCTGGCTCCATTCGATCACCGGCGCAAAGTCCGTGGCCACCTCGAAGGCCGTCTCGCCCGGGAGCACCGACGTGACCCATGCACCGACCGTGTCGAAATAGTCCGGCACGGTGGAAAACTCCGAATGCCACGGCAGGAGCCCCGGGATTCCCGTCCCGTCGGTCCCAAAATAGATCCGATAATTGTTCAGCGCAGTGTTGTTCGCGCCCGGCAGGAAGTTTGGCAACGGCAGGAAGGCGACCGCCTTGCGCCCTGGCAGGATCATCGCCGAGCCACCCACCGACTCATTCACGTCGAATACTCCGCCAAGGTCATAAACCACGTGTTTCACAAAGAACTTTTTCACCGAGGTCACCGAGCTGGGAAGCGGCTTGTTGAGATGGACGACAATCGCCCGGTCGAGCGCGTGGCCCGCCTGATCGGGGAACGGATCGACGGAGACCACCTGATACGGCTTCGAGTAGAAATCCGCGGGATTACTCCCCAGGGCTGTCTCCAGCGCATCCGGCACGCCGTCGTGGTCGTAGTCCGTCAAGGAATCCGTCTGATAGGAATAGAAGCGGTCCCAGTCCTGAAACAAACCGTCCGCAGCCGTGCGCGGACGGGATCGGTAACGGAAGAACAGCTTGGCTGCCCCTGTCGGCACAATGACTCTTTGTGAATGGACACCCCCATCTCCGGGCAGCGGAGTATTTTCCAGCGAGATCCAGTTCACCAAATCCTCCGAGAGCTCCCGTTGGTAGCAGAGCGCGGCGTCGGTGGACATGGCGAGCCGCCAAGTATTCGGACCGGACAAGGTGATGCCGGGAGGCCCGGCATCAGGTGTCTGCGCCAGAGCTGCAGCAGTTGCCAAAACCAATAGGACAAACGCAAAACTAATACGGAAAGCGAGACTGCCCGGAGGTCGGCTTACCGGCGCAGCGCATTGATCAGCTCATCGAGCTTGTCCGCGATGGGCTGGACTTGGAATATCTCGGTCGGGTTTGTGGTGATGGTCAGGCCGAGGTTGCCGACTCCGTTGCTGTTGCCGCTGCTCCCGGCGATGGCGGCGTCGAGCTGTCCTTGCAGGTTGGCAATCTGCGCGGCTTGGGCGTCTATCAGCGCCTTCAGCGCGTTGAGCTGGTCGCGCATCTCCGCGCTGGAATCTGGCGAGCCAAAGGCGGGCTTGGTCGGGTCGAAGGGCATGGCCTATCCCCCCACTGCCACGCTCACCGTGGCGCTCCATTGGCCGATGGGGGCGCCGTTCACGTTCCAGATTCCGCGGTAGTCCCACTTGGTGAGCACGGCGGGGAACGCGGTGGTGTCAGTGTAGTTCGGCGTGGTGTCGTGGACGAGGTCCACGAAGCCGTGGCCGTCGTGGCGGTCCACCTGGATGTGGAGCAGGTCCACATGGTCGCGCTGGCCGTCCCAGCTCCAGCGGAGGTCCACCTGCGTGCCGTTGATGGTGGCTTTGATGACGGGCTGGAGCGCGGCGGGCGGCGGCGGCGTGGTGGTGCTGCCGATGACGCCGAGGTCGGTCGCGATGGCCTCGGTCATCGCGGCGGAGTCTTTGATCGTCTGCACAAAGCCGAAGATGCGGTCCAGCCCGCCGGTGAAGACGGGGACGACGGCCGGGAGGCCATTGCCCGCGGCGGGTAGGGGCGGGGCGGTGAAAGGGGTGAGCGCAGAGAGGGCGGAGCCGTCGCCGGTCTCCGCGGCGTGGGCGGCATCCGTGCAGGCGGGGGCAAAGGCGCGGACGGCGGGCAGCCACGAGCCGAGGACGTAG
>JAYWEO010000257.1:0-6137 GCA_043779225.1 Prosthecobacter sp.
GTCCTGCGAAAGCTCGGCGATCTTCGCGCGCCCCATGTTCTCGCGGATGGCGATGAACTCCATCTCAGGCGTGACGATGCCCTGCCGCGCATACCAAAGCTGCGTGACCGGATGCCCCGCACTCGCGCGGAGCGGTCGGCGGCGCTGGCCCTTGAGGCCAGGAAATTCCACGAGCCGATTGCGCTCGGCCTTGCTCGCATATTCGGCGTGTTTGCCGCTGAGGTAGCCGTTGTCCTGCGGGAGGACTTCGCGGCCGTCGTATGGTTTAACGTCCTTGCGATCCGCGACCCACTTCGCGCGCGGCGTCGGCAGGCCCTCGTCCGAAGTGCCGGTGAATGCGGGATCACCCCACGGCCCGGAGCAGTCATAGACGCGCACGGGCTCATTCGCCTCTAGCTCGCCGCTGAAGGTCTTCGTCGGCGAAAGCGCAATCTCTCGCACCGGTACGCGCACCTCGGGATGGATGCGGCCATGCAGGTACACGCGCGTGCTGGCCGGGAGCTGTTCGCTGCTGTGCGGTTCGATGGAGTCTTTTTTGGCGATCATTGGGAAGTTGAGAGGTGCGGGTTGAGAGTTGAGCGGCGCGCTTGGGAAAATTGAGGGCTTCGGATTTTTCCCGGCGTGATTTTGAAAATGAAAAAGCCATGCGCGGAAAAGGCGGCATGGCTCTGGACTTTGCTCCCTTCGGCGGAATTACCCGCATCAGGTTCAAAGGGTTCGCGCTTGCGCGCGTCTCAGCCAGCCGGCTCCCCTGCGTTCGGATTCGCGTGGAGCATAGGGTGCATCGCAGGCGAGTCAAGGAACGCAGGCCAAAGAGAAGTCCGAAAATATGCGCCGTTATATGTTGAGCAACGTCCCGCTTCAGCTATCGAGGCAGTCCTATGCGTCTCGCAGCCCTCACCTCCGTCGCCACCATCGCGTGGACTCTCACCGTATCCACATTTGCCGCCGGAGACCTATGGGTCACCGATTTTGAAAAGGCGAAGCAGACCGCCGCCGCGGAGGGCAAGGATCTGCTGATGGATTTCACCGGCTCGGACTGGTGCGGCTGGTGCATCAAGCTGCGCAAGGAAGTGTTCGATCTCGATGCGTTCAAGGCGGCCGGACCAAAGAACTTCGTCCTCGTGGAGCTCGATTTCCCGCAGAACAAATCGAAGCTGAGCAAGGAGACGCAGGCGCAGAATGCGAAGCTCCAGACGCAGTTTGGCATCCAGGGATTCCCGAGCATCGTCCTTGCCGACGCGCAAGGACGCCCCTACGCGCAGACCGGGTACCAGGCTGGCGGCCCTGAAAAATATCTCCCGCATCTCGACGAACTCCGCGCCGTGAAGACGAAGCGCGACGAGGCTTGGAAAAAGGCCGAGGGCGCACAGGGCATCGAGAAGGCAAAGTTCCTCGCCGCAGGGCTGAAGGTGCTCGATGAAAATCTCGCGGCGCAGCATTACTCGAAGGTCATCGCCGAAATCTCCGCGCTCGATCCGAAGGACGAGACTGGCATGGGGGCTGCGATGGGGTTCAAGGCCGACCTCGCAACCCTGCAAGGTGAAATCGGAACAGCCGCCGGCAAGGATGGCTCCGCTGCCGCGCGCAAGAAAGCCGACGAGTTCATCGCATCACACACCAAGCTCACCGCGCACCAGAAACAGATCACTCTCCTTTCACTCCTCCAAATCTACCGTCCGCCGCAGGACAACGAGGCCGTACTCAAGCTCATGGGGGAAGTGAAGGCGCTCGACGCCTCCACCGACGAAGGCAAGCAGGCCGCGCAGATCGAAGAGCGGGTGAAGGAAATGATCTCGAAGGGCCCTGCAAAGGCGCCGGCGAAGTAGTCCGCGCGGACACTTCCGATTTTGAAATGAACTCCGCGCTTGCCACGCGGAAAGTCGCCGCTATTTTTCGCGGCCCTAAACGCACGCCAGGGTAGCTCAGTGGTAGAGCGGGGGACTCATAAGCCCTAGGTCGGGAGTTCAATCCTCCCCCCTGGCACCATTCCCCTCACCTCTTTCTTTGGAAGTTCCACGTGGGATGTCGGAGGTTTGGCCCGCGCAGCAGCCTTTCAGTTTTTGGACGCGTGTGCTGTTCGCACCGCGCCTGCGGCGGGCCAAACATCCAACATCCAACATCCAACATCCAACATCCAACGTCCAACGTCCAACGTCCAACGTCCAACGTCCAACGCTCAACGCCCAAAGCAGGCACTTTCACAAGCGGCGCGAATCTCTGAATGCCTGCTATTTTCCAAGACCCGAAAGATAGCGGAAAAGGTCGCGCAGATCCTCCCGGCTCAGCCGATCCACAAGGCCGCTCGGCATCAGCGAACCCGTGAGTCTCCTGCTCGCGATTGCTTCGCGCGCGAGGCGCGTCTGCCCGCCGGTCGCGATATCTCGGATGACGAGATTGCCGTCATCACTCACACGATAGCCGGTGATGACACGCCCGTCTTTCGTCGTCACTTCCATCGCCTCGTAGCCTTCCTTGATTTCTTTTTGCGGCTGCAGCACCGCGCCGATGATGAAATCGAGCGGCTGCCCGGAACCAATCGCGTCAAGCGCCGGTCCGATCACACCGCCTTCATCCCCGACGCGGTGGCATCCCGTGCAGGCGAGTTCCGCACGGCGGAAAATCTCGCGCCCGCGTTTTGCATCGCCTTTTTCCTGAACCTCCGCGACGAGCGCGGCCACAAATGCGGTATCACCTGCTGGCAGCGACGAGGCGAATCCGGCGAGTTCGCGCAGGACTTCAACGACCTTCGGCCTCGACTGGCCGCTGTTGTTCAGCAGATCGAGCACGCGGCGCGCAGCCGGCGCGGGCGGTTTGGCCGCCTTCAGCGCGGCGGCGAGTGCATCGACGCCACCGTTGCGGTCAAAAATGGCAGTGCAAAGTGCGCGGATGCGCGCGTCATCCGTCTCACTTGCGAGGCCGGATGCGACGATTTCGGCCGCCTTTTGCAATGAGGTCCGGCTGAGTCCGCGCACAGCGGCTTTGCGTGCGCTGAACGGCTCACCGCTCGTGGCGAGCCTTGCCAGCAGCGCGGGCGCATCGCCGCCGCCGAGCCCTGCGAGCCCGAGCACGGCAAACGCACGCAGTTCCGGTGCGCCCTTTTCGGCTGCGTCGACAAGCTGCCCGCGCATCGCCTCGATTTTCAGCGTTCCCGCGAGCAATGCGGCGCCAGCGCTTGCGCCGGACTGATCGGAATTCCACAAAGTCCGCACGGCGGATTCGGCATCGCCGGACGGGCGCAATTTCCGCGACGCGCAACTTTCCGCGACGGCGGCAAGCACTTCACGAAGCGCCGTGGCCCGCGCGGCATCGCCCGCATTCGCATCCGAGAAATGGAACGGTGTCAGAAGACCCGCAAGATCATCGGCAGTGCCGACGGATGCCATCACCGTGAGCAGCGGCTGCGATGCGAGCGGCATCTCTGCGACGAGATGAAACGGAGGTTTCGCCTGCCCCTTGAACAGCAGTCCACGCAGCGCACCGAGCGCGTCCTCGGTCGCATCGGCTTTTGCAAGAAACGCGATCTGCGCAGGCTTGTCCTCGATGCCGAGTTTTCCCGCCTTCAACGCGGGCAGCCAGTGCGGCTTCAGCGCGAAGACGGCCTGCTTCAGCGCAAGCTCTGTGAAGCTGTCCGCACCGCGCTCGATCACGCGCAACGCCAGGGGGAGTGATTCCGCGCGCGGGATGTTCGCGAGCGCGACGACTGCGGCGAGTCGCACGCGCGGATTTTCATCGGAGATCAGCGGCGTGAGAAGGCCGAGCGCATCCGGCCCGGTCGCGAGACGATCCGCCCAGCGCGCGGCGACTCCGGCGGCATACGCGCGCACATCGGGCTTCGCTGCACCGAGCAGACGTGCGAGCAATGCGGGCTCCGGTGATTCGTGCCATTCAAAAATGCCGAGCGCCTCGTAAAGAGCATGCTCCGTCGCGAGTTCGCGACCCTGCAACGGCGCGATCCATTTTTGCAGCGCAGGGATCACTTCAGCCGTGGGCCGCGCACCGAGTTCGCGCTTCGTCTGGTAGAGCGTCCACTCGTCGTTGCTCTTCAGATTTTCCAGCAGCGATGCGACGCTCGCACCTGCGATTTGCGGTGGCTTGTTCAGCGGGCGGCCTTTGTAAGTGATGCGCCAGATTCGCCCGTGTGCCTTGTCGCGATCCGGATGGCGAAAGCTCGCCTGATAGTGGCCGATGATCGGATTATACCAGTCGCAGAGATACAGCGCGCCGTCGGGCCCGAGCTTTGCATCCACCGGACGGAAGCTGCCATGCGTGCTCGTGATGAATGGCGGCAAATCCGTGATGCGGAAGCCCGCGCCATCGTCCTCGATTTTCAGCGCCCACACCGCGTTGTTGATGTAGCCACCCGAGAGCATCACGCCCTGCCACTCTGGCGGAAAATGTGCCGAGCGGATGATCTCCGGGCCGCTCGATTTCCGCGAACGCGCGTCCACCCAGATATTCTGCCGCGTGCCGATTTTCCGACCGCGCACCATCTCGGGCAGCGGGAATGAGATGCCGCCGTTGTTGCCCGCGACGACGAGCGGCATCCCCCATTCTGTCCACGCGAAGCCCCATGGATTCTGCGGATCGCCGCTGCCGCCGTAAAATGGATCGAGCCGCAGTTCACGCGGGCGCAGTCGCCACAGACCCGCCTCATCGTTGCCGACGATCCCATACGGTGTCTCCACGCGCGCGAAGCCATGCAGGCCCTGCGAAAAAAACAATTCGCCGCCGGGGCTCCATCGGAACGAATTGATATTTTGATGATTGTCGCCCGTGCCGAAGCCCCGCAGCACCACGCGCTTTTCATCCGCGCGATCATCGCCGTCCGTGTCCTTGAGAAAAAGCAGCTTCGTCCCCTCGCCCACATATGCGCCGCCATCACCGAGTTCGAGCCCGGTCGGGATGAGCAGCCCTTCGGCGAAGACCGTCGTCTTGTCCGCGCGCCCCGCGTGTTTTGTGTCTTCCAAAATGATGATCTTGTCCTGCGGTTCCTCGCCGGGCTTGAGCTGCGGATACGTGGTCGAGCCGAGCACCCACAGCCGTCCGCGCGAGTCCCATCGCATCTGGATCGGCTTCACCACGCCGTCCTTTTCACTCGCGAAGAGATTCGCCTCGAATCCCTCCGGCAGCTTCAAGCTCGCAAGTTCGGCGGCGGGATCGTTCGGATCGGGTTCGGCGTTTGCGGATGGGACGGATGTGAGGAATGCGAATCCGAGAATCGAAAACCGCAGGCCCTGGAGGAGCACGTTCATGGCGCGAGCAAATGGAACATCGGCGCGCGGTGCAATGCCGCATCTGGGCATTGCAAGCGCGCTACCTCAAACCGAAGCCATCTGTGGCAATGGTCAATGATGCTCCTGAGCGGCGTGCATCGGGAAGCACAGGCGGCCCGCCTGTGGTGCCGCGCGGCCCGCGCGGCACACCGGACGGCCAATTGCGAACGAATCGCCTTGGGGAGTCGCATATTTGCGGCGGGCCTCCGCAAACGACAGGCGGGCCGCCTGTGCTCCCCGGAGACGCACTTGCCGCTCCGCGATGCGGCACCTAGCGTGCGGGCTTATGCCGGAAATTTCCAAAGACCAAGTCGCCGACATGCTCGAAGAAATCGCGATGATGCTCGAGCTGAAGGGCGAGAACCCTTTCAAGATTCGCGCGTATCGCAATGCCACGCGCGCGATCGAGACCTTTGCAGGAAATCTGCGGCAGTGCGCGGAGGCCGGCAAGCTCGGCGACATCGAGGGCATCGGCGACGCCATCGCGGAAAAAATCACGACGCTCGTGACGACGGGCACGCTCGAATATCATACGAACCTCAAGGCCGAATTTCCGCCGGGACTTTTCGAGATGTTCGACATCAGCGGCATGGGGCCGAAGAAAATCCACGCGGTGTGGAAGGAGCTTGCGATCACGACGGTCGCGGAATTGGAAGCAGGCTGCCACGATGGGCGCGTGGCCGGATTGAAGGGCTTCGGTGAAAAAACGGCGGCGAACATTTTGAAAGGCATCGAGGATCGGAAAAAGCACGCAGGGCGTTTCCGCATGGGCGAGATCGCGGCGGATGCGGAGCGGATGCTCGACGACCTGCGCTCGCATCCTGAAGTGATCCGCGTCGCGGCGTGCGGCAGCTTCCGGCG
>JAYWEO010000258.1:0-5228 GCA_043779225.1 Prosthecobacter sp.
CCTGCGCTTTTCCGGCGAAGGCTCGACGCTCTCCGGCGAATATTTCATCGGCAGTCTGTGGAGCGGCGAGGCGGATAACCCGCGCACCGGCGACAGCGAATCGCTCCACGGGTTCCGCATGCACCAGGTGTTTTTCAATGCGGTGCAGCAATTCAAACTCGGCTACAAACCCGGCGCGTGGCGCGACGACGACGGGCCGCAGCATTTCGAAGCGAGTAAAGGCTACTACCTCGGATACTATCGCTGGCATCCGCGGGATGGAGCGGAGGATGCCGGAGACATCGGCCTGCCGGGCGCGAACGCCCTCTACCGGCGACTCCTTAGCAATCACATCCGCACCGCGATGATTATCCACGCCGAGGAAGCGCGCCGAGCAGGCGGCGTCTATTACAATGAACAATATACCGTGGCCGATCTCGCCCTCTGGCGCGATGTGCTCCATTGGGCCGATCCTGACTGGACGGAGGCGGACGAAGCACTCCTCGCCGACGTCAAAGCCAGCCTGAATCCTCCATTGAGCGCTGCTCAACTCGGAGACCCCGACGGTGATGGCCAGTCAACCGTCGTCGAAACGGCGCTCGGCACGTCACCCACCGCGAGCAATCCCGCCTCCGCCGGCAGACGCGTCGCGTTGAGTGCCGCCGGCCTGCTCTCGATCACCTACACGCCCGTCCGCTCCGACTACACTTACATCGTGGAAACGTCCTCCGACCTCTCGGAATGGACGGCGATAGCCACCAACCACGGCACCGTGGGCGCTCCGGTCACTGTGGAAGATCCTGGCTCCGCCGGGCAGCCTCGGCGTTTTATCCGGCTGCGCATTGTCACGACAAAACTATAACGCCGAAGGCTCAGCCCTCTAAAATGAATCGCCATCGAATCCTAGCCACTTCCATCCTCTTAGGCATGGTCATGGTTGCGTGGTGCGTTGCTCCGTTGACCGCTCGCGCCCAAGCGGTACCAACGGCCACACTGCCGGCGAAGGCAGCGCCCGCACCCACAGCACCACCAGTGCCGACCGCCCCCTCACCCAGCGGCGCATTTAATGTCGGCAGCAAGGCGCAGTTGTTCATCGATCAGCAGTTGGTGCTGTCCACGGAGCGCGTCTGGTTCACTCCACATGCGGCGCGGAAACATGCCGCGAACCCATTGGTGAAAGCCGATCAGCCTTGGGAGGGTTGGATGATAGAGATCTACGGCACCGTGCTATTCGACGAGGAGGAGCACATCTTCAAAATGTGGTATATGGGGGGCGGGACTCAGTGGTTTCCGAATTACGCCACATTTTATGCGACCAGCCGCGACGGCGTGGTTTGGGAGAAGCCACTGGTCGGCACGGTGAAGACTCCGGGTTTGGAGAAACACAATGCGGTGCTCGATGCGTGCCTGGAGGCCAGCGTGATGAAGGACAATACCGATCCCGATCCCGCGCGACGCTATAAGATGGTGGAGTGGGATCATCGCGCCAAGCCAGTCGGCGGTCCGCACGCGCTGGTGTCACCCGATGGGCTTAATTGGACACGCATCAGCAAGGACAATCTTTTTCGCTCCAATGACAACGTGACCGCCTTCTATGATCGCGAACGTGAGCTCTATGTTGCGATTCCGAAGCTATCCACGCCGGTGCGCGGAGTGCTCCGGCGTTGCTTCGGGCTTACCACGAGTCCCGACTTATTAACTTGGAGCGCGGAACGGTACATCTTTGTGCCCGATCGCCGCGATGATGCGAGTTCGCTGAGTCGCATCGAGCCGGTGCGCGCGATGCTTGATGTCCCGGACGATCCCGCGCTGATGCGAACCGAGTTTTATTCCACAGCGATCTATCAGGCGGAAAGCTGCATTGTGGGGTTCCCGTGGATCTTCACCATTAACAACAACGCGCGTTTCCCGGACGGCCTGGATGCCAATGGAAAACCCCGCGTGCGCAATCATGAAGGGCCATGCGAAATCCAGCTTGCCGTCTCGCGTGACCTGGAAAATTGGGAGCGCCCTTTTCGCACCCCCGTCGTGCCACTCGGCAAACCCGGGGAATGGGACAGCGGCTATCTCGTGACGGCGTTTGAGGCCTTTCGTCACGGCGATGAAATCCGGCTCTACTACCCGGGCTCCAACTTCACCCATGGTCATCCGGCCCGCTACGAGGAGTTCGGCGTGCCGAACTCCGGGCGTGGGACGAAATACACTACTTCGATCGGATTAGCTAGCTGGCCGTTGGACCGCTTTGTCTCGGCGGACGCGGGGACGGATGCGGGCACCCTCACGACGGTGCCCATGCATTTCACCGGAGGCCACCTCGAATTGAATCTCAATGCCAGCCGCGGATCAGCCAGCGTGGAGTTGCTCGATGTGGCCGGCAAACCAATCGCGGGCTATGGCGAATCAGATCCGCTGAACACGGATTCCCTGCGTGCGAAGGTGCTATGGAAAGAAAAGGGCGACATCAGCAAATTGGCCGGCAGACCCGTGAGCTTGCGCTTCCATCTACAGCAGGCCGAACTCTACTCATTCGCATTTCGTGAATAGCACAAACCACCTGACGCTCATCCTGTCGGCCGTCCTATTCATGCCCTGTGCTGTGATGGCGGAGGTCATCCCAACCGGATCGAATGCCGATCTCGGCGGGCGTTTGCTCCTGCCTGCGGGGGATGAATGGAACCGCGATGTTTCCAAAGATCCCGTTGACCCGCTAAGCGCGGCGATCATCGCCAGCATCGGCGCGGACAAGGCACTGCATGAAGACTTCGGCCTTGTGTGGAAGGGCGTGCCAGCAGGCATCCCTTACTATGTCGTGAGCGGCGATCAGCCAAAGGTGCCAGTCGAGTTTGGCTATGCCGACGAGAGCGATCCCGGCCCTTATCCTATCCCGCGCGATATCTGGATCGAAGGTGGCCCGCAGAGCGACGGCGACCGCCATGTGCTCGTGCTCGATCGCGATCACTGGCGGCTCTACGAACTGTTTCACGCCTTTCCGTTGAATGGCGGCGCTTCATGGAAAGCCTCCAGCGGTGCGATCTTTGATCTCAAGCAGCCGAAGCCGCGCCCCGCGGGCTGGACGAGCGCCGATGCCGCTGGCCTGCCCATTCTGCCGGGCCTGGCACGCTACGATGAAATTTGCGTCGCGAAGGCGTTGCAGCACGCGCTGCGTTTCACCGTGAAAAAATCGCGCCACGCCTACGTGCCGCCCGCGAGCCACTTCGCCAGCCCGCACAAGGACGAAACTCTGCCGCCCATGGGGATGCGCGTGCGGCTGAAGTCCAGCTTCGACACCTCATCATTCAAAGGCGCGACGCGGGTCATTCTCGAAGGGTTGAAAAAGCACGGCATGATCCTCGCGGACAACGGCGCCGACTGGTTCATCAGCGGCGCGCCCGACGAGCGCTGGGTGCATGAGGAACTGCTGCCCATCCGCAAAGTGAAAGGCCGCGATCTCGAAGTGGTCCAAATGGGTGTGCCCATCGTGCGGTAGCCGGATGCTGCGAGCCATCTCCTGCTCTCGCCCCACAACTCCATGAAGCATCTCATGATTTTCCTGCTGGTCTGCCTCCGCGATGCGCGCGGCTGGAAAACAGGCTTGAAACTCAAGCAATCGACCGACTGATCCGTGGATCTTGCACGCAGCCGCTCTTCGATGAAGCCATGCAGCAGACCCGCGACTTCCTCACGAAACGCGGCATGAATCCTTCCTCCCATGCGCTGCCGGATGAGCCGGTGAAAAAATAACCTCAACGAAAGACGCCCATGCAACTTTGTCTCCGGCAAGTCCGACGGATTTTCACACTCGGGGTTTTCCTGGCCGCTTCCTCGGCGATGGCTGCCGATGCTTACGAGCGATACGTCCGCACGTCGGAGGATTTCCGGGCGGTGAAGCAGGAGAAAGGGTGGGCGCTGCGCGCGTGGCCGTCGTGGACGTTCATGCCGTGGACGCATCAGTGGAGCATCGGCTATGACGACGGGTCGGGGCGCTGGTGCCTGGCGCACGGCTACAACGGCGCGTTCATTGATCGCGACGGAATCGGCGCGGAAGGCTCGAAGACGGGGCGGCTCGATTGGATCGAAAAGTTTGGCCTGCGTTTCTACGTGGATCACGCAGCGGGGAAAGGCGTGCTGCACCTGTGGGATGGCGACAAGGTGAAGCCGCATCTCGATGAATTGCACGGCGCCGGCTGGCGTCCCGCGCCGCTGAATGCGGCGACGCGAGCGCAGCTCGAAACGGTGATGCGCCAAAGCATCGGCGCGGTGAAATCATCGCCGCAGCGCGCGGCCTATGCGCTCGATGACGAGGCATCGTGGGGCCACTTCGTGCATCCGACGATGTGGCAGGTGACGGACGATGCGGCGGCGTATCCACGCTGGCTCGCCGAGGTGTATGGAGAGGAAAGCGCGCCGAAACGGGACCGATGGGTGAGCTATGACGACATCCGCGCGAAGCTCGCGACGTGGAGCATCGCGGAGTTCGACGCAAGCCCGCTCATGGACCAGTGGAGCTTCAACGATTCGCTTTGGTGCAATTACCTCGGCGGGCTGGTGGAATTCTCCAACTCGCTCGATCCCGCGACGCCGTGCGGCATCGTCGGCGGGCAGATGCCGAGCGCATTCGGGGGCTACGATTATGCGAAGCTCATGCGCAAGGTGCAGTTCATCGAGAGCTACAATCTCGGTTCCTCGCAGGCGATCATCCGCTCGTTCAATCCGCGCAACGCGCTGCCGGCGGTGACGACGCTCTTTCACAAGTCCTCCGCCGATGACGTGTGGCAGACATGGCATTGCCTCGCGCACGGCAATCGCGGGCACATCGGCTGGGTGGAGAAATGGTTCGATGGCAAGACGCCGGAACCGTGGCACGAGGAGGTCGCGCCCGCATTTCTCGAAGCCGGAAAAAAGATCGGCCCGCTGATGAGCGGCGCAGAGTGGAAGCACGATGGCGTCGCCATTTACTACAGCCAGGCCTCGATCCAGCTCGGCTGGATTCTCGACGCCGAGGCGCATGGAAAGACTTGGATCAATCGCAACGACGACGAGCGCCTGAGCAGCGCCGCGCACGTCCGCCGCGCGTGGGAAAACATGCTGCGCGACTCCGGCCTCCAATACAATTTTCTGAGCTACGCGGACGTGATCCAGCGCGGCGTGCCGGACGAATATCGCGTGCTCATCCTGCCCGCGTGCCTCTGCCTCTCGGATGCCGAGGCGCATGCGATCCGCGCCTTCTGCGAGGGCGGCGGCACCGTCAT
>JAYWEO010000259.1:0-10780 GCA_043779225.1 Prosthecobacter sp.
GCCGCGGTCTTGCCGGTGCCGGTCTGGGCGGAGCCCATCACATCTTTTCCCTGCAAAACGAGGGGCATTGCCTGCTCTTGAATCGGTGTGGCGTTGAGGTAGCCCTTGGCTTCGACGCTGCGCACGACCGCTTCGGCGAGGCCGAACTCTTTGAAAGTCATTAGGCCTTCCATTTAACCTCTGTGGCGGCAGGCGCAACTATCATTTTGCGAAGCGCCGCGCGGTCCGGCACAGTCCGCGGATGCCGCGCTCCCTCCTTTCCCGTTCCCTTGAACCGCTTGTCGCGGTGCTCTGGAGTATTTTTATCGCGTGGACGGCGTGGCTCGCGGTGGTGTGGATCGTGCCGGTCGGGACGGAGCAGTTAGGCTTCGTCATCGGCTCCCCCGTACCGCCGCACGAGGATCTTCGCCGGGCGATTCTGATGCTCGCGGAAAATGCGGATCCCATCTGGCTGGCGCTCGCCGTCATGAATCTGCACCTCGTGCTCACCCGCACGTACGGGCTGCGGACCACCCGTGGCTGGCTGGCGCTTTCAGCGGGCGGCGGACTCGCGCTCGGCGTGCTGAATGCGAAGACCGGCATGCTTTTTGGGAGGATGCAGTTCGGTGCCGCGCTCGGTGCGAAGCTCCTCGGCGTGGCGCTGGGATGGGTGTTTCTGTGGACGCTGCTCATTCCGGCGGCGCGGGAGGCGGTGCTTTGGTTTCGGCCCCGATCGAGTCACCGCACCGTCGCCATTCTCGTCGCCGCAGCGGTGCTTTTCACGGCGGTCAATATCGAATGGCCCGTGCGCTCCGAGCGCGGCTGGTGGCTCCGTCCGCAGGATGCGGCAGGCACACTCGGCCTGCCCTGGCAGAACTGGCTCTCATGGGCCTTCTGGCCAGGGCTGGTGGCGTTTGCGATGCGGGAAAGAACAGTCGCCTCCACAATCGTCGTACGCTCTGGAAAACCTGTGTGCATTCTCGCCGCGCTGAATGCAATCGCCCTCGCCGCACGACTGCGGATGAGCTGATCCTGTCGCAGGAATTTTTCAAACGAAACGGCGGGGCTGGTGTTAAGGAAAGGAACGCCATGAACCTCACCAGCTTCATCCAACGTGCCCTGGGCCGCCCGCCGAAGATCCATCCCGTGGATCGCGGTCTCGCGAAGCACTGGACGAAGCAGCGACTCATCGCGGTTTTCCCCGAATTGCGCAATGACGCCCGTCGGCTCGAGGCCGCCTACCGCGCGCTCGATCTCGCACCGCGGGCCAGCGACACGCATCCTTCGGAGACGGTTTTCGAGATCGGCGTGCATCGCGAAATCGAGCCCTGAAGCAAGTCCCCTGCGGAGGAAAATGGGGGCTGTCGGCCCGTCGGACAGAGATAAAGCAGTCCACCCGGGAGGTTTTGAGCGATTCCATGGCACAATCCAGAGGCTTCCCGTCGAAAAGACGCCAGATGAAAATTTGCTTAAGTTCATAAATGAACTTGAACAAAAGGCCCCACGAATCCATCTCAGGATTCCAGCGCAGATTGATTTAACTCCTTAATAAATGACCGCGCGTGATAAAACAATTTCTTGAATACATTGAACAATCTCCACGGCGATGCGTCCATACAATGCGATTACACGAATAGTTCTTACACCCGCTGACCGCACTCTCCAAAAGCCCACTCCAGACCGCACGAAATCTGCTCACCCTCAATAGAAAGACAGGTTACTACCATGGCCAAATACGACGACTCTGATTCAGGATTCAAAATCTACCTCCGCGAGATCGGCCAGACGCCGCTGCTCACCATCCAGGAGGAGATCGACCTCGCCGCCAAGATCAAGAAGGGCGACATGAAAGCCCGCGCCCTGATGATCAAGGCGAACCTGCGCCTGGTTGTGAAAATTGCCCATGATTATGGCAATCTCGGCCTGCCGCTGCTCGACCTCGTGTCCGAAGGCAACATCGGACTCATGAAGGCCGTGGAGCGCTTTGACCCTGCGAAGGGCGGCAAGCTCTCGACCTACGCCGCATGGTGGATCAAGCAGTCCATCAAGCGCGCTCTGGCCAACCAGTCCAAAACCATCCGCCTGCCCGTCCACCTCGTGGACAAGATCGCGAAGGTGAAGCGCCTCGCGATGGCGATGAGCGAGGAACTCGGCCGCGAGCCCACCGACGACGAACTCGCCGAGGAAGTCGGCATTTCCGCCGCGAAACTCTCGCAGCTCCGCACGGTGAGCATCCGCCCGGCTTCGCTCGACGCGCCGATGAATGACGACGACGGCACCGAATTCGGCGAACTCGTCGGTGACGACGGCGCCGTGGACCCGGCCGAAAACCTCTCGGACAAAAACCTCCAGGAGGAACTCGCCGACCTGCTCGGCGTGCTCGACGCCCGCGAACGCAAGATCATCAATTCGCGCTTCGGCCTCGATGGCGGCAAGGCCCGCACGCTCGAGGAAGTCGGCCAGAAATTCGGCGTGACGCGCGAACGCATCCGCCAGCTCCAGAACATCGCGCTGGCAAAGCTGCGCCGCGCCCTGCGCAAGCGCGAGCACCCGATCGAGCACCTGCTCACCTCGAAGCTCGACGCGGAAGACATCGCGGCGATCGCGGCAAACAACTGAGCCGGATCAAAACCAATCAAAACCCGCCCCGTCGGTCGCAAGGCCGGCGGGGCGGTTCGTTTTTCAGGGAGCGCGACATTGACCAAGGATGCGGCGATCCGCGACGGTGAGGCATGACCTCACTGACCTCCATGGACCCCGAGCGCACGATCGAATTCGAGTTCGTCCGCGCGACGGAAAATGCGGCACTCAATTCCGTGCCGTGGCTCGGCCGCGGCGAAAAGGAAAAGGCGGACGGTGCGGCGTGCGATGCGATTTACGGCGTGTTCGACCTCGTGGACATCTGCGGCGAAGTCGTCATCGGCGAAGGGCAGAAGGACAATGCGCCCGGGATTTTTCTCGGCGATCATCTCGGCACCTGGCGTCCCGGCTCGCCGCGTTTTGAAATCGCGCTCGACCCGATCGACGGCACCACGAACATCGCCTACGGCCTGCCGAACAGCATCTCCGTGATGGCCGCCAGCGAGGCGACCGCAGGCAGCCCGCACGTCATGCGGAACCTGCCGACATTTTACTCGGAAAAACTCGCCTATGGTCCCGATGTGGTGCGTGCCATCGAAAGTGGGATGCCGCAGATTTCCCTCGATGACCCCATTTCGCAGACGCTCGGCAGCGTCGCAAAGGCGCTCGGCAAGCGTGTGAGCGAACTCGTCGTGATGACCCTCAAGCGCGACCGGCACGAGGACTTCATCGCCAGCGTCAGAAAAGCCGGCGCGGCCCTGCGGCTCATCACGGATGGCGACATCACCGCCGCCGTCTCACCATCGCTCACGGATGGTGGCGTGGACCTCTACTACGGCATCGGCGGCTCGCCGGAGGGCATCCTCACCGCCGCCGCGCTGAACGCACTCGGCGGTGAGATGCTGCTCCGCATGAAGCCGCGCGATGAGGCCGAGCGCGCAGAGGCCATCACCGCCGTCGGCGAGGCGGATCTCGCGCGCGTCTATCGTTGCAAGGATTTGATCTGGGGCGAAAGCTGCATCTTCTGCGCGACCGGCATCAGTGACAGCACGCTGCTTCCTGGTGTGAAGCTGGTGGGAAGAAAGGCGATCACCCACAGCATCCTCATGCGTTCGCGCAGCCGCACCGTGCGCTATATCCGCGCCATCCACGATCTCGACAGCAAGACCATCCACCTCCGCAGCGCGCAGGCGGACCGGAAGCTGTAGCCAGCGCGGGCTTGCCTGCGACGCAGAGGCTGGCATCATCCGCTTGCATGAAATCCATCCTCTCCCTCCTCGCCGCATTCGTTTTCATTCTCGGGACATCCGCCCCCTCCCACGCAAAGCCGGCACCCAGGCCGTTTGATTTCGAGGGCGACATCACGACGATCACTGCGACCAGCGTCACAGTCAAAGGCCCGAAAGGCACGCGCACTTTTGCGATCCATTCCGGCACGGTCTTCGGCCAGCGCGCGAAAGCCACATTTGCAGACTTCAAGACCGGTGAGCATGTGATCGTCGTCTTCAGCGAAGAAGGAGGGAAGGCCAAGGCGGAGAACCTCCGCAATCCCGCGGACGACAAGGTCAAGGCAGCGAAACAGGGCAAAAACAAGTAACGCCCGCGGCGGGTGCCTCGCCGCTAGAGGCGCGCGATGAAATCGCGGAAAAACGCGGCGCCCTTTTCCAAATCGCCGACCGCGATCCACTCATCGCGCGTGTGTGCCTGCGCGATCGATCCGGGACCAAGCGCAATTGCGGGCATTCCTGCGGTGGAGAAAATCCCGGCGTCGCTGAACCACGGCGCGCCGATGCACTTCGATCCGCATTTTTCCAGCAAGCGGATCACCGCGTGCGAGCTGTCCGTGAGCATCGGCTGCGAGCGCGTGTGTTCGATTTCCAAATCCGGGCACACAGAACGCAGGCGCGCGCTCACGCGTTCGAGCAGCGTCGTGTCGCCAGGCAGACAGCGGAAATCGATCTCAGCGGTGCAGATGTCCGGCACGATGTTGATCTTGCTGCCGCCACGCACCGTGCCGGCGCTCACCGTGGTGCGGCCCAGCAGCGGGTGCTCCGCGGCCCCGAGTGTCGCAGGGAGTTCATCGCGGACGCAGCGCAGGACATCCGCCATTTTGTAGATCGCATTTTCTCCGCGCTCCGGATTGGCGGCGTGGACCGCACATCCGCGGGTCGTGAGTGTGAGCCACAGCGCGCCCTTGTGAGCGACGACTGCATCGAGCCCCGTCGGCTCGCCAGCAATGACAAAATCAAATCGCTCCTGCGCGGCCAGCACACGCGCCCCGTGCTGCCCGGCTTCCTCGCTGCACAGCCCGGCAAACCACACCTCATGACCGAGCGCGCCGAGCGTGTCCCGCGATTCGCGCAGCGCCCAGAGCATCGCGGCCATCGTGCCTTTCGTGTCGCTCGCGCCGCGGCCCCACACGCGGCCGTCGCGCAATTCACCTCCGAAAGGATCGATCGTCATGCCGCCAATGCTCACCGTATCCGTATGCGGCGCGAAAAGGATGCGCGGCTTCGTTCCACCGCCGTCGGAAAATCGCGCGACGACATTGGGCCGCCCCGGCAGCACGTCGCGCAACTCCACCCGTGCATCCGGAAACTCCGCACGCAGCCAGCCTGCGAGCCATTCCGCGATCGCCTGCTCGCCCGTGTGAACGGTTCCGGGATCGCCCTCGGGATTGACGCTCGGGATGCGGATGAGCGCCTGGAGAAATTCAACGGCAGTCTGCGGTGTCGCCATGCGGAGAGGTCATAGACTTTCGCCGCAAAAAGAAAAGCGCGGCGCTTCCGGCGCAAGCTCGGCAGCTATTTTCGCGACTGAAGGAACCACTCCACAAATCGCGGGATGCCCTCGGCGATCTGCGTCTTCGGGTCGTAGCCGAGCACGGTGCGCGCTTTCGTGATGTCCGCAAATGTGACCGGCACATCGCCAGGCTGCTCGGGCTTGCGCTCGATGATCGCCTTTTTGCCGACGGCATTTTCGATCCTCACGATCAGCTCCGAGAGCGTCGTGGTCTGGCTTTCGCCGAGATTGAAGACATCGCAGAGCTGCCCCTCGTAGCCGAGGCTCGCGGTGATGCCGCCGAGGATGTCATCCACATACGTGTAGTCGCGCCGCGTGCTCCCATCGCCGAATTGCGCGATCGGCCGGCCCTCAAGAATCGCGCGCGTGAACGAATGGATCGCGAGGTCCGGCCGCTGCCGCGGGCCATACACGGTGAAAAAGCGGAGGCTGATCGTGCGCAGGCCGTGGAGATGCGAGTAGTTCGAGCAAAGCTGCTCGGCTGCGAGCTTCGTGGCGGCGTACGGCGAGATGGTCTGGTTGAGCGTGAGATCCTCGCGGAAGGGCAGCGTCTTCAGCACGCCGTACACGCTGGAGCTGCTCGCGTTGACAAAGCGCGGCACTCCGGCCTGCCGCGCGGCTTCGAGCAGATGGAAGGTGCCGGTGATGTTCGTATCCAGATACAGCTTCGGATCGCGGATGGATGGCCTCACGCCTGCCCGCGCCGCGAGATGCACGATGCAGTCAAACTTCCCGTCCTTCACCACGCGGAGCACCGCATCGCCATCGCGGATGTCCGCCTCATGAATCGCCACATCACCGGCAAACCCCGCGACATTTGCCCGCTTGATCGCGGGATCGTAGAAGTCGTTGAAATCATCCATCACCTCGGCCGCGTGCTCGAGCGCGAGGCAACGCTCGACAAGATGCGAGCCGATGAAACCGGCGCCGCCGGTCACGAGGATTTTCATGCGCTCAAGCTAAGAGTGTATAGTGTGGAGCGACAAGACGCGACTGCCCCACCCACTTGCAGCCCGCCCGATCCGCGCGGGCCGGGTCCGGTAAACCGGCTCCATCACCGCGACGTCGAACCGGCATTGACCATATCCATCAGCGTCGTCGTGGTTCCATCCGCGAGGATGATCAATTGGCCGCGGGTATGCGATCCAATCTTTTCAATGAACCACGGGAAACGTGGGGCGCGGCGGGGGCTTTCTGGAGTTTCGTCGAAAGGCGTCGCCAGAAAATCAATCCGGTACTTCTCCTCCTTCTCAAGTTCTTCCATGGAAAACCCGAAATTCCTTTGGAGCGTGGGACAGATCCAGGACGCGTGCGGCACACCATAAGGCACCAGCGCATCCACCCAGCGACGCGCAAAGACGTGCGGCTGCTCTGTCATCATTTGGACCGGCACCTGCGGCCATCTCCCGTTTGAAGTCAGGTAACCCGAGGCCGCCACATAGAGATTGCGGATGTTTGCATGGCATCTTGCCTCATCCGCACGCGCCTTCATATTCCCATAGAAGGGCAGGAGCATCGTGGCAATGATCGCGATGATGACCAGCACCACGGCAAGCTCCAAAACGGTCATGCCACCGCTCCGCCGCAATCTCCCAAGAGTCATACTGCCCAAGACTCCTGCATCGGTTTGTGCCTGCAGCGTCGTCGTTGGGGGACGGCCCATTCCAACTATTGAGCGAACGAGGTTGGGAAAGGATTCCCTGTGGTCACCGTGGAGGTCCTGAATCCGTCCACGACGTAGGTTTTCAAAGTCCCGACGGTCTTCAAGATATTGGAGCCTGCAATGATGACCGTGACATTTCGTGCAGTTGCGCTCCCCACCAGAGTTTGAGTTCTGGAGTTACCGATTGCCTTTACCGCGGAGGCAATCATCTGTCCGGATTGGACGGAGGTTCCGTTTTGGTTTGTCGCGTCCGTGGCCCCAAAGACAGCGGTCAACGTCCCGGTGTTGGGATTGGTGAGTCCGGTAATGGTTCCCGAGTAAGTGGACACATCGGAAGCTGACGAAGCGAAGAAAACTACCTGGCCTACCGATGCCCCATTGTCGATGGCTGTAATGAGGAAAAGGCCGACGCTGCTGGTGACGCCTCCGACGGGGTTTGATTCCACCATCGTCCCAGAATACGCTCCCTGAGCTTTTTCAACTCCATTTTTCGAGCTTGGCCCGCCGCGCAGGGCGAAGGTTTCCGCTTGGAGGAACACGTAGCACATCAGGAGGGAGAGGAGCCTTTTCATAGTGCTGCGAAGAAAAGCCTCTCGCCGCACGGAGTCAAACGCAAATTTCGCGAATCATGCCGCTCTCGGACGGCCATTGACGCCATGCGCCGGTTCCCGCACCGTCCGCGCCCTCTCTTTCCAAAAGTGAAGCTCCCTTTCAGCCTATTCCTCGCACTGCGCTATCTGAAGCCGAAGCGCACCTTTGTCTCCGTCATCACCGTGCTCTCGGTGCTCGGCGTGGCACTGGGCATCATGGCGCTCGTGGTGGTCATCGCGGTGATGTCCGGCTTCGACCGCGAATTGCGCTCGCACCTCGTCGGCTTCGAGCCGCACTTGCGCGTGGCGAGCGCGACCGGGCCGCTGGAGGATTGGGAGGGGCTGCAAGAGTCGTTGGAAAAAGACTACCCGAATTTCCAAGGCGTCTCGCCATACGTCATGGGGCCGATGCTGCTCGAATTCCAGGGCAGCTTCACCGGCGCCACGCTCCGCGGCGTGCAGCCGGCAGGCGAGCTGAAGCTCATCGACATCCCGAAGTTCATCCTGCCCGGCGGCCGCTACGAGCTGGACAGCGAAAAATGCGTGATGGGCCATGAGCTTGCGTCAACACTGGGCATCGAGGTCGGCGACAAAATCAACCTCCACGGCCCCGGCAATCTCACAAAGGTCTCCGAAGAACTGAAGCGCCTCGAAAAGGAGGATCCGAACGCGAAGACCATCAAGGAAATCCGATCGCTCGTGCGTCCCGCGGAGCTGGAAGTCGTCGGACTTTTCAAGAGCGACGTGTATCAGTTCGACTCCAGCGTCGTCATCGTGCCGCTCTCCATCGCACAGGAGATTTACGACTTTGAAAACAGAGTCCACGGCATCTCCATTAAGACTCAGGATCCCGACTGGGCCGAGCGCATCCGCGTGGAACTCGCCCGCAAGCTCGGCGGCGAATACTCCGTCTCCTCGTGGATGGACGCCGACCGCACGCGCCTCGAAGCCGTCGTGCAGGAGCGCGTGATCATGACCTTCATCCTGATGATCATCGTCCTCGTCGCCGCGTTCTCGATCTCGAATACGCTCATCACCGTCATCGTCCAGAAGAAGCGCGAGATTGGCGTCATCAAGGCCCTCGGCGCATCGCCCTCGCAGATCGTGAACATCTTCGTCGGCCAGGGCTTCGTCGTCGGCATCTTTGGCAATGCGCTCGGCCTGCTCATCGCTTGGGGGCTCCTCTCTTGGCGCAACGAAGCGCGCCAGTTCATCATCCACTACATGCATCATGACGTCTTCCCCGCCGCCGTCTATGCGCTCAGCGGTATTCCGGCGGCCATCACCGCGAAGGACATCCT
This sequence comes from Prosthecobacter sp., assembly GCA_043779225.1. Lineage (GTDB taxonomy): Bacteria > Verrucomicrobiota > Verrucomicrobiia > Chthoniobacterales > Chthoniobacteraceae > SXWH01. The sequence continues at coordinate 8,916 of JAYWEO010000259.1, forward strand.
CATCATCTGCGGCACCGCCATGGTCATCTGCATCGCGGCTGCATACATTCCCGCGAGATTCGCCGCGCGGCTCGACCCCGTGAAGGCGCTCCGCGAGGAGTGATGGAGCGCTGGCGTCCCCGCCGGCCATGTCCAAAGTGCGAAACGCCACTTCCGCGCTGTGCTCGCATCTTTCCGCGAGACATCTTCAACGCAGAGAGGCGGAGCAAAGTGAGAGAAACGCGGGAGGCTGCTTCGCATTTCCACTCTGCGGCTCACCCTGTTTTCTCAGCGCCTCTGCGTTAAAATCAGAAGCTTCACGAGCACCCGGCGCGCTACTTCATCGCCGCCCAAACGCGATGCACGTCATCGTGGTCGTCGAGTTCCTGCAAAAACTCGCCCACCTGCGCGCGGTCCTCATCGCTCAGCTCCGGGCAGTTCTTCGGCACGTAGCCCAGCTCGCTCGTCACCACGCTCCAGCCGTTTTGCGCGAGCCACTTCGACACCGCCGCCGTCGCCTTCAGGTCCGTGATGAAACGCGCGCCCTTCTTGTCCGCCGGGATGTCGTCGTTCTGATCATGCGTCAGCGGCTCCACTTCATTCGCGCCCGCCTCGATCGCCGCCTCCTCGATGTCCGCATCCAGCTTCGCCGTGTGCGCCTCGACCAGCCCCACGTGCTCGAAGAGAAACTTGTTGCTCCCCGGCGCACCGAGCTGCCCGCGTTTGAAAAGCATGCGGATCTCCGGCGCCGTGCGGTTGTTGTTGTCCGTCAGCACCTCCACGATCAGCGCCACCTTGTGCGGCGCGTAGCCCTCGAAGACGATGTGCTCCATCACCATCTTCTCATCGCCGATCCCCGCGCCCTTCTTGATCGCCCGCTCGATCGCATCCCGCGTCACCGAACTCCTCCGCGCCTTTTCCACCGCCGCAAAAAGCCGCGCATTCGAGTCGGGATCAGCCCCGCCGAGCTTCGCGGCCACGGCGATTTCCTTGGTCAGTTTGCCCACGACCGCGCCTTTGCGCAGATTCGCGACATCACGTTTTGCTTGGAGCCATTGTCGTCCCATAGGTCGCGATTTCTAAACACACCCGCGCGGAAAGGGAACAGAGAATCTTTCACGCAGCCGCGCTCGTGAGAGCGCGGGCTGATCTCTCCGCGGAAGATCGCCCGCGCGGGAAAAGTGCCCGCGCTTTCACAAGCGCGGCTACGTGAACATCCATCCACCAGCGGCGGCGCGGAGAGGAAAATCTCGCCCTCCATCGCGCGCCGGTTGCCGTCGAGCAGGAAGAGCGAAACGAAGGAAGCCGCTCACTTCTTCCGACAGCATCAGCGGCAATCCCACTCGATGGGCAGATGCACTCGCCGTCATTCGCCCCGCCCCAGTGGCCCCACACCATTGAAGAGGGGCGCTGCTCCGCGCTTGCATCCGGCAGCGGGATCATCGTCTGCCCCGAAACGGAGTAAGCCGCCGACTCTTCCTGGCGACTCTGGCGGCAATCCGCCGCGGGCCGCAACGGGAACGTGACGGTGCGCCAGCCCTTCCACGACACCGGCTCGCCGCGCACCTGGTGCGTCTGCCCCGTCGCATCCCGCAGGCGGATGCACGGTGCGCCGCCCTGCCCGTCGCCATGCACCCAGATGCCGAACGCCCTCGGCCCGCCCTCGATCTTCCGCGCCGCCGCGTCCTTCGGCTCGAGGCGGACAAATTTCCACCCCGCGCCGAACCGGTAGCGCAGCCCCACGCTCGGCGTCCCCGACACCGAAGCCCCCTCCGCCGACTGCCCGCCCGCGAGGCTCTGCGTGCTGGCGACGGCGGCATCGCCGTCTGTAAGCACGCCAAGTGCATCAGATGAAAACTTAACCAACTTCCGGTAGGAGCAGTTGT
>JAYWEO010000260.1:0-5889 GCA_043779225.1 Prosthecobacter sp.
ATCGAGCTGAGCGGCGACAAGGGATCGATCATCATCGAGGACGACGCGATCAAGTTTTGGCAGTTTGAAAAAGAGGAGCCCGGCGACGAGGCGATCCGCGCAGGCGGCAGCACCTCCGCCATCGGCGGCGGCGTCGCAAATCCCATGGCAATCAGCACCGAGGGCCACCGTCTCCAGCTCGCGGATCTCTGCAACGCCATCCGCGAAAAGCGCCAGCCCGCCGTCCCCGGCAGCGACGCCCGCAACGCCGTCGCCGTCATCTGCGCGATCTACGAGGCTGCGAAGACCGGCAGAACGGTGCAGGTGAAGTAGGGGCGCGTCTCTCTCGCCGTAGCGTGGCTCTCCAGAGCTGCGCCCTGTCTTGTAGCCGCGCGCGTGAGAACGCGGGCAGATCGCTCTTTGAGGCATGCGCAGTCAGCAGAAGTATGCCCGCGCTTTGACAAACGCTGTTACGTGGGGGGACGCAGCTCTTGGAGAGTTACGCTACGTCCGTGCCAATGCCACTCTGTTGTCTGAGTGCTGAATTTTCCTCGGGCATTTCGCCGCTGCAGCGCTATTCACTGTCTTGTGAAACTCCCTCACTTCTCCCTCGCCGCGTTCCTCTGTCTCGCCGCCCTGTCCGCGCACGCTGCGCCGGATCCGGCCGCCGCGAAAATCCTCGCTGACGCGGGAGTGAAGGGCGGCATCGTCGTGCAACTTGGCATCGGCGACGGTTCGCTCACGGCGGGGCTGCGTGCGAATGACAGCTACCAGGTGCAGGGGCTCGACACGGATGTGGCGCGGGTGGCGAAGGCGCGGGAGGCGATTTTTTCCAGGGGCATCTATGGGCCGGTGAGCGTGGATACGTTTGATGGCAAGCTGCTGCCCTACATTGACAATCTCGTGAACCTCATCGTCGCGGATGATCTCGGCGGCGTGCCGATGGCGGAAGTCGAGCGCGTGCTCGTGCCGAATGGCGTCGCGATCATCGGTGGAAAAAAGACGATCAAGACGAAGTCCGACAGGCTCGATGAGTGGACGCATTATTACTACAACGCGAAGGGCAACGCGGTCTCGAAGGACAAGCAGGTCGGGCCGCCGGAGCGGTTGCAATGGGTCGGCAGTCCGCGCTGGTCGCGGCATCACGATCGCATGTCGTCGCTGAGCGCGCAGGTCACCAGCGGCGGACGGCTTTACTACATCATGGATGAAGGCTCGCGGATCTCGATCCTGCTTCCGTCGAAGTGGAACCTGATCGCGCGCGATGCGTTCAATGGCACGCTGCTTTGGAAAAAGCCGATCGAGCATTGGAGCGAGCACATGTGGCCGCTGAAGTCCGGCCCCACGCAGCTCACGCGCCGGCTCGTGTCGGACGGGGACCGCATCTTTGTCACGCTCGGCATCGGCGAGCCGATCAGCGAGATTGATGGCGCGACTGGAACCGTGACGCGCACTTTTCCCGATACGAAAGGCGCGGAAGAAATCCTGCACGCGGACGGTGTGATCTACTCGCTCGTGAATCCCGCCGACTGGGCGCTGAAGGATTTTGCGCCGAAGCTGCAGCAGGATCAGCAGCGCATCGCGCAGGAATACGAGTGGGACAAAAAACCGCGCATGCTCGTCGCCGTGGATTCGAAATCGGGCAAGCTGCTTTGGAAAAAGGAGCAGACGAAGGTCGCGCCGATCACGCTCACGACGGATGGCGCGCACGTGATTTTCTACGACGGCGAACAGCTCGTGTGCCTCGATGCGAAGAGCGGCGGACAGCAGTGGGCGAGCGGCCCGGAGCCGAAGCGCAAGCTTCTCGAATACAACTTCGGCCCGCGCGTGCTCATCACCGGCGAAACGGTGCTCTACGCGGGCGGCGACGGCTCGGAAAAGGGACTCGACCTCGCGACGGGCAAGGAGCTGTGGCAGGCGCCGCATGAAAAATCTGGCTACCGTTCGCCGGAGGATCTCATCGTTGCGGGCGGGCTCGTGTGGAATGCGCCGACGACGAGCGGCAACATGTCGGGCGAATTCGTCGGTCGCGATCCGCGCACGGGTGTCGAAAAGAAGAAGTTCGCGCCGGATGTTCCGGACGGCACGTATTGGTTCCACCACCGCTGCTACATCGCGAAGGCGACGGAGAGCTACATCATGCCGTCGCGCACGGGCATCGAGTATGTGGACATCGCGAAGCAGCACTGGGATCTCAACCACTGGGTGCGCGGCGCGTGCCTCTACGGTGTGCTCCCGGCGAACGGCCTCACCTACGCTGGCCCGCACAATTGCGCGTGCTACCCCGAGGCGAAACTCGACGGACTCAACGCGCTCTCCGCGGCCACGTCGCCATTCCCGGCGACCGCGCCCGACGAGCAGCGGCTCGAACATGGCCCCGCGTGGGGACAGCCCGTCGATGAAAAAGCGCACGACATCGCCGACTGGCCGACGTATCGCCACGACGCTGCGCGCAGCGGCGCGAGCGATCAGCCGCTCGGGAAGGACCTCGGCAAGGCTTGGGAAGTCACCCTCGGTGGCCGCCTCAGCGCGATGAGCATCGCGGACGGCCGTGCATACGTCTCGCAGCTCGATGCGCACACGCTGCACGCGCTCGACGCGGCGACGGGCAAGCACCTCTGGCATTTCATCGCCGGCGCGCGCATTGATTCGCCGCCGACGATGTGGAAAGGCCGCGTGATTTTCGGCGGCATGGACGGCTGGGTGTATTGCCTCCGCGCGACGGACGGTGGACTCATCTGGCGTTTTCAGGGCGCACCGAATTCGCGTCGTCACGGTGCCTTCGAGCAGATCGAAAGCGCGTGGCCGATCCACGGCAGCGTGCTCGTGGAAAATGACACCGTGAACTGCGTCGCAGGACGCTCGGTGTTCCTCGACAGCGGCCTCCGTTTCCTCCGCCTCGACGCAGCGACGGGCAAGAAGGTTGCGGAAGTGACCTACAACGAAAAGGACCCGGAGACCGGCGGCGATTTCCAGGACCGGCACAAGACGCTCCAGATGCCCGTGGGCCTGAACGACATTTTGTCGAGCGACGGAAAGATCATGTATCTGCGCTCGCAGAAAATCCAGGCCGACGGCAACCGCATCGAGATCGGCCCTGTGAGTGCAAACGCAGCCGAGCAGGGCGGCGCGCAGAAGGGCGAAGGACGCCATCTTTTCGCGCCGATGGGATTTCTCGACGACTCATGGTTCCACCGCAGCTACTGGGTGTATGGGAAGAATTTCGCGGGCGGACACAGCGGCTATTTCCAGGCGGGCAAGTACACGCCCGAGGGCCGCATCCTCGTCCACGACGACAAGAACGTGTACGGCTACGCGCGCCTGCCGCAGTATTACAAATGGACGACCACGATGGAGCATCAGCTTTTCTCCGCGTCGAAGGAGCCGCCGGATGTCGCGGTGCAGGCGGAAGGCGGCGGCAAGAAAAAGCAGGCGGGGAAAAACGCCGCGCCAGCTGCGAAGGGCGGCGAGCCGAGTGTGAAATTTGACGGCGACAAAATCGCCATCGCGGGAAAACCGATCACGGTCGAGGCGTGGATTCTGCCCGACGGGCCGAACGGCGTGATCTGCCAGCAGGGCGGCGGCGTCACCGGCTACGCGCTCGCGCTCGAAGATGGACGGCCGGGATTTTCCATCCGCGCCAACAAGGAGACCGGCATCGCGCAATCCGCCCGCGCACTCGACCAGGGCTGGCATCACATCGCCGGCGTCCTCACCGAGGGGAAAAAGGTGCAGCTCTACGTGGACGGCCAGCTCGCCGCCGAGGCGAAGGCGCCCGGCTTCATCCCGAATCAGCCGAAGCAGGGACTCTCGCTCGGCGCGGCGGGCGGCTCGCTCGTGAGCGATTACGGCAAGGACGCGCCATACACCGGCATGCTCGATCAATTCGCGGTGTGGGGCAAGGCACTCGCCGTCGGCGACATCGTCGAGCACGCGAACGGCACGAACTTCATCCAGCGCGGCAACGGCGCGCTCCTCGCGTGCGGCTTCGACAACGGCACCGCGAAGGACGACGCAGGCGGCACACTCCTCGGCGCGATGAGCGGAGTCGAGACCGGCAAGGGCAAGGTCGGCGCGGCGCTGTGGTTCCACAAACCCGGCAACGCCCCGAGCATCCTCGGCGGCAATGCGGGCAAGCGCGTGGCTGCTGGAAAAAACGCACCCGCCGGTGCCCCCGCGCCCGCTGGTGTCGCGGCACCACGCGATTCATCCGAGCCGCCCGCGACGGCTGGAAAAGGCAGCTTCGTCGAGCACCAGTGGAACCAGCAGTCGCCCGTCTTCGCGCGTGCGATGTGCATGGCAAAGGACACGATCTTCGTGAGCGGCCCGCCCGACATGATTGACGAGGAATACGCCTTCGAGCGCATGTCAAAACGCGATCCAGCCGTGTACAAGGAACTCGCCGCGCAAGACGCCGCGCTCGACGGCAAAGGCGGCGGCAGCGTGATCGCGATGAACACCGCGAAGGGTGAAATCGGCAGCGAAGTGAAGCTCGAAAGCCCGCCCGTCTGGGACGGCATGGCCGTCGCGCAAGGCCGCCTCTACGTCGCCAGCGTGGACGGCAAGGTGACGTGCTACGGGAAAAAATAGCCCGATGATCCTTCGCGGCGCACCCAACCCAGTAGCCGCGCTTGTCAAAGCGCGGGCTGATCTTCCTTGCGGGGAAAAGTGCACGCGCTTTCACAAGCGCGGCTACGTTGTCTCGCCGCCTGAATCTCGCTGAATGCACCATCTCCTCCGCGCGCTGCTTTTTCTTGCCGCAGTTCTCGCGACTGCGTCCGCGCACGCGTGCTCGATTCCGGTCTTCCGCTACGCTCTCGACCGCTGGCAGGCCGATCCGTTCGCGCTGGAGATCTCGGTGGGCGACGCGAAGGACGAGGCTGTCGCGCGATTCCTGCGCAACCAGACCGATTCATCGCCGCTGAACATGATGACGTCGCGCACGAATGAAGAGGGCCTCTCGCGCCTCGCGTTCCCGCACGCCGCGACCGACGCGGCACCGGCGTGGTCGGGCAAACTCGACGGCAAGACGCTGCCCCGGATCACGGATTCTCCGACGCGTGCGGAAATCGTGAAGCGCATCCTCGCGGGCGACTGCGGCGTCTGGGTGCTCGTCGAGAGCGGCCAGCGTGAGGCGGATGATCGCGCGGCGGCGGCATTGGAAAAGCGGCTGCGCTACCTCGAGCAGGTCGCGCAGATTCCGCCGATCGATCCGAATGACCCGAGCAGCCAGCTCGGCCCCGGCCCCGCGCTCGGCGTGAAATTTTCCCTGCTGCGGATCAGGCCCGACGACGAATCGGAGAAGGCCTTCACCGCGATGCTCGCGGGGCCGAACGGCTACATGGAAAACGCGAACGGCCCGTGGCTCGCGCTGGTCTTCGGTCGCGGCCGCGCGCTCGGCGCGTGGGCCGCGGAGGGCTTTGGCAACGAGCAGATCGATGAGGCGTGCCTCTTTCTCCTCGGCGCGTGCTCGTGCGAGGTGAAGCGCATGAACCCCGGCTGGGATCTGCTGGTGAATGTGGACTGGAACGAGTCGCTGCACGCCATGGGCGTTCCGCCGACGCCAGCCGACGCCTTGCAAAAACCGATGGCTGCCGCACTGGAACAGCAAACGGCAAAACCGGAGGCACCGCAGCCGGATGCGCCGAAGCCCGAGGCTGCAAAGCCCGAGACTGTCACCATCGCCGCGGCTGCCGCGCCGGCGGCTGAGCAGAAAGTGAGCATTCCCCCGGTCGGCATCGCCGCGGGCGTCCTGCTTGTGCTTGGCAGTGCGCTGGCATGGCGCACACTCCGCCGACAGCCATGAAGAAGCTCGCCGCCATCCTCATCCTCCTCGCCGCGCTGCTCGGCGGCGTGGCGCTCTACCAGCACCGCATGGCATCGCGTCCCGGCGCGACGACGCTCACGGTG
>JAYWEO010000261.1:0-7626 GCA_043779225.1 Prosthecobacter sp.
CCCATCGCCGCCGGACGCATGACGCTCGGCACGTGGCAGGGCATCTTTCTTTTCGAGCATCGCGCCGCGGCGCATCAGCGTGAACTGAGCGTCTCGGTGATCGGCGAAACGTGATCCGCGCAGCGGTCACTGATCGCCAGCTCCATCCTCCCGCGGCGGCAGCAGCCGCACGCGACGGCGGATTTTCACCTGAGGCACACCGGCCAGCGGATCCTCCGGCGAGGGCAGCGCACCTTTTTTGCTGCGAAATTCATCCGGCGCGAGCGCGCCGACATAGAGCCACGTCAGGCTTTCATCGCGGCGCTGATCCACAAGAGCGGTGACCAGCAGCGCACCGAGCAGGCGATGAATGCGCCGTTCGTCAGGAATTATCGCGGGCAATTCCTGCAGCGAGATGCGGCCTTCAGTTTTCAGACGATCCATCAGTCGCGCAGCGTGCTGCAATTCGTCGTCGTGGAGCCATGCGAGCGCCCCGAGATTCTGCCAGCACGACATCGTGAACCTCGGCACGAAAAAAAGGATGTCCGCCAAATGTTCCGCCGGCGGGCGTTCGTCCACCGCGCGCTCGTCCGGGAAAAACCACTGGTCCAGCCGCGCTGCGAGGAGGAGCACTGCCGCCGTGCCGAAGAACACGGCATTGAATATCCCAGGCATCTGCCCGCCGCCGGTTGACCCAATGGTGACGGCGATCAAGGTCACCCAGTACGAGACCCCGTAGAGCACCGCCCAGCCGAGCACAGAAAAGAGGACGGCTCCGCCCGAAGCCGCGAGCACCACGAAATTGTGCGAACGCAGATGCGCACGCAGGGCCCGTTCGGTATCTGTCGGTTGCACCCGTGCATGTTCGTGTATTCGGGCGAGCACGTCCATACTGGGATTTGACCGGGCAGCGTTGGGATTTTGTAAGGCAATACTTCACCGGAAGCCGTTGCCACTCGGCGAACTTCTCGATAAATGCCCCCCTCAACGCACCGAGTGCGAAAGCATGGCCGGGCAGCACGTCTTAAGGCGCGCCTTATCGGATCCCAGGCAAACATTGTTCTGGAGTTCATGAAGACGTATCGAATAGGTTGCAAAAGTATGTCCGCAGCCTCCCAGGTTTGCCTCCTTCCGATTCTGCTGCTGGCCTGTACCGCCGCCTCCTGCTCGTGGACTGGCAAGGATGGCACCCGTCACAGCCTGGTGCTAGGTATCGGCATTCTTTCTACGAAGGAGCAGGTGCAAGGGGCCGCCATCATCACAAAAACCTCGCTGCTGGGTTTCGCAATGCAGGGCAATCCGGCGATGCGCGGCCTTATTGTGGGCTATACCGAAAGCTTGATCGCACAGATTCCCCCGAAGTGGCAGGGACAGCTTGGCCTGGATTCCTCTCCTGGGAATCCGCTAAGGGTCCATGCGTCCGCTCGCAACCCGGAAACTAAAAAATAGTGCACAGATACATCCATGAAAAACAATGCATTCGTCCGTCTTACCCGCATTTTTGCAGTGGCAATCGCAACGCTGCTCATCCAAGGCTGCGCATCCAATGGCTATATCTCCAGCAGCATTACGACTGGAATAGGCCTTGATGTGAGTGAGAACTCGCAGACTCAGATCCCACATGTGCGGTTCGGTTACATAAGGCACGGACTTTACTACATTCCTACCGGCAAGACCGGCGATCCTACGGGCAATGTCACCGAGACTCCACATGTGGTGAGCAAGATTCATGTGAGCAGTGAATTCCTCAAGGGAATTACGATTAGTGAAAAGTTTGCAGTCGGGGATGGCGCCGGCAACAGCGAAGCCGCACGGCAGCTCTTCGCTGACACCTCGACTGAAACGAAGGGCCAGAATGCGCAATTGCAGCCGCTGTCTCCGGATCCGGCGGCGGGTCGGCGGGTGATTGAGCAGCGGACAAGGGACGCAATGGGTCAGGAAACCATTCGGGCGAGGAGGGATGCGGAGGAGTTGAAGCGGCTGCGTGCCTTGCAGAAGACGAGCCGGGAAAAGGTGCCGGACAACAAGGCTTTTAGCAAAGTGATGTCCGAGATTGCCAAGTGTTTTCCAGAGCGGAAGACCAATCCGGGACAACAGGGCGCATTGGAAGGCGCATACTCCACTCTCTTGAGCGATCCGATCCTCAAGGATGCCGATTTGCCAATTGTCGCGGCAGAAGAAATCGCGATCGTCAGATTCTTCCAGAGCAAGACTGCTACGGATGATCAAAGGCGGAAACTGATGAAGGCGGCGGAAAATGAATTCAACAAGTTGAAACCCTAGGTCTCGGTGACAATAACACGCACAAGCCATGAATACTAATCCGGAGCCAGAGCCATATGTCCTTGACGACGTGGACAGTGTCGCAGCGCTGACTAAGCAATTGAATGAACAGGCTGATGAATCCCGCCTTGTGCTGTCATTCGACTATTCGGTGGAAGGCGACGCGGAGGGTGACGCGGAGGGTGATGGGGTCAATAAAATCATCTATGCATTCGAGAATTCCGACGACATCAGAGGCCTGGGAAAGCTGAGCGTGGAACCGATCCCATCCGGGGCAACGGCGGCCGAGGCGAATCGTGCGGACACGCCTGAAGCTAAGAAGTCTGCAAAGGATGCATATTTGAAGTTTGTGTCCCCTTTTCTTGAGAACCATGTGGCCCTGTGCCGGGCCGAAATCTTCATCAAGAAAAAGAAGGTTGAGGTCGTCCTGTTGCGGGAGGCGGAACCGTATCAACCTCCCTCGCTGAACGGAAAGATCCTGAAAGGCGGCCCTGGGTGGGAATGGCTCGTCGCTGAGATTGTCGGGGATGACATAGTGGTGCGTGGCGCAAATGCCACTGCGTTTGGCGGGACAAACGATTCTCTGGATAGCGGGATGACCGCCAGCGGATCCTCGACGGCGGGGCGCCCTGACCTCATCGGTTGTGCGCTTGCGCTTGGTGGCTATGCAACCTCTCAGGCAGACCTCGCGGCGTTGGGCGGGACGCCTTTGCCGAAGATGCCGTTTGGCTTGGATAGGCATGGCAATGACCGGCCGGAAGGGGCTCATGTTGAAATAACGGATCCGAGGTCCGGCAAGAAAATCAACATCGCTGTGCCAGTGATTGACCTTGGGCCTGCCAAATGGACCAAGCACGCGTTGGATCTCAGTGTGGCGGCGGCGCGTCAGTTTATGCCGGGCGCGACGGCGAATAATTTCTCGATGGTTCTCGATTATCGCATCATCAGAGGAGCCCTGGCTCTGCCTGCGGAGCAACGGACGGCCCCGCCTCTGACGTTTAATAATGCGGCTCCGGCGGGCAATAACAAGCTAATCTACGAGTCTGCGAGGAAGAGCGCCGGCGTCCTCAGCACCGCAAAGGCTCCAGGAACAGAGGGCGGAAACCTGGCGTGTGCCTGGGTCGTGAATGAGGTCGTGAAAAAAGCTCTCGGCCATCCAATTGGCGGAGATACATCCACGGCCGATATGCATAGAGCGCTGAAAGGTGGCAAAGGCAGCGAGGTCCCGGAGAATCAGGCCACCCCGGGTGCGATCATCATTTCCCCGACTGTAAGTGAAACCAACCATGGTCACGTGGGTATTTTGGGTGAGGCGGGGTGCATTTACTCGAATAGCAGTGCGCACGCGAAGTTCGAACAGAACTTTAGATTGGAGGGTTGGAAGGCGTACTATCAAAATAGGAAAGGCCTGAAAGTCCTTTTCTATAACGTCGTTTAGCAGAAATATCTCATGGAGCTTTACTCCCGGAAAACGAGAGGCGGGCCAGCGGCATCCAGCAGCTTCAAACTTTGAGAAACCGTTGTACATTTATGAAAAGCGCAATTCATTCCTGCCCGTGCGGACATCGCAATCCGCTTCACTGCATCCTTCCGCCATACGTGCTGGATCATCTGCTCGAACACAAGGACGCCGCCGTTCGCAAGATTGCCCGCGACAACATGGTGGCCGCGGCGGAGATGCGCGCGGTGCGTTCCGTCCTGCCTTCGATCCGCCCGATGAGCATGGCGGCGCTTTCCTCGGCAGGAAAATACCGTGAGGTCTATGATGCGGCGCATCAGCCGACATCGGTGCTTCCCGGAAAGCTGGTGCGTTCGGAGGGACAGCCTAAGACGGGTGATCCGGCGGCGGACGAGGCATATGATTTTGCCGGTGTGACGTACGACTACTACAAGTCCGTACATGGGCGGGATTCGCTGGACAATCACGGGCTGCGTCTGGTGTCCAGCGTGCATGTCGGCGTGAATTTTAACAACGCATTCTGGAATGGCGCGCAGATGGCGTATGGCGATGGTGACGGCACGATTTTCCAACGCTTCACGAGGTCGCTCGATGTGGTGGGGCATGAGCTGAGCCACGGCGTCGTCTCGAATACGGCGGACCTCATCTATCAGGGCGAATCCGGCGCGCTGAACGAGCATTTTGCCGATGTGTTTGGCACGCTGATCAAACAGCAGAAACATCAGCAGACAGTGGACAAGGCGGACTGGCTCGTGGGCAAGGAAGTCATCACCAAGGCTGCGACCCGGAAGGCGATTCGCAGTCTCTCAGCCCCGGGAACTGCGTATGCCAATGATCCGCTTCTCGGCAGTGATCCGCAGCCGTCCCACATGAAGAACCGATACAAGGGTTCCGCGGACAATGGCGGTGTGCATATCAATTCTGGCATCCCAAATCATGCGTTTTACCTGGCAGCGAAGGCTCTGAAGGGGAAGGCTTGGCGGACGGTGGGCCCGGTGTGGTACGAGGTGCTGACGACGCGCCTCGTGCGGACGAGCGGGTTTGCCGACATGGCGCGGGAGACCGCCGATGTGGCGGGCAAGTCCGGCGCAGCGGTGAAAGGCGCGGTGAAGGCAGCATGGAAGGCTGTGGGATTTTAGCGGGCCGCTTGACGCCGCCTATGTGTGGCAGGATGCTTCCGCCGTGAAATTGCGATTCCGTCAGTCCGGAGGCTTTGCGGGTCTCTCCCGCGGCTGCGAGATGGCCGTGGAGAATCTCGCACCCGAGTTGCGCAAGCTGCTGGATCACGCGCTCGCCCATCCCGCCGCGAAGCCCGTCCCTTCGGGCAACATGGCCGATGCGATGACGTATTCCCTCTCCGTGGATGCGCCAGGCAGCACGCAGGAACTGCACTTTGATGACGGTGCGATCCCGCCCGCGCTCGCTCCGCTGCTCGCCCATCTCTCGGCCGCGAGCGAGCCGATGCCGCTGACGTGAACGCCCGATTGCGGCCCGGCACTTCGCACTTTTCGGAAAGCCGTGTCCGTGAAGTTGGCGCGTGGCCGGTCCCGAGGGCCGTTTCGGATTGTCGTTCCGTTGCAAAAAGAGCTTGCCGTAAAACCCGCGCCCCGTAGTTTCCGCGTCCCGCAAAAGGCGATTCCGGAGTAGCTCAATGGTAGAGCACGCGACTGTTAATCGTGTGGTTGTAGGTTCGAGTCCTACCTCCGGAGCCAGCGCGGGTTTTCCTTTTCCGAGGAAAATTTCGCCTGCGCGTGCTCCCGTGAAATTCAGGGCTGCCGTAAACTGCGGCAGTCGTGCCGGTGGGGATGTGCAAGATCGCGAAAGGGCTAAGGCCGGGTGAATGTCGCCGCTTCCTCGATCGCTCCCCGGAGACTTCAGTGCGTGCCGAGGAATCGTGACCTTGATTTCTTTACGACGTTCTCAGGATTGGTGTAGGGCAGTGAACGCACATTTTTTGCGGCCACGATTTATGCCAAAGGAGACATCGGTTCAGCCTTCACCCACCACGTCGAAAGAAATCATCCAGTTCAAGGACTCCGGGATTCACGGGATGGGAGGCTTTGCCCTGTGCAGGATCCGGAAGGGGACTCCGCTCATCGAATACGTGGGCGAGAGAATCACGAAGGCGGAGGCCGCGGTGCGCTGCGAGGCGAACAACCCATTCATTTTCAGCCTTGATGACGAGGTGGATGTGGATGGCGACGTGAGTTGGAACCCCGCAAAGTACCTGAACCACAGTTGCGCGCCGAATGCCGAGGCGGAGATTTTCGGCGAGCAGATCTGGATCATGGCCATCCGCGACATCAAGGCGGGGGAGGAAATCACCTTCAATTACAGCTATGATCTGGAGAATTACGAAGATCATCCGTGCCGCTGCGGCGCGGCGGGCTGTATCGGCTACATGGTGGCCGAGGAGTATTTTCCGAAGGTCAAGCCGGGGAGTGAATTCAGACGACGGTCTGGGAAAGCGCGGATCGTAGAACGCTCGCTGGCCTCGGATTTTCGCTAAGAAATCACCGTCTGAACAGTCTGACCATGCGGACTCCCCAGTTCACATCTATGAACAACGGGAAAAGGCAGATCATCCAATTACTCAACCGGAATGTCGTCGCGAATGTGACGATGATGAGGGTCGTCCAAATCGCCTGCTACGTCGCAAGCGTCGTCGTGCTTGCGTTCAGCATCTGGAATCTCACGCACTCCGAACTGACGGGTGCGCAGGTCGTCTTTGGTCTGCTGCTTGCCTCTTGCGGGCCGCTGGTATTTCTCGGCATGGGCCTCGTGCTGCCGGCGGTGACCGCGGCGCAAGACTCCCAGGAGGAATAGGCGCGCGGCCAAGGCTGCATCCTTTGCAACCAGAGCATCTTTTTCGCCATCCCGCAGGCCACAGGAAGATTCCCATTCACCGCAGACACTGCCACCTTTCAGAGCATGCCGACTCGCCAGAATAAGATGTCTCCCAGCGTCCGGAAGCGATTCCGCCATCACTTTCTCCGGGCCTTGCTGCTTTCGACTGGACTCATCGCCGTGATGCTTTGCCTGGGGATTGCCGGCTATCATTTCATCGCGGGATTCGGCTGGATCGATTCACTCTTGGATGCCTCCATGATCCTTGGCGGGATGGGGCCGGTCGGCACGCTCACATCCGATGGCGCGAAGGTCTTCGCGTCCTTTTATGCGCTCCTTTCCGGTCTGGCGTTCATCTCGGCATCCGGAATCGTCCTGTCCCCGATGGTTCACCGGGTGCTTCATCGCTTCCATATTGAGGAGAAGGAATTGAACTGATCCCGTTCTTTCCGGACGATCCCAGTCGTGGCTGGTGATGCACCGTCCGTCTTGCTGCACGCGCGCCGTCCATCTACAAGCGCCGCATGAAGCTCCTCACCTCCCTGTGCGCCCTCATCTCGCTCTGCGCCGCCACATTCTCTGCGGAAAAATACACCATCGCGATGATCCCGAAGGGCACCACGCATGAGTTCTGGAAAAGCGTCCATGCCGGCGGGCTGCGCGCGGTCGAGGAGCTGAAGGCCGAGGGCATCACCGTGGACCTCGTGTGGAAGGGCCCGCTCAAGGAGGACGACCGCGACCAGCAGATCGCGCTCGTGGAAAATTTCACCGCGCGCAAGGTCAGCGGCATCTGCCTCGCGCCACTCGATTCGCAGGCGCTCGTGCGGCCCGTGAATTCCGCCGTGAAGGCGAAGGTGCCCGTCGTCGTCTTCGACAGCGGCGTGAAGACCGGGCAGATCGTCAGCTACGTCGCCACGGACAATTTCAAGGGCGGCCAGCTCGGCGGCGAGGCGCTCGCAAAGCAGCTCGGCGGCAAGGGCAAGGTCATCCTCCTGCGCTACATGGTCGGCTCGAACAGCACCGAGGAGCGCGAGGCCGGCTTCCTCGACGCGATGAAA
>JAYWEO010000262.1:0-6758 GCA_043779225.1 Prosthecobacter sp.
GTCACGGGAGCATATTCGGCGGCGGCGTTCTTCGCACCCAATGCCATAAGGCTGCTCTCCAGCACCAATGCAACTTTACTTGAACCGTAAGCGGAATCAGCAGCCACGATGGCACGGTTGGCCAATGTCTGAAATTTCTCGTTCGCGATAGCGATTTGTCGCACGCCTCGCAGCGTCTCCGGCTCGCGCGGAATCAGGATTACATCCTTTACGACAAGTTGTGACTTGGCGGCTTCGGCAACAAAATAGTCCCATCCGATGCTCATTTGCCACGGAATTTCTCCCTCTTTGACAAAGACCTTCGAGTTCACAATAAACCCTCTTTCGGTGCCTCCGGAATTAAGAGTGGCGATCACCTTTTGATAACCCATGCGGTATTCCGGCTGAGTTAGGAGGTAAGATTCCAACCACGATTCGATCTTCAGCATTTGGTGGGAGTATCACGACGCAGACCGATGCGCAAATCGTTTCCCGATTTCACATAATGCGACGCTGTGGGTCGCAGTGCAAATATAGTGAGCCGCGAGGCTTGAGCGCACGGCGCAACTCGACGAGGCGCGGGGCCATCATGGCGAGGTAGGCCATCATGTCGTTCGGGCCGAGGAATTCCATGAAGGCGCGCATGACGCTGCCGAGCTTGTCGCTGCGCAGGGAGAGTTCCTCGTAGGCGCGCTGGCTCTCGCTGTTCCATTGCCGCTTATTATTGAAAGCGATGTGAGCGGCATACTGCGTTTCCCACGTGTCCTCGAAGGTCTGAGCCGAGCGCAGCGAGACAGCCGCGGGCGAAGGCGGGGCAATCTGCGCGGCGGCGGCGGTGCCGTCCTTTTCCTGGAAGAAGGCGTTGTCGTTCTGCGCGCTGTTGAAGGGCGGGTCGAGATAGACGAGGTCCACGGAGGCGTCCGCGACGTAGCGGCGGAGGATGTCGAGATTGTCGCCGTAGTAGAGGGTGCCCATGCCGCGCTGGGTCTTAGCGAGCGGGAGGCAGGGCGGGAAGGAGAAATACCGCGCTCCACCGGGGGTGGCGCAAGGGGATGATGGGGGGCGGGGCAGGACGGTCTCCGTTTCAGCGGCGAGCCTTTCTGCTCTCTTTTTCTCCGGGACTCATAAGGCCGCATTTCTGCGGGAGGCGAATCAGGAGGTATGAACATACCCATTGCGAATCATTCCCGGAAAGTGCTTCTGGCCCTTTCCGCCTCCTGCGCCTTGCTGCTGCCGGCGTGCCTCCCGCCGCCTCCGGGCGTCCATGTGCGGGCGGTCGTGTCGAATCCCGGATACTATGACAGGGTGCCGCACAACTATCATGGCTCGTACTACCAGCATGACGGACGCTATTACTATGGCGGACGGCATGACGTGGGGCATTACCATTGGAATGGCCAGGATTACGACAGCCGCTACTATCACAGTGGGCGGTATTACTATGGCGGACGCCACTATGACCCGTATCAGTAGGGTTGCGGGTCTCCCTGTCGGCTGGCGGGGTGCCGGGAGATGCGGCACCCGTCCAGTCTGAAGGGGGAGGCGAGCCCGCCGATCCCAAAATCAGACTTTGAGCCATGATCCGATTCCTCCGCCAGTTACTGGGCCTCCGGGAAAGGAAGCCATCTCTGCTCTCCCTCTCGATTGCCACCTTCAACGGTCGCCCCATTCGGAGGTAATCGGACCGAGGGATAGTTTGCCTGCCCCGCTGCCCGACGCAAGCGGGGCACACGCATTAAGCGTGCGTCCGCCTTTTCAGACGGCGACGGGATCGCGGGTGAGGGTGCCGTTCACCGTGCGCAGGAGGCAGAGCGGATTGGTGTCGCGGAGGGCTTCGGGGAGCAACGCTTCCGGGAAGCCTTGCAGGCAGAGCGGGCGGGCGAAGCGCGTGATGGCGGCGGTGCCGACACTCGTGTAGCGGGAGTCGGTCGTGGCGGGGTAGGGGCCGCCGTGCTGCATCGCGGGGCAGACTTCGACGCCGGGGGAGAAGCCGTTCACGAGCACGCGGCCGGCTTTGCGTTCGAGGATGCGGGTGAGGTCGGCGAAGTCGGCGAGGTCCGTGCCGTCGGCGTGCAGGGTGGCGGTGAGCTGGCCGGGGAGTGCGCGGGCGGCGGCTTCGAGTTCCGTGACCGTCCGTGCGGAGAGGAGCAAAGTGTAGGGGCCGAAGATTTCCTCGCGCAGTTCGCGATGCAGGAGGAAGGTCTCCACGTCGGTCGCGAAGGCGACGGGCTCGGCCTGGGTCTTCGCGGGGTCGGCATCGCCGTCGGACTCGGCGATCACGAGCACGCCGGGGATCTTTTTCACGCGGTCTATGCCGGCGTGGAAGGCGTCGCAGATGCCGCGGTGGAGCATGGTCGCGGGAACCGTGCTGCGGACCTGCGTGCGGAATTGCTCGATGAAGGAATCAAACTCCGCGCCGCCGAGCGCGAGGACGATGCCGGGCTTTGTGCAGAACTGGCCGACGCCGATGGTGAACGCGGCCTTCAGGCCCTGCGCGATGCCTGCGGCGCGATTCTTCAGCGCGCCGGGGAGGATGAAGAGCGGGTTCGTGCTGCCCATTTCTGCGAAGACGGGAATCGGCTCGGGTCTTGCGGCGGCGGCGTCGAAGAGCGCGCGGCCTGCGCGTTCCGAGCCGGTGAAGGCGAGCGCGCGGGTGAGCGGATGGCGCACGAGTTCCAGCGCGACCTCGGCTCCCGTGCCGTGGAGCATGGAGAAAGTGCCCGCCGGGACGTGGCAGATTTCCATCGCACGATAGATGGCGCGCGCGACGATTTCCGAAGTGCCGGGATGCGCGGGATGCGCCTTCACCACGACGGGGCAGCCTGCGGCGAGGGCTGAGGCGGTGTCACCGCCGGGGGTGGAGAAGGCGAGGGGGAAATTGCTCGCGCCGAGCACGACGACGGGGCCGAGCGGGACGAGCATGCGGCGCAGATCGGGGCGCGGCATCGGCGCGCGATCGGGCAGCGCGGGGTCAATGCGCGCATCCACCCACGAGCCTTCACGGATGAGCGCGGCGAAGGCCTTGAACTGCCCGCACGTGCGTCCGCGTTCCATCGTGAAGCGCTCGACCGGCAGGCCGGACTCGGCGCTCGCGCGCTGCAGGAGCGCGTCGCCCGCGCCCATGATTTCCGCGGCGATCACGTCGAGGAAATCCGCGCGCGCCTTGGCGGGCATCTGCCGGTAAATCTCGAACGCCTCGTCGGCCTGATGCATCGCGAGATCCACGTCGGCGGCAGTCGCCTCGTGAAAATCAGGATCGAGCCGCGTGCCGTCCGTCGGCGAAACGGCGTGAAAGGTCTTCGCGCTGGCATGCGCGGTTTTTCCAGCGATGAGGGAGCGTCCGTCGAGTTGCATGGGAGGCGAATGGCGGATGCCCGCCCGGAACGCAAACCCTGAATCCCGCGCCGCGCTATTTCGCGCGTCCTGCGACCCAGCGCACGGCGTTCTCGACGAAGCGCTCCATGCCCTCCGTCTGCTCGGGATGCGGGCTGGAAGAGACGACGCGGCCTTTGCCAAACACGCCGCGCACGATTGCGGGCGAGTCCACCATCGCGCCTTTCGGCGAGCCATTCTCCGCAAGCTCCGTGCGGAAAATCGCGAGCGGCTCGAAGGGCGCGATGCCTTCGCGAGTGTCCGCGGTGATGATGGGCCCGTTGGCGTAGCGGATCGTTTTTTTCCCGGCATCGAGTCCCGTGATGCCCGGCGCGAGCGGCGTGAACTCCACTTCGACGTCGCCTTTCCCGCGCAGCCATTTTGATGAGACGGTCTTCGCATTCAGCACGCCGATGCCCCAGGAAAATCCCGTGCAGGCGAGATACGCGCCCGCGCAGATGCCGACGTAGCCGCCGCCTTCGCGCACGAAGGCCCGCACATTTTCACGTCCTGCGTCGCCGAGTGCCGCGGCTTCCTTGCTGCCGCTGCCGCCGCTGAAGATCACGACGTCGAAATCCTTCAGCACGCCGTCGGCGATTTCCTTGCCGGTGACTTTGGTCACCTTGATCTCCGGCGTCTTGCCGAGCTGTTCGGTGATGCGCGGGATGCCGAGTCCGAAGGCGCCTTCGTCATTGAACAGCGCGACGCGCACGGGCTTTGCATCGGTGGCGCTGAGCGACGGGATGCAGCGGAGGAGGAGGATTCCGGCGAGGAGGAAGAGGAGGCGTTTCATATTCTGGAGGGGAGTTTGATTTTAGAGCAGGCTCGTGTCGTCGCGCTTTTCCAGACGCATGATCTGCTTCTTCACGACTTCGACGTTCTTGGTGATTTCAAAAAGCGCCTTCACGATCTCGCCCTTCGTCGCGTCGTCGCCGAGGGCGTTGAGGAGCGGATGGATTTTCGTCACGCAGGCGGATGCGGCGTTGGCGTGTTCGCGGATTTGCAGGCTGGCGGCGGCTCGGTCCATGCGCGCATGTTGCGCAGGAACGGGAATGCGGCAAGCCTTGGATGAAGGCTTCAGATGAACCACGAATGGACACGAAAGAACACGAATGAAGCGAAGAGGTGCCTGTCTGAGATCAGCCGTCCTTCGAAATCCTATTCGTGTCTCTTCGTGTCCATTCGTGGTTTCAGCTATTTGAGCCATTGCCTAGCCTTGAGCGCGCGGGGGCTGCCGCGTAGGGTCGCGGGAAAATGCGAGTCATCATCACCTGCGGGCCGAGCCATGAGCCGATCGACGGCGTGCGCCGCCTCACAAATTTCTCGACCGGCGAACTCGGCCTGCTGCTTGCCGCGGAGCTTTCGCGCGCCGGGCATGAGGTGATCTGTCTGAAAGGCGAGGGCGCGGTGTCGCATGTGGATGCGGGTGGTGCGCGCATCGTCCCCTTTTTTACGAACGCGGATCTGCTTGCGAGACTGCACGAGCTTGGAACGGGCGGAGCGGGCGCGGTGTTTCATGCGGCGGCGTTGTGCGACTACCGGGTGAAGACGGTGTGCGGCGAAGACGGTGCGATCATGAACGCGAAAAAGCTGCCGTCGCGCGCCGGTGAACTGACGCTCACGCTCGAACCCGCGGTGAAGCTCCTGCCCGGGCTGCGCGCGATTTTTCCGACGGCCAAACTCGCAGGCTGGAAGTATGAGCTGGATGGTGCGCGCGGTGACGCGATGGCGAAGGCGCACGAGCAACTGGCCGCGTGCCGCACGGATGCCTGTGTCGTGAATGGCGCTGCGTGGGGTGTGGGATTCGGCTTCGTCCAGCCGGGCCGCGATGTGGTGAGCCTCGCGGACAAACCTGCGCTGTGCGCCTTCCTCTCCGAGTGGCTCGCGCGGGAAAAATAGGGCACAACTTTATGGATGCAGCCGGGTTATACCGCGGATGAATCGTCAAAAAGCTCTTCTTGGTGCGACGCTGCTGTTTGCGGTATGCGCCGTCACGTATTGGATCTGGTCGGGCTGGGGGCTCGTCACGGTGGATGTGGAAAACAAGCCGCTCGCCGAGGTGATCCGCAGCATCGAGAAGCAGGCTGGCATTGTGCTCAAGACGAACATGGACGGGATCAAGCCGGTGACGATGCATGTGCAGAAGGTGCCGCTCACCGAGGCGCTGGAGACGCTCGGCGCGGTGACGGAATCGCGCTGGAGGCTTGCCTATTTCTTTGCTGCGGATGCGACGACGGTGAAGGGCGCGCTCGAAACCATCGCGAGTGGCAAGCGGCCCGAGGGTTGGAAGCAATACGAAGTGCCGCTCATGGGTCGGCCGGGCAGCGAGAATGAAGTCGTCCCGATGGATCCCCGCCACGATCGCTGGATCGTGAAGGAGCCCGCGGAGAAGACGCTTCAGGCATTCATGAAGGCGGCGGCGGCGGGTGTGTCCGCCTCATTCACCTGCCCGGAGCAGTATAACCCTGCGGTGGCCAAGGCGCCTTCGACCGGAGAAATCCGCAAGCTGGCACCGCAGCTTGCGAAGACGGCGGGCGCGAGCTGGCAGGAAGTATTCCTGCTGACGGGCCGTCCGGCAGGCAGCCCGGAGACTGCGGATTCGGGACGGGATCGGGATGATGATTTTGGTTTTGGCGGTGGCGGCCCTCCTCGTGGCATCCGTGGTGATCGGGATCGCGACGGCAAACGCGGAGGCCCGGATTTTTCCCTGATGAAGGAACGCCAGCTTGCGGAGATCGCGAAGCTGCCGGCTTCGGAGCAGGCGACGGCCAAGGCGGAAATGGAAGAGCGCGAGAAGATGTTCGCCTCGCTCAAGGATCTCTCCGACGAGGAGCGCCGCGCAAAGCTGGCCGAGTACATGAACAAGCCTGAAGTCCAGGATCGCATGGCGGACCGGCAGGCCAAGGGCAACGAACGGAAGACCCCGGATCAGCGTCTTCAGAAATATCAGAAGTACGTGAACAACAAGCAGCAGATGATCAATTCCAAGAAGTGATGATGAGGCGAGGTGCTTTTTTCCGGAGGCGCGGCTTCACGTTGATCGAGCTGCTGTGTGTCATCGCCATCATCGGAATCCTCTCGGGGCTTCTGCTGGCTGCGATGGGAAATTTTCATGAGAAGGGCGACGGCGTGAAATGCTCGTCGAACCTGAGGCAGGTCGGTGCGGCGGTGCATGCCTATGTGGGCGAGCACGACGGGGAATTCCCCGAGATCGAGCCGAACCCGAACAAGCCGATCTACCCGCCGGAGAACCAGGCGAAGGGACTCCAGGCGACGCTCGCCAAGAACGGGCTCTCCGAGGACTCGGTGAAGTGCCCTTCGGATGTGCGGAATCCGTCCTTCAACTATTTCAAGAAGTACGGCTCCAGCTACGAGTGGGCGCCGTACGTGGATGACGAACTGGAGAC
>JAYWEO010000263.1:0-4134 GCA_043779225.1 Prosthecobacter sp.
TTTCGCGCCGAGCGCATACATCGCGTAGGCGAACCCGGCGAGGAAGCAGAGGGTGGATGTGATGAGGAACAGGTGCTCCATGAGTGATGCAGGCTACGAGGCGGCGTTGCGCAATGCAAACGCACGCCCCGGCGCCTAGGCGAAGACTCCTTCGGTTGCGGGCGCACCTTCGGTGACGACGCGGCGCAGCACGCGTTTGCCGTCCGTGAGCGTGAAGGTGTATTCGGATGAAAACACCGCGCCCTCGGCATTCACGCAATGCTCCTGGCCCGCGATCTTCGCGGCTTCCTTCGTGTGCCATGCGCGGAGTTCGTCGGCCGTGATGGCGGTCTCTTTCCAGAATTGCACGCGGTCGAACGCGAGTTCGCGCAGGCGGCGCTGGAGGAAATCGCGGTCGAGGAATGCGAGCAGGTTGCCGGCTTTTGGCCCGGCGGCCTTGTCGAGGATGACGCGGTAGAGCGCCTTGAATGCGAGCGGCTGCTCGACGGGCGTGAGACGCGCGACCTCGAAGATTTTCGACTGGAGCGCATCGTCCTCCCACGTCGTGTCCGGCAGCGCGTCGGCGAGCGCGTGCAGGAATGCGCGCTGAGCCTGCGTGAGTTCGGCGGCGCGCGCGGGGAGCGTTTCCTGCAGGCGCGTCTTTTCCTCATCGGTGGCGTAGCCGTCCACCCACACTTGCGCGGAGCGGATGCGCGCTTCGAGGTGCGTGCGCTCGCTCGGGGTGAGCACATGGCCTGCGCGCTTTTCGATCTCCTTCACGGCGTCGAGGTGCGGCATCTGGATGAGCGCGGTGACGAGCTGGAAGTTTGCGTTGAACTCATGCCCCTCGATAGACGCGGGCGCGGCGAGGCGCGTGACGAATGCCTCGTCCGCCGTGGCCTTGCCGGTCACGGTGCGATCGTGGAAGCGATCGTATTCGTTGAAGAGCTTCACGATGCCTTCCTCGTGGACGTCGAAATTCACGGGCGAATTCGGCTTCGTGCGGATCATCAGGAAGCGCAGCAGCTCCGGTGGCAGAAGGTTCGCCATGTCGCGCGCGCTCGCGCCGATGCCTTTGCTTGACGACATCTTCGCGCCGCCGACGAGGAAGAATTCATACGGCACATTGAGCGGCGGCTCCTTTTGGAAAATCGCGCGCAGGCACGCGGCGCTCACGTCGCGCGAGCCGCCCTTGGTCGAGTGATCCTTGCCCGCGCCCTCGATGGTCACGGGGAAGCTGATCCACTTTGCGACCCATTCGAGTTTCCACGGGAGCTTTCCGCGTCCGTCAAAGGGCGACACTTTCCCCTCGTGGCCGCAGCCGCGCGCCCACTTCACCATGTCGGGACGGCAGCGGTAGCTGACCTCTTTGCCGTCGTACGCAAAGACTTCCGTGGTGCCGATGCGCCCGCACTTTTCGCACACGGTCTGGAATGGAAACCACGTCTCGGCGCGGTCGGAGTTCGAGACTTCCTTGTACACGCGGCGCACGGTCGTGGCGTTGCGCAGGATGATGTCAATCGCCTCGTTGAATTTCCCGCTGCGGTAGATGTCGCGCATGCGGTATTTTTCCACCTTCACACCCAGCTCCTCGAAGACCTGGAAAAATTCCGAGATGTAATGCTCGGCCATGTCGCTCGCGGACGAGCCATCCGGCGGCGGCACATTGCACAGCGGCTGGCCGAGGAACTGCTCGAAGTGCGCGCCCTTGCCCGCGGGGATTTCGTCGAGCGGATCATAGTCGTCCACGCCGAAGAGGTAGCGCGCCTCGATCCCTTTTTCCTTCAGCGTGCGGAAAATCGCATCGTGGATGAGCACGCCGCGCATCGCGCCCACGTGAACGCGGCCGCTCGGAGTCTTCGAATCGTTGATGATTTGCGGGCCGACGCACTTGGCGGCGACATCTTCGGTCCAGAACATAGGGCGCGCAGAGATAGCGGCGATCCGCGACAAGTCGAGCGCAGCCTTGCGGCAGGCGTGCGCCATTGGGCCACGCCACCGTTCGTCAGGCCGGAAAGAAGACGCCTCGTGGAGGCATCGTCATTGGCCGTTCACCCTCACGCGGAAGTATTCCTGCGGCGGATTGATGACCACCGGCGGGAATGGAATGGTGACGGCTTCGATCTCGCTGTCCTGCGCGACGACGGTCGGCGTGACGGCGCTCACATTCCAACCCGAGAGTGCGTCGCTGAACTCGACCGCATAGGTGAGCCCGACGGTGCTGCGATCCTTGCGACGGCCGAAGAGTGCGAAGTAGGACACACCTCCCAGCCCATCCGGAACTGCAAGCACCGCGGGACCGCCGTGCGCGAGGAGCACGCCAGCATTCACGCGGATGGTGCCGCCGGCTCCCGATGCCGGGTTGGTGCCAAAGGCCCATTCGTGGATGTTCTTGATGCCGTCGCCGTCAAAATCACCATTCGGATCCAAGCCCGCGCCGCCGAGGCCGAGGCCGAAGGCCCAATCCTGATACGGAGTCCTGCGCGTGGCAGCGATGGTGTAGAGTTTTGTCGTCACAGTGTCCTGCGCAGTCACGAGCACATTGACGGTGTTCGAGCCGACATTCAGCGCGAGCAGACCGCTCGCAGTCCCGGTTGCCACGGCACCATAGGCACCTCCATTCACGCGCACCTGGATGGTGGAGTTCGGGTTCAAGGCAGTGGGCGTGACGGTGATAGTGGCCGTGGCGTTCGACACACTGTCAGCGTAGCTGGTGTTCCCGCTGGCGAACGCGGGCGTGAGGACTCCGCTGCTCGGGACGAGCGCGGTCAGGTTCGCATCATTCAGTCCGATGGTGCTGAAAATCACGTCAAGGCTGTCGGTCGTCCCGCCCACATTCGTCGCGGTGACGCGGAAGTGATACGAAGAACCGGGAGTGAGTCCCGTCAGCACGGTGCTCGCGCTTTGATCCGTCACGCCGTTGGCAGGGTTCAGGAGGATCGCAGTGTCGGTCCCATAGCCCGTCGTCGTTCCGCTCTGGAATTTCGCCACCGTGATCGTGCCGTTGGGATTGACGATGCCGCTGAGGGTCGCGGTGGTGGTGGTCAGATTGCCGACAGTCACAGCCGTGACGCCCGGTGCGGGCGCGTTGATGAATTGTGCGGCGATGTCAGAAGACTGCCAGAAGCTGTCACCCGGCTGATAGGCGGTGATGATGATGAGGCCGGGGCCGGTGATGGTGAGCTGGTCGCCATTCAAAGCCGCCGGCCCGGCGACAATATAGCTCGCAGGCAGCCCGCTGCTCGCGGCTGCGGCGAGCGTGATCGTGTTGCCGACTGTCACCGTGGCAGGCGTGGAGAAAGTGATCGTCTGCGCGGGAGTGAGCGCGGGCAGGACGAGGTCGGGGACGAGCTGATTGCGCCACGCGTAGGCGATACTGCCGCTGTTCGCGAAGCCACAGGCCCACAGCGTGCCGTCGGCGGTGGTGGCGAGCGTCTGGTAGCTGCTCGGGAATACGGTGCCCCAGCCGGCGGAGGTGCCGACTTGCGCGGGCGCTGTGCGCTGCGTGGTCCCGGCATTGCCGAGCTGCGAGTAGTTGTTCAAGCCCCAGGACCACAGGGTGCCGTCGGTCTTGGTGGCGAGCGTTTGGAAGTAGCCGTCGGCCACCGCGCTCCAATTGGTAGCGGCACCGATTTGCACGGGGCTGGGTCGGGTCGTGGTGGTGCCATCTCCGAGCTGGCCGTTGGCATTTAGCCCCCACGCCCAGAGCGTGCCGTCCGTCCGGGTGGCGGTGGAATGGTATTGGCCGGTGGAAATGCTGCTCCAGTTTGTGGCCGTGCCGATCTGCACAGGTGTGCTTACCGGGGTGGTAGTGGTGCCATTGCCCACCTGGCCATAGAGGTTGTAACCCCAGCTCCACAGCGTGCCATCGCTGCGCGTGGCGATGATATGGTAGCCGTGCGAGACGACGTGTGTCCAATTCGCGGCGGTGCCGACCTGTGTGGCCGTCGGGTGCACGGCGGTGTCGCTGACTCCGTTGCCGAGCTGTCCGTCGGAATTGTAACCCCAGGACCAGAGCGTGCCGTCCGTCTTGAGAGCGATGGTGTGATAATAGCCGGTGGCGACTTCTCTCCAGTTCGTTGCGGTGCCGATTTGCACAGGGATGCTGCGACTCGTGGTCGTGCCGTCGCCGAGCTGGCCGTAGAGATTGTAGCC
>JAYWEO010000264.1:0-3765 GCA_043779225.1 Prosthecobacter sp.
GCGACCGGTGTCCTCGGCGGTGCGCTGGCCGACGGCCTTGCAGCGGCAGGCGCAAAAATCGCGGTGCTCGGCCGCAATGCGGAACGCGGCCAGGCGCGCGTGAAGGCTATTCGTGCAGCGGGCGGGACGGCGGATTTTTTTGCGGCGGATGCGATGGACAAGGCGAGCTTGCACGAAGCGCATCAGGCCGTGTCCGAGGTGCTCGGCGTGCCGACCATTCTGGTGAATGCGGCGGGCGGCAATGATCCGAAGGTGACTGTCACTCCCGAGCGGCCCATCGAGTCGATCACGATTGATGACTGGCACGCGAACTTTGACATGAACGTGGTCGGAGGTGTGCTGCTGCCGAGTCAGGAATTCGGCCCGGCGATGTGTGAGCGTGGCCGTGGCAGCATCATCAACATCGCGAGCGCCAGTGCGCGCATCCCGCTCTCGCGGGTCGTCGCCTATTCGGCGAGCAAGGCGGCGGTGCTGAGTCTCACGATGTTCCTCGCGCGCGAGTGGGCGACGAAGGGCGTGCGTGTGAATTCGATCACGCCGGGATTTTTCCCTGCGGAGCAAAACAGGAAGCTGCTCTTTAATGAGGACGGCTCGCCGACTCCGCGCACGCAGGCGATCTGGGGTCACACGCCGATGAAGCGTTTTGGCGAAAGCCATGAGCTGATCGGTGCGGCGGTATTCCTCGCGGCGCACAAGGCATCGAGTTTCGTCACGGGCACGGATCTCGTCGTGGACGGCGGCTTCCTCGCGCAGACGATCTGACGTGGCAGGAAAGCTCAGTGCTGGAAAGCCCGCCAGATGGCGTGGACTCCGAGCGTGATGATCAGGCCGACGATGCCGATGATCGTTTCTGTGATCGTCCACGTGCGCAGCGTCTGGCTGACGGTGAGTCCGAGGGAGTCCTTCACGATCCAGAATCCGCCGTCATTCAGGTGCGAGAGAAAGAGCGAGCCGCAGCCGATGGCGATGATGAGCAGCTCGACGTTTGTTCCGGGGTAAAGGTGCATCACCGGCGCGACGAGCCCGGCGGAGGTCATGATGCTCACGGTGGCGCTGCCTGCGGCGACGCGGATGAACGCCGCGATGAGCCACCCATAAATGAGCACGGGCAGGCCAAGTTTCGTGGCGAGCGCGCCCATGGAATCGGCCACGCCGGCGTCGCGCAGCACAGCGGCGAACCCGCCGCCACCGCCGACGACGAGCAGCGTGAGGCCGACGGATGCGATGCTTTGCTCGGTGAATTTCAGCACCTGTGCCGAGGTGTAGCCGCAGCGCGTGCCGAAGGACCATGAGGCGAACAGCACGGACACGAGCAGGGCGACGGTGCTGTGGCCGATGAAGCTGGCCGACTTGAGCAGCGTCGTCTGAAAGTCCGTGCGGAGCGCGACGTCTGAGGAGATGCAAAGTCTCGCAACCGTGTCGATCAGCATGAGCATTACCGGCAAGAGAATGGTGAAAAGGGTGAGGCCAAATCCCGGCGCAGTGATGCCTTCGCGACTCGCGAGGGAGGGCATCGGCGGCGCGTCTGCATTCACGAGGCGTGCGGCGCGGCGTGCAAAGATGGGGCCGGCGACGATCGCGGTCGGCAAGCCGATGAGGAAACCCCAGGCGAGGACCTTCCCAATGTTCGGGTCAAAATTCGCCGCGCGAAATGCAGCCATGGCGGCGACGGGGCCGGGGTGAGGAGGCATCAGCCCGTGCATGACGCTGAGGCACGAGATAAGCGGAATCGCGAGTGTGAGAAAGGGCTGCTTCGACTCGTGTGTGAGTGTGATGAGGACGGGCAACAGCAGTACGAGACCCACGGCCATCCACGTCGGCAGACCGATCACAATGGCGAGCGCCATGACGCACCAGACGACGCGCTTCGGCCCGAAGATGGCGGTGAATCGTCGTGCGATGACTTCCGCGCCGCCACTTTCCGCGAGCAGTTTTCCCAGCATCGTGCCGAGGCCGATCAGCGCGGCGATGCTGCCAAGCGTCTTGCCGAGGCCCGTGCCGAAAATCTCGACGACGGCAAACATGCTGAGCGATTCCGTGGCACCCTTGGTCTTGAATCCCATCATGACCGCGCCTGCGCCGACGACGAGCGAGGCGAGTGCAAGGGCGAGGAATGCATTCACCTTCAACCGCGTGACGAGCACGACGAGGAGGACGACGGAGGCGATGGCGAGGGTGATGAGTGTCCAGTCCTGGGTGGTCATGGGGAGTTCCTAATTTTGAATTTTGAATTCTGAATGTTGAATTGAGGATTCCTATTCACGGACATGCGCATGTGGAAATGTCGGATTCCGAATGAAACTGCACGCATCGGGAGCGCGGAAGAAATTCAAAATCCAAAATCCAGCATTCACAATTCACCGCTCGTGCAGCTCAAAGATTGCCTCGATCTCGACTGCGATATTGCCGGGGAGCGGGCCCATGCCGACGGCGCTGCGTGCGCCGACGCCGTTCTCTGTGCCCCAGATTTCGGCGAAGAGTTCGGAGCAGCCGTTGATGACTTTCGGGTGGTCGTAAAAGTCGGGCGCGGTGTTCACCATGCCGAGCACTTTGATGAGGCGTGCGACGCGGTCGAGGCTGCCGAGTTCCGAGCGGAGTGTGGCGAGGATGGCGAGGCCGACCTGGCGCGCGGCGGCTTTGCCTGCTTCAAGGGTGAGGTCGCGGCCGACGATGCCGGTGATGAGTGTCTTATCCGTGCGCAGCGGGCCGTGGCCGGAGACGTAGGCCATGCTGCCGACGATGACGAGCGGCTTGTACACGGCGACGGGTTTCGGAGCGGGCGGGAGTTCGAGGCGGAGTTCGGCGAGGCGTTCTTCGGGTGACATGCGCGCGGAGCGTAGGGAAACGCGCGTGCGAGTCACTCCGTTTTCAACGCGGCGAGTGAGGCGAAGTCTGTGTCACTGAGTGCGACGCTGGCGGCGGCGATGTTTTCTTCCAGATGGGAAATCACCGTCGTGCCGGGAATCACGATGATGTTCGGCGAACGCCGCAGCAGCCACGCGAGTGCGGCCTGTGCGGGTGTGGCGCCGATGCGTGTGGCGATTGCTGCGAGCGGACTTCCTGCCGAGCTGAGCGGTGCGCCGCGCTCGAAGGGCTGCGCGCCGAGCGGGCCGTACGGAAGGAATGCGATGCCGTGCTGTTCGCAAAGTGCGAGGACGTCGTCCATGCCGCGTTCGCGCAGGTTGTAGCGGTTTTGCACGGAGGCGATGGGGACGATTTTCCGTGCCTCTTCGATCTGCGCGACGCTGACGTTTGAAAGTCCGATGTGCCGGATTTTTCCCTCGGCGCGCAGTGTGGCCAGTGTGCCGACGGAATCGGAGAAGGGGACTTTCGGATCGGGCCTGTGCAACTGGTAGAGATCGATCCGATCCATGCGCAAGCGGCGCAGGCTGTCCTCGCACGCGCGGTGGAGATTTTCCGGACAGCCATCGGGAAAGACATTCGTCGGCGATGTTTTGGTGACGCCGCCTTTTGTCGTGATGACGACTCCTTCGCGATACGGATGCAGCGCGGATGCGATGATCTCCTCGTTGTCGCCGGGGCCGTATGCCTCGGCGGTGTCGAAGAAATTCACGCCGAGTTCGACGGCGCGGCGCAGCAGGTTTTCACCGGCGGTCCAGTCGGCGAATGGGCCGAAATTTCCCGGCTGCCCGCAGAGCCGCATCGCGCCGTAGCCGATGCGATGGACGGGCAGATCGCCGCCGATTGAGAAAGCAGGTGCGTTCACCATGCTGCGTTTTCCACGAAGCGCTCTGTTTCTCGGGA
>JAYWEO010000265.1:0-3222 GCA_043779225.1 Prosthecobacter sp.
GCGCAGCCGAGCGACGCCATCCGTCCCGCGGCCTGCACCTCGAGTTCCGAGAGCGCAAATTCGGTCGCGTTGGGGTTCTCGCTTTTCAGCATGACCACGCGCACATGGCGGCCACGTCTTCCGCCGGCTTGGATCGTCACGGGATTGTTTCCGGGATTCGGGTAATCCTCGCCGCCGCTATCAAAAAGCACCTGCGCATCCGCGAAATCCGGCTGCGTCGCGAGGTCCACTCGGAATTGCGCGGGAAAGCGAAAGCCCGGCACATCCGCGCCCTGCCGCGCGTGCAGCGGATGCAGGCGCACCTCATCCAGCGCCTTCTCCGCGCCGAGATCCACCGCCATCCACGCCGGCGAGCCATCCTCGCGCACGGTGGTAAAGAGCGCATCAAACGTGGGCATCACGCCGTGCCGAATCGGCGGCCCGAGCGGCGTGCGGCCATCGGTGAGAAAGGAGGTGTGCCAGCGCTGGCCGATGTTCACCAAACTCGACGCCGTGACCGCACCGCCGAGCGCGACGTTGCGATTGCCTTGCAAGGCCATCAGTTCCGCGAGCGCGAAAAAGAATGTGCCATTTTCCTCCGCCAGCCGCGTGACCGTGACGCGGATGAAACGCGCCGACTTTCCCCCCGCCGGAATGACCACTGGGGCCACGCCCGGCGGCGGAAAATCTTCATCCGTATGCACGAGCAGCGGCGTGAAGCTGGCAAACGAAACGTCATCCGAAACATCCACGCGAAAGCGCCGCGGAAACCCATACGCCCCGCGTTCGACGGGCTGGAAATCCACCAGCACCGGCACGAGCGCCACCACATCCAGCCGCTGTGAGCTTCCGAGATCGACCTGCACCCACGGCGACTCCGGCGGCGGCGCCGGCATTTGCTGATGCTGATACCCGAGCTGCGGCACCGTGTTTCCCACAACCGGATTTCCCAAAGCCGCCAGCTCCGCGCGCCGCGCGGCCAGTTGCCGATTGGCCGCGCGCAACTCCGCGCTGAACGCACCGCGCCAATCTCCCGCCGCGACCAAGCCCGGCAGCACGAAGGCGAGCGCGGGCAGAAGTCGGAGCAGCGGAATTTTCACCCGTTGATCATGACGCCACGCCGCACAGATCGCCACTCCAAGAAGTCGCTTCGGCTTACGAGACTGCGTGGTCGTGCTTCGCGGCGGCGGCCGCAATAGGGCAATCCAATGTGATCTGGTGACGGTGCCATGCGCGCCCCTCACGAGATTGCGGAGCGTCTGCCCGATCCGGTTCGGGCTGTATTTCCGGCGCTTCCTGAATCGCAATCGCCGCCATCCGGTAGCAGACGCTATCCGAGGCAGTGCTCCCAGTCTTGGATGCCGTGGTGGTGGTGAAATCAGCGCGGTCGCCGGCCGGGACCGCGTGCGCAGGCCCATGCGACGCTGCTGGGGCTCATCGTGCAGGCGCATCACCAGAGCCGCCAGACCTGCGGCAGTCCGCGGGTGATGCGCTGGCTGCGCGAGCGCCGCCATGCCTGCGGCAGCGATCCCGCCGACGCTTCCGCATCAGTCTGAGCGACAGCAATCACGATCTGCCCGTGGCTTCCAATCGGCTGATGGGCCAGCCGACGCCGTATGGGTGGCCGACATCACCTATGCGGACACGAACAAGGTGGCCACGCAAGTCGTGGCCAAAGCGCAGACCGCCGCGTGGTATGCCCAGCCGACGGGCGGCGACTTGGGCTTCCAATCCCCTGTGAACTTCGAGAACCCACTCATCTGAGCAAACCATGCTTCCAAGCTCCCTCTCGATAGTCCACCAAACCAGGGGCAAGGCCTATGGAGTGGTTGCGGGGGTGGGATTTGAACCCACGACCTTCAGGTTATGAGCCTGACGAGCTACCGGGCTGCTCCACCCCGCGATTTGGTATGGCGTGGAGATAAGCCGGGGCGCGCTGCACAGCAAGGGGAATCTACCGCTTGCAGGAAATCATTTGCGAACTCACCCGCGCGTGAGTTCGCGGGATTCGACATTTTCCGCAGCTAGCGCGGCCCGGAGATGGTCGCGGATGATGGTGTGATCCAGCTTTGTGCCGCAGGAAAAAATATCCACGGCGGCATACGCATGCTCGGGCCAGGTGTGGATGGCGACGTGCGATTCGGCGATGACGACGACTCCGCTCACGCCGTGCGGGCTGAAGGTGTGGAAGATTTCCGTGACGATGGTGCCGTGGCCGAGGCGGACGGCTTCGAGGAGGAGCGCCTTGAGCGCGGGGGGATCGTTCAGCAGCGCGACGTGGCAGCCGCGGAGTTCGAGCAGGGTGTGGCGGGCGAGCGGGAGGTGCATTTTTTACAAGGCGGATGCGAGGACGGCATCGGCGGCGTGGCAGCCGCGCGTGTAGGCTTCCTCGAAGATGGAGATGCCGCTCATGTCCGAGTGGGCAAAGTGGATCGCGCCGTGCGGTGCGAGCATCTGCCTGCGCGTGTCGCCCCAGATGAAGCCGGGCACGGGGCGGATCATGCCGTGGCCCCAGAGCCACACGTCCACGCGGCGGATGTGCGCGGCGATGTCGGCGTGCGGATGGCGGAGGTCGGCGACGATCTGTGCGCACCAGTCGGCGTGCGTGCATGCGAGCGCCTGTGTGCGGGCGTCGCGCGGTGGTGAGTCATCGAGCGGCCAGTAGTGGGTGAGGACGGTCCCGCGGGGGACGGGGTGGAGGTGCTGATGCGTGGCGACGACGTAGCCGAGGCTGCGGCTGCCGCGCATGACGTTATCCCACGCGAGGGGCGAGCCGTGTCCGGCGGGGAGCGCGTCGAGTGTGATGTTGGCGACCATCCACGGGGAATATTCGAGGCCGCTTGCGGGCGCGATGCCGCGGATGAAACGCTGTGCGACAAAGCGCGGCGCGGCGCAGATGACGCGGCTTGCGCGGAGGCGGATGCTTTTTCCCGCCGCGAGATCGAAGAAGTCCACGCGCGCGCCATCCGCGTGTGGCTCGACATTGAAGACGATGCAACCAGTGCGGATGTGTTCGCGCACGGGCTCGGCGATCCGGCGGACGAGCCAGCCGTTGCCCTCGGGCCATGTGAAGACGGTGTCGTGCTCGGTGGCCGCGGCGTGGGCGTTGCGCGAGGCGAAGTAGTGGATGCCCGCCCATGCGCTCACTTGTGCGGAGCCTGCGCCGTAGTCGTCGCGGCAGCAGTAGTCCACATGCCAGAGCAGCGGCGCGGAGTCGCAGCCGTTCTGCGCGAGCCATGCGGA
>JAYWEO010000266.1:0-6550 GCA_043779225.1 Prosthecobacter sp.
CAGCGCGGCAGAGTCCACGTCCTCGGCGCGACGCATCGTCGCGTCGCCGGTCATCACCTGCGAGATGAAGCGGCATTTGGTTTCGAGCGTCTGCCACATATAGGCGTCGAAGCTGCCCTCGGTCACATAGCGGAAAATCTTTACGTATTCGTTTTCGTTGCCCTGCCTAAGAATGCGGCCTTCGCGCTGCTCGATGTCGGCGGGACGCCACGGCGCATCGAGATGGTGGAGCGCGGCGAGCCGCTTTTGCACATTGGTGCCCTCCCCCATTTTTGGAGTGCTGCCCAAAAGCACGCGCACTTTTCCTTCGCGCACTGCTTTGAAAAGGAATGCTTTGGCTGTGTCGTTGTCGTAATCCTGAATGAACGCG
This sequence comes from Prosthecobacter sp., assembly GCA_043779225.1. GTDB lineage: Bacteria > Verrucomicrobiota > Verrucomicrobiia > Chthoniobacterales > Chthoniobacteraceae > SXWH01. The sequence continues at coordinate 371 of JAYWEO010000266.1, forward strand.
ATTTCGCCGGCAGGAATCCCGCGCGCGAGCAGCTTGTCACGCACGTCCTCATAGACCGAAAAACCTTTGCCGCCCGCCTTCGGTGTGGATAGGTCGCAAAATACCATCTGCGTTCCTTTCTGCGCGGCCGTGTCGAGCCAGACTTGGTGGATTTTTTCGACGGACTGATTCGTCTTGGAGTCTGGATTGTCACGCACATGCGGGAGCATGAGCCGCAAATCGAGCGCGGCTTTCCGGCCTTCGGTCGTGATCTTGAGCATGTTGTCGTCGCGCGGATCGACTTTGCCGCTCTTGATTTTTTCCGTCCGTTTGACGAGGTGATCCACGAACCGTTTCAACTCCGGTGTTGTCGGCGCGCTGACGGTGACGGGCCTCCCCTGCTCAAGTTTCGGCACGGGCAGCTTGAGCATTTCCGCAGTCTGGACATCGGCAACCTGGCGGAATTGCTGCATCAGCTCCGGCACGTTCACGAAGCGGGCAAAGCGGCTTTGCAGCCGGTAGCCGCTGCCGTCCGGGCTCAGTTCCATCGTACTGACAATCTCGCCGAAGGTGCCCGCCCACGAATCGAAATGCTGGAGTTGGTTGCGCCGCAGCGCGCCCATTTGCAAATAACGCTGCATGGTGAACATCTCCGCCATCGTGTTGGAAATCGGCGTGCCGGTGGAGAAGATCACGCCTCCGCCTTTGTTCTTCGACTGGATGTGCTGGACCTTGAGGAACATATCGAAAGCGCGTTCCGATGCCGTCTGCGGCAGACCCGCGACCCGCGTCATCTTCGTCACGTAGAAAAGGTTTTTGAACTTGTGCGCTTCGTCAATGAAGAGCCGATCAATCCCGAGCTCCTCGAAGATCAGCGTGTTGTCCTTTTTGTGGTCGGCGGAAAGACCCTCCAGCTTGGCCGTCAGTCGCTTTTGCACGCGCTCCAGTTCTTTCACCAGCCTTGTTCCCCGCTCGCTGCGCTGCTCGCGAATGGCCTGTTTGATTTCGTGGATTTGCTCCGCGATGAACTCTTTCCGCGTCTCCACCGACACCGGGATTTTCTCAAAGCTCGCGTGGGTCACAATCACTCCATCCCAATTTCCAGTGGCGATGCGGCTGAAAAGCCGCGCGCGTTTCGATGCCTCGAAATCCTCCTTGCCCGCGACGAGGATGTTGGCCGTCGGGTAGAGCATGAGCAATTCGGTCGAGAACTGCCCGAGCATGTGATTCGGCACGACAAACATCGGCTTCGTCGCGAGCCCCAGCCGCTTCAACTCAATCCCCGCTGCGACCATCGTGTAAGTCTTGCCTGCGCCGACGACATGCGCGAGCAGCGTGCTGTCGCTTTGGACGATGCGCCAGACGGCATTCTTTTGATGCGGTCGCAGTTGGATCTGCTGACTGCTGGAAGGCAGCGTGAGGTGGCTCCCATTGAAGACGCGCAACCGGATGCTGTTGAACTCATCGTTGTATTTGCGGCACAGCCTTTCCCGGCGCTCGTCGTCCTCCCAAATCCAGCCTTTGAAGCGCTCTTTGATCTTGTCCATCTTGTCCCGCGCGCCCTCAGTCTGCTGCGCGTTGATGATTCGCGCATCCGTCTTTGGGTCGGAGTCATACACCGTCGGCGTTTTGAGGTTCAGCGCGTCCTGGATCAGCTCGATCGCGGAATACCTCGTCGTGCCCCATTCCGTCGTGTTCGCCACCGTGCCGCGCGCCGCGAAGTCCGCTTTCACAAACCAAGTGCCAATCGCCGCCGCGTGCTGGACCGTGATTCCTTCGCTGCCGAGAAGCGTCCTCGCGAAAGCCTCAACGTCCGTCGCCGGAATCCACACCGCCCCCAAACGCGCATCAACTTCCGATGCGCTCAAGTCGGCGGGCTGAACCGCTTCCAGTGCAGTAACATTTTCCCGATACTGTGTGTCAGCCTCCGCCGCGGCCCGCGCGTCCACCAACTTCGAGCGCACGTCGCCCGACAAGTATTCGTCATCGGTCTCCCACTGTTCGCTCTGCGGATTCCGATAAACCATTCCCTTCAACTCCGGCAGAAATTCTTCCGGCGGCCGGCTCAACAACGCCTCCATCGTCGCCAAGTCCGCCCGTCCGGTTGCATTCAGTGCGAGCACCAGCGCATCCTTCGGTGTCTCCGCGAACCGCGGAGCTTGCGCCTGCTGAATCGTGCGCTCCCGGAAGATCGCTGTCTTTGTCGCCTTGCGCGTCTCGTCGTTGAAATCTTCCAACGACAATAGCAGCGGCAAGTCGGGATCGCTGTCGAACGCTCTGAGGTTTGCCTTTTCATTGAGCGGCCCGAAGCGCGCCGTGAAATAGTCGTATTGCTCATTCAGGATGCGACGGGCGTGCAGAATGGCTTCATCGTCGCGGCCTTCGATCTGCGTGCGCAGCGTTGCGCGCACAGCATCGCGCAATTTGATCATCCCCCGGATGCGCCGCGCACGGTCTTCGCCCAGGTTTTCGAGCGGCTGCAAGACGTTGCCGACACGCATCGCAATATGCCCATCATGCAGCGTGTAGGCGTTCTCCTTCACGTAATCGGGTGCAAGGATGTCTTCCTTCTCCACATCGCCAGCCCGCGTTTCTCGCGCGATCTGACGGTAAATGTTGGAAGGCAGATTGGTGACTGCCTCACGCAACGCCTCCGCCAGGTCGCGCGCATCGGGAGCCAGCGCAGGTTCATCCCCTCGATACATCGAACCAACCTCCTGCATTGTGCCGAGCATCATGTCAGGATTGGCTGCGAAGTATTCGTTGATTTGGAAAACGACGCCTTCGGCGTTGCTGTGCTCGGCCAAAGCCGACCACGCGGGTCCGCTCGGAGTTTCACCGGCCTCCAGCTTGCGCAGAAAAAGGATGTCGGCGGTGACTTCGGTATTCGCGTTCTGCTTGAACGCTGTATTCGGCAAACGGATCGCGCCGAGAAAGTCGGCCTTGTCGTGGAGATGATCGCGCAGGCGCGAGTCGATCTTGTCGAGTGTCCCTTTCGACGTGATGAACACCATCAGCCCGCCGGGCCGCATCTTCTCCATGCCCTTGGCGAAAAAGTAATCGTGGACGAGAAAGTTCCGTTCGTTGAACTGCGGGTCGTGTAGCTTGTAGTCGCCAAACGGCACGTTGGAAATCGCGAGGTCGAACGCGCCGTCCACGAGCCTCGCGTTCTCGAATCCCTGATTGCGAATGTCCGCGTCCGGGTAGAGACGGCGCGCGATGCTGGCCGAGATCGGATCAAGCTCAATCCCGGTCAGCCGCGAATGCGCGCTCATCTCGACCGGCATCAGGCCGAAGAAATGCCCGATGCCCAGCGCCGGTTCGAGGACGCGGCCACCCTCAAACCCGAGCCGTGACACCGCGTTGTAAATTGCGTTGACGACCACGGGCGAAGTGTAGTGCGCGTTGAGAGTTGAAGCGCGGGCCGACTCGAATTCCTCCTGCGTCAACAAGCTGACAAGCTTCTGACGTTCATCTTCCCATTCCCCTGACGCCTGTTCGGCAAAGACCTGTGGGATGCCGCCCCATCCGACATACTTCACGAGAACACTTCGCTCCTCGTCCGTTGCCGCGCGACCTTCCGCGTCCAGTTTGCGGACGAGTTCAATGGCCGCTAAATTATTGCGGCATTTTTGCCTGAGCGAACCTTCATCCAGCCGGTCGGCGGGCTGAATGCGGTAATTGCCCGCGTTTAGACGCTGGCCGTTTCTTCCGGCGGAAGGAGAATATATTTCTCCCGGATCAATTCCCACGCTTGGTCGTGCGCCTGCTGAGGCGTCAGGCTCTGCTCCTTCTGGAGCTTGCTGCGCAGTTCCATCATCTCCTCGCTGGTCGCTTCCTGCGCCTCGTATAGCGCCTCCTCCAATCTGCCCTGCGTCTCCAACTCGTTCACCATTTGCGGACGAAATTCCGTCCAGTGGCGTTTCGCCATGAGGCCGTAGCCGGTCAGTGGGTAGGTGGTCATCGGATGTGTCCTTTCTGGATGGCAGAAAATCGAAAAGGCTGAGTTGCTGCTCCGCCGTTGGTTTTCCGTTGCGCTTCAACATATCAAACTCCCATCGAACGGGAAAAGGTTTCTTGCTGCCGCTCCGCATTGTGACGGTGGCTCGCTGTGATCTTCTCCTTCTTGAAACGGCAAGCTGCGGCGGCGACATGCACAGCATCCCGGCTGAAGCTCGGATTCTCGCGGAAGTATGCCTCAACCTTCATCTCGATTTCAGGATCGTTCAGAGCTTCAACCCCCGCCCCAAGCGCCTCCTTCAATTTTTGCTGGTAGAAGTCGTCGGGAATCCCGTCGGCCTGTGTGGAATCGCCCGCGGCTTTGCGCGAATTGTTGTCAATGCGTCGGATCACGACGCCAACCATGAATCACTGCGCCGCTTTCACGGCTCCGCCGGTGGAGCAACATTTGCCTGCGAAATCCGCGCCCCCCGATGTGGCCGCGCAACAACGTGGAGCGGCGACATCATTCGCTTTCGTGGCGGGCGGGAACAAAGTCTTTCGCCTTTGGAGCGGAGCCGCGGTAGCGAACGCGACGTGGAAAAGGCGAAAGTCTTTGTGCGGGGGCGCGGCGTGGCTCGTCGGAGGTCAGACCTTCACACCTGCAGCCGGAGTCTGCTTCGGCGCGGTCACTCTCATCGTCTGGCGGGCGATCGAAATCATCGCCTTCTCCCGTTGCTCCTCGGGCATGTTTTTCACCATGTTCTGAATGCTCTGCTTCATCTCCGGGTTTTCGTCCAGTTTTCGCATAATGGATTGCTCCATCTTTTGCGTGCGATCCTGCTTCTGAATTTCCGTGAGGACGAGCGCGCGGGCCATACGTTCCGGCGGCATGGATTGGATGAAATCCCATTGCTTGGGGTTGTTCTTGATATAGTCGTCAATCTTCGCGTTGACCTGCGGGTTTTCCTTGAACTGCGGTTGCTGGCCATCCTGCGCCGCGTCGCCTGATTCTGGTTTTGATTTTCCTTTGAGCATAATGGTAGTTTCTTCGGGTGGTCGTGGTTAGTCGTTCGCGTGGCGCAAGACGGTGTGGCAATAGATGTCCGCCAAATCGGCGGAGTCCTCCTCGTTCTCCAGCATTAGGGACATGAGGAATTCGGGGCCGGGCGAATGGCCGAGGCGCTCACCGATCTCTTTGTCGGCGGCGACGTAGAGCTGATACTTGTCCGGGTTTAGTTCGATGGTAGCTAGTTGTGTACTTGGCATATGGGTTGTGGGTTTGTTGGTTTGGAAATATTTTGCGGGCTACCACTCGGGTTTGTCGCCTACGCGAGTCTTGTTCGTGGGTGCCGGTGTGGTTGTCGGCTGTTTGCGGAGTTCTTCTTCAAGGGCGTCCAGCCGCTGTTTGGTGGTGTTCACCTCCTGCTTCAGCAGGGCATTTTGTGCGGCGATTTCCTGTGTCTGCTGAAACTTGCCCGAAAGTTCACCGAGCTTCTGCGACACCACCTGTCCGCCCTGCATGATTGCCTTGGTTGCCTCCTTCTGCTGGTTCAATTCGGCGACCAACTCATCGCCAACGGGCGAAGTTGTCCGGGCACTGTCGCGGATGTTAAACGGGCCACGCGGCATGGGCACCGGCGCATTGGGATGCAGATTCCATTTAGCCGTCGTCTCGACGCGATAGATGCTGTGCCCTTCGTGCATGATCCGGGAGTTGCTGGGATCGATGTAGCGACCGAGCGGATAGGCTTTGATGTTTTCCGCGTAACGCACGCTCTCGACTCCCTTGCCCGATAGCATAGTGCCCGGCACGTCACGAGCGCCCGTCCGCGTCGCGGGCGTGGATCGGCTCGCACATGCGGCAAGAATCATTGGGAAGAAAAGCAGTGGAGAGATTTTCATCGAAAGAGCAGCGATTGAGGTGAAGTGACATTCGTGGGCGATTGGCGCGGAGAGCCGGTCGTGGTCGGCTCAACGGCGGGTGAAGTAAGCCGCTGGAGATTCTTGCGGAGACGAACCAGCGGATCGTTCGGGTCTTCCTTTTCCTCGCTGGTGTTTTTGATCGCAGCCAGCCGCGTCGCGCCGATGGTTGCCTTCGACCGATCCAACGTCTGCGTCACGTAGAGGTAGAATTGCTTGCCCGCCGGAACCCGCACGTAAAACCCATCGCGCTGGATCGTTTCGAGGATCTGCTTCGCGTAGGCATTCAGTATCTCCTGCGCTCCCGTCAGCGACGCATTTTGCACCGATGACACAATC
>JAYWEO010000267.1:0-5622 GCA_043779225.1 Prosthecobacter sp.
GGCATGGCAATCGGGTTCATCACCTCGCGAACGACGGGCGTTCGCCGGTGATGGCCGACCCGATCTACACACTCCTCGATGGTGCCTCCATCACACGCCGGAGCAGCTCTTCACCGGTCATCCGCGAGGCCGCCTCGTGCGGACACGCGGAGACGCAGCGGGGCTCGGGCGTGTCGCGATGGCCCTCGGCGTCGCAGAGGTCGCAGGTGACGGCCTTGAGTTGGGGGAGGATGATCTTTTTGCTCTCGTCGGCGGGGTCGGGGAGTTCGACCATGCGGCGCTGGTTCGGGACCATGTTGATGTTGCCGTAAGGGCAGTTCGATGCGCAGAGGCCGCAGCCGATGCAGTGATCCTCGATCACGATCTGCAGATGTCTGCCGCGGTGGATCGAGTCCACGGGGCAGCCCGTCATGCAATGCGGGTCGCTGCAGGAGCGGCAGGCGGTGGCGACGGTGAAATTTCCAAAACGGACCCCGTCGCGCAGCATGCGGGTGACGGGCGTGCCGTGCGATTCCGTGCCGTGCTGCTGCACGCATCCCTTGGTGCATTCATCGCAGCGCGTGCAGAGATCCATGTCCAGCGCGAGGAGCTTCCGGCCTTCGTAAAGTCCGTGCTCGATGTATTCGCGGAGCAGCGGACTGCCCTCGAGGTTGCCGCGCAGCACGGAAAGGGACTGCTCCACGAGACGGCGGCGGAGGGCGGGAAATTCGCGCGCGAGCTGCAGGAAATCCAGCCGGCTCAGCCGCGCCATTTCGAGGGATCCGAGCGCCGAGCACGTGGCGTTGCGCTTGCCCGCTTCGACTGCGTCGGAAAGGTCATCCCCTGCGCAGGCGAGCGCGACTGCGAGGATGCTGTCCACGTCCTCGGCTGTCTTGCGGATATCCTGCGGCGAGAGCGCGAGCAGTCCGATTTCTCCGAGGATCGCACCGGGGCCGCGGGAAAGCACGCCGGTCTCTTTTCCAAAGCGACGGACTCCGATGCGGACGTGGCCGAGACGGATGAGGTACATCGCATTCGCGCGGTCGCCCTGGCGGAAAAGCGTCTGCCCCGGACTGACGCGCACGAACGTGAGCCGCGGGCGGAGGAAGTTGACGATCTTCTTGAACTCATCCTCCGCGATGCCCTTGAAAAGTTCCGCGCCTTGCAGCACGAGATCGAGCGCGCGTGTGCGGTAGTTTGCCTCGAAGCGCTGCCGCTGCGTCGGGAGGCGCATGATGCGATCCAGCACGTTGCGGCGCACTTCCCACACTTCGGCGTCGTCGAGTGCGGTCACGCTCGCGGTCCTCGGCGTCCCCGTCACGCAGGCCATCTCGCCGAAGAAAACATCGGCGGGCGTGAGCTGAAATCGCACGACATCCTTTTTGTCCGGCTGCTTCACGGTGACCTCGAATTTTCCGCTGCGGATGAGGAACGCTGTGTTGCCCGCGTCTCCCTGCTGGCAGACGATCTCGCCCGCCTTCATGCGGCGGCGGATGACGAGGCCCTGCTGCCAGAGGAGAAATTTCGGCGAGATGCCCGCGAAGATGCGATCGGAGATCAGCTCCGCCGGCGGGATCACCTCCTTGGTCCGATCCCCTGCGGGAAGATTGATCCGCGCGCCGGGCTTGAAAGTGATCGCGCTGGTCGGGCACGAGACCATGCATTCGCCGCACTGCACGCAGCCCGAGCTGCCCATCGGCTCGTTCAGGTCGAAGCTGATCCCGGCAGTCACCCCCTTGCCTGTCCGTCCGATGACGTGATTTTCCTGCACTTCATCGCAGGCGCGCACGCAGCGGTCGCACAGGATGCACGCGCTGTGATCCACGAGGAAGACCGGCGACGAGGCATCCAGCCCGCGACGGCCGACTTTCGGCGGTGCCTCGGGAGGAGGATCGGAAAACACATCGAGATCAAATCGCGCAGGCTGCGCGTCGCAGCGCGTGGCCAACTGGCCGAGTTCATTGTACGGCGCGAGTTCGCGATCGAGCGATGGCGGCTCGAAGGGCTTGAGATGATTCACGGCCAGCAGCTCCGTCATCACTTTCACCGTCTGACGCACGCGGTCGCCGTCTTTTCCCGGATCGTTCATCGTGAAGACCTCCATGCCTTCCTTCACCTGATGCTGGCACGCGGGGAGGAGCTTCCGCTCACCCGCGCGCTTGCCCCGCTTTGTCCCGTAGATCTGCACCACGCACAGGCGGCACACGGCCACGGGCGTCATGTGCGGGAGATGGCACAGGGTCGGGATCGGAATCTTCGCCTCGTCGCCGGATCGCTGCACGTAAAGCTTCCGCGCGGCATCGTAAATCGTCGTGTAGCGCGGCGTCGTGCGCCCTTCGATGTCCTGCACGATGTTGCCGTTCGCGTCCTTCAGCGGCTCGGCGAGCGGGACGGTCACCGGCTGCCCGTCGATCTGCATCGTGACGGTCTTGCCGTAGTCGGATTCCGTCGGCGAATCGAGACGCACGAGCTGCCCGTCGATGTCACGGCTGAACAATCCCTCGTCATCGTCGCGGATGAAAAGTCCGCCCAAAGGTTCCGCGCTCATGCCGTGCCCTCCTGCACATTCAGATGGCTCGCGACATCATCCGGGAAAAAATCGATCACGGTATTCAGCGGCATCGGCACGGAACGCCCGAGGCCGCAGATCGAGGCCATGCCGATCGCCTTGCCCATTTCCCCGATAAGCGGGACGAGCTCATTTTTCCAGCGCTCTGCACCGATGTTTCCCTTCACGAGATGCGCGCCGAGCGACGCCAGCTTCTGCGATCCGGTCCGGCACGGCACACATTTTCCGCACGACTCGTTGCGGAAAAACTCCAGCGAATTCACCGCCTGCTCCACCATGTCGCGACCCTCGGCATACACCACGAGCCCGGCGCCGAGCGCCTGCGTGGGACTCAGCGCGCGGAAAAGATTCAGCTCCAGTTCCAAGTCGAGGATGTCGAGTTCCGTCGCCGCAGGATCGAAACCCCGGCGAGCCGCCAGCGCCTGCCACGCCCTGTTGTTCACGTGATCACGCGGCAGACCGTTTGCAGCGGTGAGCTTCGCCGGCAGGAATCCGCCGGATGGCCCGGATGGCGCGAAGCCCTTGAGCTGCGCATCGCCGGTGATGCCGCGGCAGTACTGCTCGCCATGGATCAGTTCGCGCAAGGTGAGTCCCATCGGCACTTCATACACACCGGGCCGCTTCACGTCTCCCGACACGGAGAAAAATCTGCGCCCCTGCCAGCCGTTCACACCGAGTCCCGCGTACGCCTTTCCGCCGTGGATGGCGATGTATGGCGTCCACGCAAATGTCTCCACGTTGCTCACGAGCGTCGGGAGATCCAGCAGGCCGTTCGTCTCCAGCTTCGGCGGCATATTGCGAGGCTCAGCACGCCGGTCGGACATGGCCTCGATGAGCGCGCTCTGCTCTCCACAGATGTAGCCGCCCGGACTGACGAAAACGGAGATCGGAAATGGCCGCCCAAGCACCGGGGCATCCGCGCCGCAAAGTCCCAACTGCTCGGCGCGCGCGATCTCTGCACGGCACGCCTCGATCTGCTCGGCGTACTCGTGGCGGATGTAGATGAAGCCCTGCGACGCCTCCGTGATCAGCCCCGCCAAAATCACGCCCTCGACAATCGTGTGCGGCACGCGGAGCAGCAGCTCGCGATCTTTGAAAGTCGCCGGCTCGCTCTCGTCGGCATTCACGACGATGAACGCACGGTCATCGCTCTCGCGCAGCCGCGCATTTCTCACCGCATCGCGCACGTCGCGCCATTTTTGCACCGCGGGAATCCCCGCGCCACCCATGCCGCGCAGGTCGGCGTCCTTGAGTTCACCCAGCAGCCCCTCGGCCCATCCGCCGAACTCCGCGCCCTTGGCCCACTCCGTCTCCGTCTGCCAGTGGCGCACCGCCTCCGCCACCTCGGGCTCCAGCGGGATTTCCGTGCCCATCTTGCGAATGGCACCCTGCCGGAATCGTTCCACGCGCCACGCGTTCCAGGCGAAGTCCGATTTCAAAATCCGCGCCGACGCTGCGAGCGAGGCATCGCGCGCGGCGATGGCCTTGCGCACCGCGAGATACTCCGGCGCATTCCCGTGATACGGATCGATCACCCAGTCCTTCGACGAATATTCCTGTTCGGCATCGAGGTCCGGCGTTGGCGGCTCACCGCGCACACACGCCGAGACGATCCCTTTCAGCTCATCCGCCGTCCGTGCGAGGTAAAAATGCTCGTGCTCCGAGCCCTGCATCGCGACACAGGCCGCAGGCGCCCGGTCGCAGCGGCCGAGGCACGAGACGCCCTCCACCGCGACCTGATCGCCGGCCAGCGATTGCAATGCACGCAATGCGCCCGCCGCCCCGGCCAGGTGGCAGGTCGTGTCGCGGCAGACACGCAGGATCACTTTTTTCGGACGCGAAAGCTGGAAATGCGGAAAGAAACTCGCCACCGCCTGGAGCCGGTACTGCGGCACACCGGACTCCTCCGAGAAACGCTCGAGCGCCTCGCGCTTCAGATACCCGAACTCATGCTGGATGCGCTGCAACGCGGGCACCAGTGAGGCGGCATAGACATCCGGCGTGGAATCGGGACTCATCGTCTGGAGCGTGTCCCGCACTTTGCGACGCCGGAGGCGTCATGGAAACGGAGCGAAGCGGAGATAGACGAAGTCAAATGAGCCGGTGGTCGAGCGAGCCTGGCGAGCGAACACCACCGACTCACCGGCACAAGAGTCAAGCGCCCCGGAGTCGGCGCGAGGACCAATGCCATCACGCCGGATGAGGCGAACCATTGTTCATTCGGAAAGAGAGGTTTTTGTGCAACGAACAACACAGATGCCCCTAGAACAAACGCCGAGTGTGCGTCAAACAGATTTCACGGCACTCGTCCGGCAATTGCGAAAGCCCGCGCGGATGCCCCGAGCCGCTCTCAGACGGCGTACCTCAATTCACGGAGGGCCAAAAGGCCCGCAACCATACCAGCCCCAGGGCAGCGCCCCTGGGAAACCGGCACCCATGCGCCCGAGGCCCCATCGCCCCCTGCTCACCCTGCGGCCCCTGTTCCCCTTGCGGCCCCGGCGGCCCGGCGGGCACATTGTCTATGAGAGTCTTCAGTCCGGCAAACTGCGAGCGCATCTCCGGCGCGAGCCTGAGCGAACCATCCAGTGGCAGAGCGGGATTGCAAGGCACTGGGGAATCAGTTGAGTGTTGAGAGATGAGGAAGCGGCGTCCGACGATGAAGGTTTGGCATTGGACGTTGGATACTAGCGGTGGCAGAATCGGTCGCATTGCCGGCGTTGGCGATGGGCACAAAGCCGATGGTGAAAGTGTTTGCGCCGCTGCCAAAGGTGTCGGCAAGGGCAGAGGTGGTCAGGAGCGCGACCATTCCAGCCAGCGTGATTCCGGCGAGAGGTGCGGCGAGTTTGTTCATGAGGAGCATGAAGCGGTTGAGAAGGTGCTGTCCCAGCGCACGAAAGGCAGCGAGAATTTTTCTCCATTTTTATCGACGCTGATCCAGTCGACTTCGGCTGGTGCCTGCGGTGAATGGAAAAACGCGCTCATTTCAAATACTTCTCCAGCGGCGGGCGGAGGAGTTCGGCGTTCGCGGGGTCGGCGATGTTTTCCTTCGTCACGACGACCACGCCGGTGTCGAT
>JAYWEO010000268.1:0-6912 GCA_043779225.1 Prosthecobacter sp.
AGTAGGGCGGGGAGGGGGAGGGGATTGAACCGCGAAGGAGCAAAGGCCGCGAAGGGGGAGCAGGTGTTGGAATTGCAGATGGGGTTCCTTTGCGGGCCTTGTGCGCCTCGCGATCTTCGCAGTGATATTGAATCGCGGAATCACTGTCGGTTTTCTGCGCGTTGGCCTATGAGTGGCGCTGGATTCCATGCCTTCACCGCCCAATGCTCCGCGTCCGTTGCCCGATCTTTCGGTGGAGGAATTGGCTGCGTGGATGGAGGAGCGGGGCTGCAAGGCTTCTCATGCGGTGCGGGTGTTGCGCCGGCTCTATGCGGGCGATGGCGACGCCGTGAGTTCCCGCGCGCGGATGCCGGTGGGATTGGCGGAAATGTTGCGCGCGACTTTTTCTGCCGAGGCGGGAAGTCTCGCGCGGCGCCAGGTGTCGGAGGATGGGACGGCCAAGCTGCTGCTGCGGCTCGGCGACGGGCGCACGGTGGAGTCGGTGCTCATGCCGGACTTTCATGCGGACCGCGCGGCGGGGTGCATCTCCAGCCAGGTGGGCTGCGCGATGGGGTGCGATTTTTGTGCGACGACGCAGACGGGCTTTGAGCGGAATCTCACGTCGGGCGAGATCGTGGAGCAGTTCATCCATCTGCGGCGCGAGGCGCGGGCGGCGGGGCGCACGCTGCGCACGGTGGTCTTCATGGGAATGGGGGAGCCGATGCTGAATCTGCCGAACGTCCTGGCAGCCGTGCGGCGCATCGCGGACCCCGCGCTCGGTGCGCTCGGCTGGCGGCAGGTGACCATTTCCACCGTGGGCATCGTGCCGGGCATCGAGGAATTGCGCGAGGCGGGCCTCGGCGTGCAGCTCGCGATCTCGCTGCACGCGCCGGACGATGTGACGCGCGCAGACCTGCTGCCGATGGGCAAGCGATTCGACGTGCAGGATGTGCTCGCCGCCGCCGATCGCTATCAGGCGAGCAGCGGGCGCATCACGACGATCCAGTATTGCCTGCTCGACGGCGTGAACGATTCGCAGGCGCAGGCGCGCGACCTTTCCCGGCTGCTGCGCGGGCGGGACATGCACGTGAACCTGCTGCGCTACAATCCCACCGGCCTGAGCCTGCGCGGCCGCGCATACGCGCCGAGCAGTATGGAAAAGACGGACGCCTTTCTCGCCGAGCTGCGCGCCCACGGCACGGTCGCGCATCTGCGCCGCGCACGCGGGCCGGACATTGATGCCGCCTGCGGACAACTAAGAAGGCGTGCTGCGGAAGGCGAAGGCGCTGGAGAACACCAATCCGTTCGGAGCAACCTCGCACGATGAAATCATTGACCGGCTATCATCTCATCGGGCCGGATGATCTGCATTGGCGTCCGTCGAACCTCATGAAAATCCCCAACGCGGACTTCCTCGAACGGACCGGCAGCGAGAACATGGGCGCGCGTCTTTGGCGGATGCCGCCGCGCAGCGCGAACACGCTGCACAAGCACATCCGCGCCGAGGAATTTTACTTCGTGCTCGAAGGCACGGGGCGCATGCGCGTGGGTGGCGAGACGCTGACGGTGCCGAAGCACGGCGGCGTGCTCGTGGGGCCGGGGCAGTTGCGGCAAGTTTTCAATGACACCGACGCCGAGACGCTCTGGCTGATCATCGGCGCGCCGGAGGAGCTGGAATTTCTTCAGGGTTCAAAGTCGAAGATGGACCTCTCGCTCATCTACCCCGAAGACCCGACGCAACTGCCGCCCGAACTCGCGGGCGTGGAGTGGCCGCCCGCCGACGTGCGCTGAGTGTGATCATTTCGAGTGTCCGGCATCGCGCACTCGACAATGCGAAGATTGGAAAACCGGAGGCGCTGAAACGTCCGTGGAGCGGTGGTGCGATCGACACGAGCATCCCGGGAGGAATAGAAAACCTCATGCGTTATTCCCCCCTGCTTCGCTGTGTTGCCGCGCTGCTCTTCGCGTCGGCGTTGATTTTCTCCGGTTGCCAAAGCGGCAAACAAAAACCATCGGGCGGTTCCGATTCCAAATCGGGCGGAACCCAGGCGAAGCCTCGCGTGCCCAGTGGCGCGAACTCCCGACACGACGCTGCGGTGAAATTTTTCAACGCCTACAAGACGCACGACCGGCAGGCGGCGAAGGAAGTGGCCACGGATACTGCGATCAACGCCCTGGTGTTCGACCCCGCTGCCGGCACGAATCCGACTCTGCAACTCATCGACGACACTCACATCTACTACGAAGGCGGAAGCATCCAGCTCTCGTTCGCGCGCAACGCCGCAGGCCGTTGGCATGTGCGTTCCGTGACTTCGCAGGCAGACTGAGTGGTTGCGGTGTCGGGTTTATTGGGATGAGTTTCGCGCATCCTGCTTGGCGAATTGGCGGCGCGCATCTATTTCATGCGCCCATGAACACGTTCTCCCGCCGCTCGTTCCTCTCCACCTCCGCGGCGGCGCTCGCCGCTGCTTCGCTCTACACACGCCTTGCCGCAGCCGATGCGGCCACGGGCGGCAAGGGCCGCATTCATCATTCCGTCTGCAAATGGTGCTATCCGAAAATCGAACTGAAGGCGCTCTGCATTGCGGGCAAGGAAATGGGGCTGACCTCGATCGAGCTGCTGCAGCCCTCCGATTTCCCGACGCTGAAAGAGCACGGGCTCGGGTGCGCGATGGTGAGCAATCCGACCGCGAAGGGGCCCGATGGCAAGGCGCTCGGCGGCATCGAGCGCGCATGGAATCGCAAGGAGCATCACGAACTTCTCGTGCAAGCCTACGAGCCGCAGATCAACGCGGTCGCGGATGCGGGCTTCAAAAATCTCATCTGCTTTTCCGGCAATCGTGCAGGGCTGGATGATGAGACGGGCCTGAAGCATTGCGCGGAGGGGCTGAAGAAAATCCTGCCACTCGCGGAGAAGCGCGGCGTGGTGATCTGCATGGAGCTGCTCAACAGTCGCGTGAATCACCCCGACTACCAATGCGACAAGAGCGCATGGGGCGTGGAGCTGGTGAAGCAGATCGGCTCGGCGAATTTCAAGCTGCTCTACGACATCTATCACATGCAGATCATGGAGGGCGACGTGATCGCGACGATCCGCAAGCAGCACGAAAATTTTGCGCATTACCACACCGGCGGAGTGCCGGGGCGTCACGAGATCGATGAGACGCAGGAGCTGAACTATGGGCCGATCATGCGCGCCATCGCGGAAACGGGATTTGCCGGGCACGTCGCGCAGGAATTCATCCCCGCGCGGCCGGATGCGATTGCGTCGCTGCGGCAGGCCGTGGGCATCTGCGACGTGTGACGGGCACGGAGCATGGAACCCCGGATCGGATCGCCGTCCACAAAGCCGATGGTTGTCTGGACTTCGTTTGGCAGCCGGACGCATCACGGCTGCTTCATGAGTTCTGCGTGCTGCTGGAAATACTTCAGCCATGCGCCGACGAGGGCGGCCACTTCCTTCCTCTCCGTGGCTGCGGCGTATTCGGCGATGGTGCGGCCCCAGTAGAAGCTGATGAATCCTTCGGCGCGGGGCTTGGAGCGTTTGAGGAAGTCGTCCATTTCTGCGATGCTGCATGAGAGGGGGAAGGTCTCCTCGATCACCAGCGGCTTGCCGATGTCATAGACGGCCATGGCGGTGAGGGCCTTGTCCACGGCCCCCTTGTTTGGGTAAAGATGGATGCTCGCGAAATCGAACGCCCCGCGCACTTCCGGCGAATAGAACACCGGCTTCGCACCGGGCCAGACGTGCGCCCATGGGATGGTGCCGACGGTGATCATGTGCCCGCGATCTTCCGCACGGATGGCTGTGGTCAGCTTGTCCACCCACGCCTTCGCGATTTCGATTTGCGTGCGCCTGCCCGGCTCCCGCGTGAGCCGCTGCACGAAGCATTTTCCGCCGAGTTCGCCGCCGACCCAGCCGTCGTCCTTCTTCCCATCGAGGATCGGCTCATTCATGAGGTCGTAGCAGAAGACGGCGTTTGAATCGCGGCAGGTCCTTGCAATGGCGGTCCAGAACAGTGCCTGCGTCTGCCAGCGCGCGGTTTCGTCGAGCGCGTCGTACCACGGCGGCGTGTCGGCCTTGTGGTAGCAGCCGAGCCCGGTGATGTCCAAATACAGCCCGGTCTGCTCCGCCAGTTCCAGCAGGCGGCGCAATTGCGCGAGCGACTTCCCGTCCGGTGTGGCCGCGGTGCGCATGAATTTTCCGGTCTGCAAATGGATGCGCACCACGTTCGCACCCAGCTCCTTCATTTCTTGAAAATCGCTGCACACCGTCTCCCATTCCGCGTCCCAGTAATCCTCGATCAGCCGTCCGTCGCCCGTGCTGTCGTGATCGTAGTTCACACCCCACACGCGGAACGGCGTGCCCGATTCCGCGAGCACGAATGATTTCCCATCCGGGCTGATGCGCACGCGATCGAGCCCGGCAGCATAAGAAGTGAGCGATGCCCCGAGCGACGACAGGACGAGAAGCGCGCGGAAGATGCGGCGGACGAAAGAGGGTGTCTGCATTGCAGCCGCATTGTGTGCGGGAAGTCGCGAAAGATACAGCCTCAGCATTCGCGATGCGCATTCCTGCAACCTTGCAGGGTCGCATGTCCGTGGGGTGGCGGGGATCCGGTGGTTGCGTCCGCCTCCGGCAGACTCCACGCACCGGCTACATTCCGCGCAGCCCTCCGGGCTGGGGGCGAATAATCAGTCGGCGAATAATCAGTCTGTCCCTCGTTCCCACTCGTTCCCAAAAGCCCTCGCGGAAGCGGCGGGTGTCCGAGTCCTGCCTTTCGCCGTCCGTCGGAGCTGGTGAAAAATAATCAGTCTGTCCCCCAGTCTGTCCCTCGTTTCCTTAGTGGCATGTGTGTGTTCCTTTTGGTGGGGTATTGCTGAGGAAAACCGAGCGGGAATGATGCGCTAAGTACAGTGTTAGCAGGCAAGGGGATGTTCGAGCGGGGAGTTGAGTTTGGATTGCCATATGGCGGCACCTTTGAACCACTCGAAATCAGCGGTTTGGAAAAGGAAGGGCAATCCCTTTTCTGACTATCAGTTTGTCACTCAGTTGGCAGCCAAGACCATGCGCTCGCCCGCTGCGAAGTGCGCCTCAGACAAGCTTGGATAGAACGCCGAGTTCGATCATGTCTGCGATGACCTTGGGCCAGGTTACTCTATGGTACGAATCCAAGGAGCGGAGGCTTTTGTCGCTCTTGCAGGCTACGTACTCTTTCTTGACCACGCCGATATAGCAGTGAATCTGCCAGCGTTCGTCGTCCTGCATCCAAGCAAACGTCACATGCTTCCAAGTCGCCGCATCGGAGGCAACGATGTCTTGAGGGCGCGGCACAGTGACATGTACATCGACATAGCCCGCAGGCATGCTCTCGTCTTTCACGTCATAGAGAACGTAGGGCGGATGGACATTGTTTTTGTTTTTCTTCCAATATTGGTAGTTCATGGGGTCCTTTCTTGTGCTGACAACTCGAGCCTCTGCGGAATTTCCGGCTAATCTTCTGTCGCAATGAAATTGCTGCGCTCATTGGGTTCTTTCGGAGTATGAGCGTCTGCACCGCCTTGGTAAACATTTTTCGGTACCGTTTATGATGCGGTGTTCATTCGCAGCGTCAGTCCGAATCGAGGACGTGGATGGAACCTTTTTCGCATAGGATTTCGACTGTCTTGCCGGATTAAGGGCGCTGGTCGAACTAGTCGAGGCCTGGCTTGTTATCGTCGGAGTTTATTTGCAAAATTCGAGTGTCCGTCCATCGGATGACTGCATCGGGCCGCACGAGCGTGGAGGATTGGAACGCGGAATGATGACGTGCCCGCGCTCTGACGAGCGCGGCTCAACGCTACCGATCACACTCGCCCATCACGAAGTCGAGCGAGCCGAGGATGCTCACCACGTCGCTCATCATGTGGCCGGGGAGAATCTTCGGCAGGATGCTGAGATTGATGAAGCTGGGGCTGCGGATCTTCAGGCGGTAGGGCGTGCCGCCGCCCTTGCTGTAAATATAGAAGCCGAGTTCGCCCTTCGGGTTTTCCGCGCCGAAATAGACTTCGCCCTCGGGGGCCTTCAGTCCTTCGGTGTGGATCAGGAAGTGGTGGATCAACTCCTCCATTTTCGTGAGCACGGTCGTCTTCGGCGGCGGATAGTTTTTCGGATCGTTCACGTACCACGCGCCGCTTGGCATCGCGTCGCAGACTTGGCGGAGGATGCGGACGCTCTGTTTGATTTCCTCCATGCGGACGAGGTAGCGGTCGTAGCTGTCGCCGATGGAGCCGAGCGGGACGTCGAATTCATACTGCTCGTAGCCGCAGTACGGCTGGCGTTTGCGGAGGTCGTGATCCACGCCGCAGGCGCGCAGGTTTGGCCCGCTGAGTCCGTAGGAAATGGCGTCCGCTTTTGAGATGGTGCCGATGTCCTTCGTGCGGTCCACGAAGATGCGATTCCGCGTGAGGAGCTTGTCCGTCTCGTCCACGACGGGGAGCACGCCTTCGCAGAATTTCCGCACGGCGGGGATGATGTCCGCGTTGATGTCGCGCACCATTCCGCCGATGCGCGTGTAGCTCGTGGTGAAGCGCGCGCCGGTGATTTGCTCGGTGAGATTATAGACGATTTCGCGCTGCTGGAACGTGTAGAGGAAGACGGTCATCGCGCCGGTATCCATCGCGAAACAGCCGATGCCGAGAAGGTGCGCGCTGATGCGTGCGAGTTCGCAGCACAGCACGCGGATGGCCTGTCCGCGCGGCGGCAATTCCCAGCCCATCAGCTTTTCCACCGCGAGCGCGTAAGCGACGTTGTTCGCGAGCGGCGCGAGGTAGTCGAGCCGATCCGTGTACGGCACGAACTGGTTGTAGGTCATGTTCTCCGCGATCTTCTCGTCGCCGCGGTGCAGGTAGCCGACCTCCGGCGTGGCCTTCGTGATGTATTCGCCGTCCATC
>JAYWEO010000269.1:0-3701 GCA_043779225.1 Prosthecobacter sp.
CGGCGCTCGTTCCTCGCTTGCCATGGGCTGGCTTGCAGCGGGCCTTTGGCCCTGAATGCCGTGACTGCCACCAACACGCATGACCAGCTCTGGCACACCCGCTCGCGTGCATCCGAATCAAGCGGCGGACGTTCCCTTCCACGATCACTGCCAAACAAAATCCGATCAAAGGTTCGCAACTTCCGTGCATTTACGCTCTTTGACACTCGCCGCTCACGCGGCGGGAAAAACCCTCACGACTTTGTCCCCAACCGGGCAAATCCAAACAACAGAACCAACAACAAAAACCAACATGAAGAAACTGCTCGCACTCCTCGCCACTGCATTCATCGCCGTCAGCGCACAGGCCGGTGAATTCCCCGACATCAGCATTGATGAGCTGAAGTCCGCCATCACGGCCAAGAAAGTCACCGTCATTGATGTGAACGGCACCGACTCCTTCAAGGCCGGCCACGTCCCCGGCGCGATTGACTTCCGCGCACAGAAGGCGGAACTCGCCAAGGCCCTGCCCGCTGACAAGAGCGCGCTCGTCGTCGCCTACTGCGGCGGCCCGACGTGCAACGCCTACTCCGCCGCCGCGAAGGCCGCGAAGGAACTCGGCTACACGAACGTGAAGCACCTCTCCGCCGGCATCTCCGGCTGGAAGGCCGCGAACGCGCCGCTCGAAGCCGCGAAGTAAGCCGCGCTCACGCGAAAATCACGGGCGTCCCTCGCACTGCGGGGACGCCTTTTTCGTGCCGTGAAAAGTCACCAACCCGGGGGCAGATCCGGCAGCGTAGCTTTGAGGATCGTGCGGATCGCCTGCTTCTCCGTGCCGGGCAGGTAGGCGTAATCTTTCGCGGACTTCTCGACGCTCAGCGCCTCACGGAGGCGGATGTAAATCTGCTGCTTCATCCGCGCAGGCAGACCTTGGAACTCGGGGCTGTAGATCATGTAGCTGCACCGATACTTGAATAGCCGCGTGCACAGATCGAATTCACGCAGCGACGCGCCACCTGACGCGACGCGTGCTGCCTTTTGGAAATCCACTTTGAACGCCGCGTCTCCCTCCACCCCGTCCGTCGGGAGCGGCACTTCGTCGGCAAAAAGCATGTAACGTGTGAGGATGCGCGCCTGCTCGTCCAACTCCGCGTAATGCGCCGGGGTGAGATTGCCTTTGTCGAGGTGGAATGCGGTGCGTGCGCGATAGGATGCCTGCAGGATGCGGTTTGCGCATCCGGCCTGATGCTCATGCACGAGCTGCGGCAGGATGTCGCTCGTCGCCACGGGATACTTTGCAAAATCGAAGAGCTGTCCGGGTTTCACCACCGTCTTCGAGATGTCGTCGCCCGAGTAGCGCCCGATCACATTCGCCCACTCGCTCGCGATCCCGCCGTCGCCGGTCACATACCATCCGCCGAAGCGCTCCGCGAATGGAATGCCGTGGCCAGTCACTTCGCGGCGGAATGTTTTCAGGCTGCCGCCCGTCGGACCGGGAATCACGGACTTGATCACAATCCCCGGCACGAAGCCCGTGTCCTCCTTGGTGTGGCAGTTCACGCAGCGCTCCGAACGCTCGACGGCGATCGGCCGCGAGTCGTGCGGGATGTCGAACATGTAAAAAATCGCGCCGAGTTCCGGGTCCATCGAAAGGATCTCGATTTTCGCACCGGGGATGTAGCCGAGGTAGAGACCGTCGTTGAAAAAAATCGCCCGCGGATTCCGCGGCGTGATGAACCGGAGCTGCAGGCTCGTCGTCGAGAACACGAGCATCTGCGACGTCGCGGGAATATCGAGCGCCTTCAGCAGGCTGACGACGAACGCCTTCTCGCTGCTGTGATCGAGCGGGATGCGCCGCGATTCGAGGTCGGCCTTCAATTTTGTGAAACGATCCTTCAGCGGAGCCGTGTGATAATTGTGAGGCGGCTCGTCGAAATTCTTGTAGCTCGGCTCCGCGCACGCGAGCGACGCGAGCACGATGCCAGGCAGAATGGAGAAGAACCGGAGGGACATGGACGCCACGAGTGTATGCGGCGAGCCCCGGCAGACAAGGCCGCACTCATGCTCGTAGACGCGCTTGTCAAAGGGCGGGCTGATCATCGCTCACGGATCGCACATCGGAAAAAGAGTGCCCGCGCTCTCACGAGCGCGGCTACGGAAAAGCTGCGCCGCCAAATTCAGCGGCGATCTTTCCATCCGTGATGATAGGCTTTGCTCCGCTCATGCCTCCATTCACGACCCGCGAAGAACTCCTGCAACTTGCGACCTCGTTCCGCGACGCGGCGGCGGCGGAACTCGACGCGGCGGAAACTGCGGACGACATTCACGCCGCCACGCTGCGCGCACACGTGCGGCTGAACGAACTTGAAACGCAACTCTTCGCAGAGCATCGCGTGCGGGTGGACTGCAAGGCGGGCTGCGGCACGTGCTGCCACCTCGGAAAAATCGACGCGCGCGCACACGAGATTTTCGCGCTCGCGGATTGGATCACGCGCAATTTTTCCAGCGACGAACGCGCCGGTGCACTCGATCGCGCGCAGGCGCATGCAGCGGCAGTCGCACCGCTCACGCTGGAGCAGCACCTCCGCACCGTGCGCGCGTGTCCCCTGCTCCGCGACATGAGCTGCAGCGCGCATCCCGCGCGACCCGGCGTGTGCCGCATCGGGCACTCGACGGATGTGCGCATCTGCGAGCGCGCGTTTCAAAATCCCGATGACCTCACGGCAAAAGGCGGCTCGCACGCGGAGTCGAAACTCGCGATGATGGTCGCGAGCGACGGCACATCATTCGCATTCCTTGAAGCGGGGCTCGACAAGACTGTGTACGATCTCGGCAGCGCTCTCGCAGAGGCGCTCGGAGATCCGACTGCGCAGGAACGCTGGCTCGCGGGCGAGCGTGCATTCAGCAAGGCCGCCATCGCGAAGCAGGAGCCGGCGGCGAACGAGTGACTTTCCCCTCGCGCGGCGCGGGACGGGTCCGTAACTATTTGCCGCAATGAGAAGCATGACCGGATACGGCCGCGGACAAAGTGTCCACGATGGCGCAAAATTTACCGTCGAGCTGAATTCCGTGAACCGGAAGCAGAGCGACGTGGTGGTGAGCCTGCCACGTGAACTCGCCGAACTGGAGCCGCGCGTGCGCGATGCGATCAATGCCGAGATCACGCGCGGACGTCTCACGGTGGTGATCGCTTTCCATGCGGGGGCGAGCACGCCGCAAAATCTCGCGCTCGATCATCAGCTTGCGCGGACTTACTACGACGCGATGCTCGAGCTCAAAAAAGAGCTGGGTGCCAGCGGCGAGATCAGCATCGAGACCGTGCTGCGCGCGCCGGGTGTGCTGAAGGCGCCGGAGGAGCAAATCTCACCGGACACCTCGTGGCCGCACGTGGAGTCCGCGCTGCGCGCTGCGCTCGCCGATCTGCTGAAGATGCGTGAAAGCGAAGGCAGGCACCTCTCCGTGGATTTGCGAAAGCGGCTGAAGATCGTCCGCGATGCGGTGAGGAAAGTCCGGAAGCTGCTGCCGGATGTGGTGAAAAAATACCGGCAGCAACTCCACGAGCGGATCACGCGCGCGGCGATCGATCTGCCGATTGATGATGATCGTCTCGTGAAGGAGGTCGCCATTTTCGCGGACAAGAGCGACGTGACGGAGGAGCTGACGCGGCTTGCGAGCCACTTCTTCAGTTCGAGCATCACCTCGCGAAGAACGAACCGGTGGGC
>JAYWEO010000270.1:0-8167 GCA_043779225.1 Prosthecobacter sp.
GCTGCACTCGCAGGTGCTCGACCTCCAGCGCCAGCTCGCCGCGCTTCCCGCCCCGCGCTCGCCAAAACCGGTGTGATCGTGGACGGAAAATAATTCTGGAAGCAGGCCTTGACCTCCCACACTCTGCTCCCCATATTCCCCGGCCTTTTTCCCATCGCGCTTTCGGAGGTCATCCGAAGGCGCTGAAGGGAATAGAATGTAATCAGAATTCCTTCGTGGACATGCCGAAAAAAACCAAAAAAGCCGCCTCCAAATCCGCCAAAGCCACGAAGAAAGCACCGAAGAGTAGCGGGGTGAAAAAGGCAAAGGCGAAGGCACCGGCGGCAAAGGCGAAGGCGGCAGCTCCAAAAAAGATCAAGGCTCCAAAAAAGGAGAAACAGCCGAAGGTTCCAAAGGCGGAAAAGCCGGCGAAGAAAAAGGACTCCGATGCCGGAAAAAACGGGAAGCTGAGCGCGAAGCTCGCCGAACTTCTGAAGACGCCCGCGAAGCCGAAGCTCGGCCCGGGCCAGAGCATTCTCGACACGCCCGAAGGCGCGGAAAAATTGCGCGAACTCGTGAAGCTCGCGAAGGAGCAGGGCTACCTCACTTTTGACGATCTGAACGAACACCTCCCCGAGTCCGTGAATGACCCGGACGAGATGGAGCTGATCATGAACCGCCTCCGCGGCATGGAGATCGACATCATCGATGCCTCGCAGGTGGACAACTACAAGGTGGGTCCGAAAGGCGAGGAGCAGAAGGAGGAGGAGGAGCCCGAGAAGCCGAACGAGAAGCTCGACATCCTCGACGACCCGGTGCGGATGTATCTCAAGCAGATGGGCCAGGTGCCACTGCTCACGCGCGAGCAGGAGGTGGAGATTTCCATGCGCATCGAGGAGGCGGAGCTGAACGTGCAGAAGCATGTGAACAACTTCGGCTTCATCCCGCGTGCGTATCTTGAACTCGGGCAGAAATTGATCGATGGCCGCGAGCGTTTTGACCGCGTCATCCTCGACAAGAAAATCGAGAGCCGGGACAAATACATGAAGGGCCTGCCGAGGCTGATGAAACAGCTCGAGTCTTCCATGAATGAGGCGGTGAAGGCCTACAAAAACTATCTCGCGCACGGCGGTACGAATGAGACCGCGAAGAGCTTCACCGACTTCCAGAAGCGGCACGTCGCGGTGCAGAAGCACTTCCCAAAATTTTTCTACAAGCAGAAGGTGACCGAGGATTTCGTCACGCTCGCCGAGGAGAAGAACCGCGTGATCCACGCGCTGCAGCACGAGGTGAACAAGCCGAAGAAGCACCAGCAGCGTGCGGCTGGCGGCGCGAAAGTGGACTACACCACACAGCTCAAGGAACAGCAGGCTCTGATGTGGATGAGCGCCGAGGGATTCACCAAGGAATTTGCCGAGCTGCGGAAGTGGCTGCGCAAGGCGCTCCGCGCGAAAACCGAGATGGTCGAGGCGAACCTGCGTCTCGTGATTTCCATCGCGAAAAAATACACGAACCGCGGGCTGTCATTCCTCGACCTTATTCAGGAAGGCAACATGGGCCTGATGAAGGCGGTGGAGAAATTCGAGTATCGCCGCGGCTACAAGTTCTCGACCTACGCGACGTGGTGGATTCGCCAGGCCATCACGCGCAGCATCGCCGATCAGGCGCGCACCATCCGCATCCCGGTGCACATGATCGAGACGATCAACAAGCTCATGCGCGTGCAGAAGCAGCTCGTGCAGGATTTTGGCCGCGAGCCCACGCCGGAGGAAGTCGCCGAGGAGATCAACCTCCCCGTCGAACGCGTCCGCGCGGTGCTCAAGATGGCGCAGCAGCCGATTTCGCTCCAGTCGCCCGTCGGCGACAGCGACGACACGAGCTTCGGTGATTTCATCCCCGACCAGACCGCGGAAGATCCCGCGGATGTCACGGCGATATCGCTCTTGAAGGACAAAATCCGCGACGTGCTCACGACGCTCACCGAGCGCGAGCGCCAGGTGCTCGAACAGCGCTTCGGCCTCGTGGACGGCTACAGCCGCACGCTCGAGGAAGTGGGCCGGCAGTTCAAGGTCACCCGCGAGCGCATCCGCCAGATCGAGGCCAAGGCACTCCGCAAAATGCGGCATCCGACGCGCATCCGGCAGCTCGAAGGCTTCCTCGAAGCATCCGATCTGCATCTCGCGTAAAGCGCTTCGGAAGAATCCTGCGCAAGGCGAGCGGCATGTCTCGGGTAGGGTGGGCGTCTCGCCCTCCGTATTCCGCCTCCTTGCGGAATACACCCGGACACCAACAAGCGAACTGATTGCTTGCGGACATCCGCTGGGTGCTGCGCAGGATGCGCGCCACGGCGGGCGGGACGCCAACCCTGCCAAGAGACATGCCATGCTGCTCTCGGGCGATTTTCGCAGTCAGTTTGCGAAGCGGGCGCGCGAGGGTTTGGGGCTCACACGCGCGGGCGTTCGCGAGTCGCGGCGAGGTTGGAAACCTCGCTTATTTTTTCAGGTTCGCGACGATCTCGTCCGTGAGCTTCTGCACCAGCGCTTCGATTTCTGCGTTGCTCGACGGCGCGTCATTCGTCATCGGGTTGAAAGGCGTGACCGGCGAGGAACAGCCGTGCGAGCCGCACATCTGCGTCCACGGATCCACTTCGCAAAGGCCCGCGGGCTTCAGGTCGTAGCGGTCGTCGGGGAGGCCGAGGCTCTTCTTGATGTTGAGCAATTCGGGCAGCTTGTCGCACGGGATGGATGCGCTGCCGGGAATCGCCTGCGCGAGGATCACCGTGCGGCAATACGCGTCGGTGATCTCCATTTTGAAATACGCATCCTCGACCGACTTGCCCCAGCAGATCACACCGTGGTTGCCCATGAGGATGGACTGATGCTTCGGCGCGAGCGGGAAAATCTCAGCCGCAATCTCTGGCGAACCGGGCGTCTTGTAAGGCGTATAGGCGACCGTGCCGACGAACACTTCGAGCTCAGGGATGAGGCGCGGCGGCGGCTGCATGCCCTTGATCGCAAATGCGCCCGCGTGGACCGGGTGCGCGTGGCACACGCTCACTGCCTCTGGCGTGGAGTGGAAGATGGCCATGTGCGTCGTGATTTCACTGGAGCGTTTCCACGTTCCGCCGAGCTGCTTTCCCTTGCCGTCCACCATGCACATCATGTCGGGCGTCATGAAGCCCTTGCTCACGCCGGTCGGCGTGCAGATGAACCGATCCGGGCCGAGGCGCGCGGAGATGTTGCCACCGTTGCCGTCGCAGTATTCGCGAGCCCAGATGCGGCGGCCGATGTCGCAGATCTGCTCCTTGATCGCAGTTGCCTCCTTCGAGGCAAAAAGCGCGATGTCCGCCGGGCTGTAAGCTGCAGTCGCCGCAGGTGCGGAAGCAGGCTTAGCCTCGCCCGAAGGCGATGCGGCCGCGTCGTCATAGACGACCTTGATGCCTGCCTCGGTGAAAATGTCCTTCGCGCCAGGCGTGATGCGGATTTCGCCGTTCTGCCTGAATTCTTTCGCCCCGGTTTTCACAAATTCGGCGGCTTCTTTTTGAGCGATGAGTTTCATAGTTTATTCCTTGTAGAAAATTTCGTCCACGAGCGCGGCGCAATACGCGTCCACCGGCGTTGGCTTCTCAAACGGGCACGCCGCCTCGCGGCCTTCGCTGATGGCGATCTGCTGGCCGACTCCTGCGCCAAGCTGATCATAGACGACGATCGCCGGATCGTGTTTTTCCGCACCGCCGAAAGTATCCGTCTTCCACGGCAGTGTGAGTATGAGCCGCTCGCCGACATATTTTGGCGAACGCACCGAGAGCGTCACGCGACCGATGACTGTGCCCATTCTCATAGTGCGAGGCTCCTTTCGGGATCGATTATGCCCATCACTGTCCAGCGTGCGGGACTGAGTTTGTCGCCGACCATCTTGCGCGCTTCGCTGCCGTCACTCGAAATCATGACCTTCTGCCCGATGCCTGCGCCGAGCGAATCGAGCACGATCTGCGGCGCGAGATCCGGACTCTCAGGGATCGCGATGAGCAGCCGCCAGCCGTCGAGGCTTTTGTGCTTCACCGTCGAGGTGACGTGTCCTTTGATCGTCGCTAGGCGCATTGGGACGTCTAGAAAAGGTTGAGGTTTTCGACCATCACGCAGCGGCGCGAGCGGGTGAATGTCATCGGCGTCGTGACGCCTTCGCCAGTCGGCGTGGCGACGGAGAAACTCAGGAAGCCTTCGCCACCGAGGCCAAGGCCAGTCATGCACGGACCGTTCTTGATGAAGAGCGTCGTGTCCACGACCTGCGCCATCTTGGTGAGGTTGCGGATGTTCTGCGAATGCATGATCGCGGTGTGCTTGTAGCCATGCTCGGCCTTGATGGCCTCCTCGATTGCGACGTCCACATTAGGCACGCGCACGACCGGGATGAAGGGCATCATCTGCTCCTCATCCACGAAAATATGATCCGCCCTCGTCTCGCCGAAGAGCAGTTGCGTGCCCGCCGGAACATCGAGCCCGATGGCTTTGGCGAGCACCGCGGCGTCGCGTCCGACGAGGTCGCGATTCACGACCGGATGTGGGCAGCCTGCACCTTTTCCCTGCGGGAAAACGAATGCCTTGTCCGAAAGCGCCTCGATTTGTTTCGCATCGAGCTGCACAGCGCCTGCGCGCTTCAGCGCGGCGACGAGTTTGTCCGCGACGGCTTCGACCACGAACACTTCCTTTTCGCCGATACATAGCAAATTGTTGTCATAGCTAGCACCTTGAATGATGCACTTTGCGGCATTGTCGAGGTCGGCGGTTTCATCCACGACGACTGGCGGATTGCCGGGGCCTGCGCACACGGCGCGCTTGCCGGTTTTCATCGCCGCAGCGACCACCGCGGGACCGCCGGTGACGCAGAGCAATTTCACCGCCGGGTGCTTGCACAGCACGTCGAACGTATCGAGCGTCGGCTTCACCACCGTGGTGAGCAGGTCGGAGATGCCGATTTCCTGGAAGATGGCTTCGTTGTAAGCCTTGATGGCAATGGCAGCGCACTTCGCCGCCGCAGGGTGAGTGTTATAGGCCACCGCATTGCCCGCCGCGATCATGTTGATCGCATTGCCGGTGAGCGTCGGCACGCTGTGCGTCGAGGGCGTCACGGCACCAATTACGCCCCACGGCGCGTAGTCAATGACCGTCAGGCCGAAGTCGCCGCTGAACGCCATGCGCTCGAGGAATTCCACTCCGGGCACAAGGTCGCCGCAAATTTTCAGCTTCTCGATCTTGTGGTCGAGGCGGCCGATCTTTGTCTCGTTAAATTCAATCGTGCCCCATTCCTCCGCCTTCGCGACGCACATCTTGCGGATGACGTTGATTGCCTTGCGCCGCGCCGAAACGCCGAGTTCGCGCAGCTTTCCAAACGAGCGGTGCGCCGCCTCACACGCGTCCTCCATTTTCTCATACACGCCAAATGAGGTCGCCGAGGAAGGCGCTGCCTTCGTCTGTGATGCGAGGCGGGCAAGCACTTCGCTCACCACTTTGGATACCAGCTTTTCGTCAATCGTTGCCATGTGCGGAATCTAGTTTTACTGCGCTTTGAATAGGATGTGTTTGCCGACATCCACGGTGTCCACGATGCCGATCACGACGGCATCGACCGGCGAATCCTTGTCGTCCGCGGCCAGCCGAGCGGAGCTGCCCTGCACGATGAGGACGATCTCCCCCTCACCCGCGCCGAGGGTGTCCGTGACCACGAGTGTGCTCGTGCCAGGCTTCCATTCCTTGGCCGTCGGCGAATCAATCACGAGCGGACGAACGAGGAGGAATTTGTTCCCCGTCATCTTCGCGTTCTTCTTCGTCGCGACGACTGAGCCTTCGACTTTTGCGAGGATCATCGGTGTGGTTTCGCGCCCGTGAAAAATGCGAGAGCATCTGTGCTCTGCGCCGCGCACATCAGGCTGCGGCGCGTCGCGCGTTTCGCGGGCAATGAATTACTTGGCCTTGGGAAGGACGGCCACGAGGTCGCTGTGCGGGCGTGCGATGACGCTGATGCTCACGATCTCGCCGAGCGACTGCGCGGCGATCTTGCCGGCTTCGGTCGCGGCCTTGACTGCGGCGACATCGCCGGTGACGCAGACGGTCACCATCGCGTTGCCGACCTGGGTGATGGGGCCGACGAGTTCCACGTTGGCCGATTTGAGCATCGCGTCCGTCGCTTCGACGAGTGCGACGAGGCCGCGGGTTTCGATCATTCCGATTGCTTGTTGTGCCATAGGTTTAGTTGAGGGTTGATTGTTGAGTGTTGAGAGGCGCGGTTAGTTAGTTTCGCGCTTGTTAGTTTGCGGTTGAAAGTTTTGCCCACGCATTGCGTGCGATGATGATTTCCTCGTTCGTGGGGATCACGCGCACCTCGATTTTCGAGCGCGGAGTGGAGACGACGGTCTCGCTGGAGCGCGTCTTGCGGTTGAGCTCGGTGTCGAGTTCGAGGCCGGCGACGTCGAGGTTCGCGCAGACTTGCTCGCGCACTTGCCAGTCGTTCTCGCCGATGCCTGCGGTGAAGATCAGGACGTCCGCGCCGTTCAGCTCGACAAGAAACTGGCCGATGTATTTGCGAATCGCGGCAACAAAGACATCGAGCGCGATCTTTGCGTCGGCGCTCCCTTTCTCCGCTGCCTCCCAAAGATCACGGATGTCGCCAGTGGCGAGGCCGGACATGCCTTTGAGGCCGGACTGCGAGATGAGCCCCTTTTCCACTGCATCGATGCCGAGACCGAGATCGCGGGCGAGATAGATGAGAGCGAAGACATCGAAGTCGCCCACACGGTTGTTCTGCGGCAGGCCGCTCTGCGGCGTCATGCCCCAGCTTGAATTGATGGCCTTGCCATTGCGGACCGCCGCGATCGAACTGCTGCCGCCGAGGTGGCAGGAGATGATGCGGAGCTTGTCCGTGCCGCGGATTTCCGCGCAGCGCTGCGAGACGAAACGATGACTCGCACCGTGGAAGCCGTGGCGGCGGATTCCGTATTTCGTCTCCCATTCGCGCGGCACCGGGTAGCGCACATTCTCGACCGGCACGTCGTCGTAAAACGCCGTCTCGAAAGTGCCGATGCACGGCAGCTTCGGGTGCGACTTGTGGAAGGTGCGCACAGCAGCGACATAGGGCGGATTGTGCGCGGGGAGCAGCGTGTTGATTTCCTCCATCGCGCGCAGCACGGGCTCGGCGAGCACCTGCGTGCCAGAGATGCCGCGCGCCATCACGGGCTTGAAGCCGACCGCCGCGAGATCACCGAACCCGCCGAGCAATTTCTCGACGAGCGCGATCGCCGCGCCGTGGTCGGGCAGCGGCGTCATGCCTTTCTGCTCCGGTTCGTCGCCGATTTGCGCCTTCCACGGCGACTCCGCGCTGCCGATGCGCTCCACGCCACCTTTCGCCAGCACGCGTTCGGAGGGCATCTCGATCAAGCGGAACTTGAACGAGGTGCTGCCGATATTGGCGACGAGGATTTTGTTCGGAGTCATGGATTCAGCGCGGGCACATCGGTCCTATCGTTTCCGTTTGTCCCATGGGACAAAGGTGACGGATCAGACCTATGGGACTACTTCGCAACGGCGTTCGCTGGCTTTCCGCCGAGGAACTTGCCGAGGAAGTGCAGGTCGTCGTGCGGACGCGGGATCACATGGACGGCCACGACTTCGCCGATGGCGGTCGCTGCGGTCGCGCCGGCTTCGACTGCGGCCTTCACTGCGGCGACATCACCCTTCACGAAGACGGTGACATAACCCGAGCCGACTTTTTCCCAGCCGATGAGTTCCACATTCGCGGCCTTCGTCATTGCATCAGTTGCTTCGAACTGTGCGACGAGACCCTTGGTTTCGATCATTCCGATTGCTTGTCCAGCCATATAGATAGTTGAGAGTTAGTTGTTGAGATTTGAGTGGCTGATGCCTAGCTCGTGAAGAATTTCAGCAGCTCCGGCGTGGGCCGGGCGATGACGTGGGACGCGACGAGGTTGCCCACGCGCTTGGCGGCTTCCTTGCCGGCTTCGACGGCGGCTTTGACGCTGCCGACATCACCGCGGACGATGGTCGTGATCAGCGCGCCACCGATCGGGATGGATTTCACCAGTTGCACATTCGCGGCCTTGACCATGGCATCACTGGCTTCCACCAGGCCCACGTAGCCGCGAGTTTCGATTAGTCCGATTGCTTCGCTCATTTGT
>JAYWEO010000271.1:0-6034 GCA_043779225.1 Prosthecobacter sp.
CCTTTGGCACAAATGTACCCAAGTCGCCCGGCCACAGCCAGCGCACATTCAGCGTGCGACTGAGCCACTCATAGACACCCCACAGCGTTCCCGCGCGCGTGTCCATGTCGAGCGGATCGCCGTTCCCATCGTCGCCTGCGATGAAGAGCGCATTCCCCTTCGTGCGCAGCACATAGGTCTCCGGCGCGAGTTTGCCGTCATCCATGCCAGCCTCGCGGGATGCGCGTGTGTCGCCGATGAATACCCGGCTGCCCGTCGCCTTCGCCAGCGTGCTCTCACCGATCACTTCGAGACGCACGCCCGTCGCTTTTTCCAGATGCGCGACCAGTTCATCCGCCGCGTACTTCGCCACAGCACTCGGACGATCTGCGATGACAATGACCGCCTGCGCCTTGCCATCCGCCACCAATCGCACCTCCGCGCGCGCGACGACTGGGGTCGCCAGCAGCAGAAGACCGACGAGTCGCAGCGGATTCATCACGGAGCGAAAGACCGTCGGCTGGGGGTTGCACACATGGTGTCAGCGGCTACGGCGGATCAGCGTTTCAGGAAAAGTTCGCTCGTGACGAGCGACTCGATGAGCGACGCGATCCGATGGCCGTCGGCCTTGGACTGCTCGGTCACTTTCTTCAGCAGCGTGCGGTCCGAGAAAGTCATGCCGCGGCGCAGCGCGTAGATCGCGAGCTTCTCGGTGAATGCCGTGGCAAATCTGTCCGTGTCCCCTAGCAGGATTTTTTTCAGCCCGTTCGCGTCGGAAAATTTGCGTCCGTCGTAAAGCTCGCCGCTCGGGTCGAGCTTCGGATCATCGCCGGTGCCGCTCGGCACGGTCTCGACGGTGCGCCAGCGGCCGATGGCGTCGTAGTTTTCAAACGCGACACCCAGCGGATCGATCTTGCGATGGCACTCGGTGCAGTTCGGGTCGGCGCGGTGCTGCTCGATTTTTTCGCGCACGGTGGTCTTCTTCGCATCGGGCGCAGGCGTGTTCAGCGCCGGCACATTTGCAGGCGGCGGCGGCGCGGGTTTGCCGATGATCGCATCGAGCATCCACACGCCGCGGTGCACCGGGCGGTGCCGCGTGCCATCGGACGTGAGGCTGAGAATCGCGGCCTGCGTGAGCAATCCGCCGCGATGAGCGTCGGGAGTGAGCGCGATGCGCTGCATCGTGTCGCCGTGAATGCCGCCGATGTCATAGTGAACGGCGAGGCGCTCGTTCATCATCGTCCAGTCGGAGTCCAGGAATTCGCCAAGGCTCGCATTGCGCTTCAGCACATCGCCGAAGAATCCGACCGTCTCCGCGACCATGCTCTTTTCCAGCGACTCGTCGTAGTCGGGATAAAGCACCTTGTCCGGCGCGAACATGCCGACGCGGCGAAGCTGCAGCCACTGGTGCGGGAAGCTCTCCGCAAACTCCGCGGCCTTCGCATTCGCGAGCATGCGGCGCACTTCCGCGCGCAGCGTCGCCGGCTCGTGCAGCGTGCCTGCGCGGGCGAGGTCGAGCAGGTGCTGGTCGGGCATCGTGCTCCACAGAAAATACGAGAGCCGCGACGCGAGTTCCCAGTCCGTGAGCTTGGGCGAAGGCGCATCGGCCCTGCCCTCCTCGATGTAGAGGAAGCTCTTCGAGCACAGCACCGCGAGCAGCGCGGTCTTCACCGACGCCTCGAAATTGTCGCCCAGCTTCTGCGCCTGCTCGAAGAGCTTCACGAGCCGGTCCGCCTCCTCCGTCTTCACAGGCCGGCGCCACGCGCGCTCGGCGAAACGCGAAAGAATCTCGCGCGCGTACGCCGCATCCTTCGTCGCATTTTCTCCGCCGAAAAAGATGCGCTGGTGCGCCGCAGTCGGCCACGAGTCGGCGAGCGGGCCGTCCCATTCGATGAAGTCCACGAGCAGGAAAGGCACGATCGGCTTGCCGTCGTCGTCGGTGAATTTCATCTGCCACGGCACGCGCGCCTGCAGGCTGCTGAATGCGTTCGGCGTCCCGCTCGCCCGCGAGCGACGTGCCTCGGGATTCGGCCCCGGCACGGCGTTCACGATGCGGATCGGATGCTGGCCCGTGGGCAGATGCGCGCGGAATTCGATCGTCACCGGCCTGTCCTCCGGCGCCTCGATGTCCTGCTCGAAAAGCAGCCTGCTGATGTCGCCCGCGTAGAGCCGCAGCCGCGGTGCACGCCCGCCCTCGGGACGCAGGCCGCTCAGTTTCACCCGCACGAGATAGTCGCCCGTCGTCTTGATGGCCACCGTGCGGTCGTCGAGCGCGCCGTTGTTGGGCACGAGGTCCACGCGCACTTTGTCCGCGATGCCGCGCGCGATGTATTCCTTTTCCAGCCCCTTCCATCCGCCGCCGCGCATGTCGAACGCCGACCAATGGATCACCTCGCGCATCGGCTGCGGCCCGAGTGACAGCGCCTCGCCGAGCACCATCTCCGCCGCCGCGAGATATTTCTCCACATGCGCCGGCGACAGCGTGAGCACCGAGCCGATGCGCTGGAAGCCCTGCCAGTCCGGGTCTTCCGGCAGCCCCGTCGGGTCCGTCACATCGAAAGTCACGCCGAGCAGATCGCGGATCGAATTCGCATACTCCTCCCGCGACAGCTTGCGGAACGCCACCTTCTCGCCGGTCGACGACTGCCGCGCCGACTCCGCCTCGTGAAGCTGCCCCGCAATCCAGTCCGCCACGCTCGCGATGTCCGCGGGCTTCGGGCGCTTCTCATCCTCCGGCGGCATGTCGCCGGAATTGATCCGACTCATGATCTCCTCCCAGTTCCCCATCGTCTTCGGCGAATCGAAATCAATCACCAGCGTATCCACACGCAGATCGCCCTTCTGCTTTTTCTCCCCGTGGCACTTGTGGCAATGCTCGGCAAAGAACGGCTTCACCATCTTCTCCCGCCCGCTGAGCGACGACGGCGCCTCCGCCGCCTTTGCAAAACCATTCAGGCAAAATACCAACACGAGCGCGAGTGAGGAGAAAAGGCGGAGATGAGAGCGAAATCGGGACACGGACTTACCAATACACACCGCACCGGATTCTTATCATCTGAATGCGTGACAGCCTCGCGCGGTGCTGGTGCGGCGCGAGGTCGAAGGCCGTGCCTCAGTGCGCGCACTCGGCCACGAAGAGCCGTGTGAACTCGCCGTCGCTCACGTTGAAGTAAATGCGCTTCCCGTCGGCGCTGAAGACCGGATGCGGATGTGAGACGCGCCAGGACTTTGCGCCGTGTGTGTTGTCGAAGTGATGCAGCACGATCTGCCCCGTGCCCTTCGTGTCAGCGAGCACGACACCCCATTCGTTCCGCGCGCCGTCGAAGCTCGTCATGATCGTGTCGGTCACGACGATTTTTCCGTCGGGGCTCACGGAGGGATGGTCGCCGCTCACGTCGCGCAGCGGGAATTCCGGCGCAGGTTTCCCCTCGGCGGTGGCCTTCGCGCGGGCGGCCTTCGTGGGCATTCCGGGGTTGGCCTTCATGCTGCCGTCATTGCTGTCAAAGACCGTAAAGTGCATTTCCGTGATGTGCCGCGAATCGGGCTGCCACGACGGGTGGCCCCACTTCGGATTCATGTAGAGGAATCTTTTCTCCGCGATGCTGTAGCAGACGAGACCCTCGCGTGCGCTCGCGCTTTTGCTGCGCGGATCTTCGCCGGTCTTCAGCGCCATCTTGAAAAAGACGCGCTTCAGATCGGGGCTGAGGATCGGGAAAAAGATGGACGGCCTTCCCTCACCGAACGCCTTCGCAAACCAGTCGGGATACGCCTGCTTCAGCGCATCCACGGTCACGGATGTCGTTTTCTCGCCGGTCGCGACGTTGATCAAATCGAGATCGGGATGCGCGCCAAGTTTCCAGTGCGGGCTGTAGAGCGGGATGATGTCGGCATTCGGCCTGCCCCAGCCTGCGAGCTGGTTGTGCGCGAGGACGCGCTCCTTCATCGTGTCGAGGTCCACGCACCACGTATTCCACTCGCCGTCGCGCTCGCCGTGGAAGACGACGCGCCTGCCGCCAGAGACCCATTGCTGGCACGCGACGCGGTGCGCGTCCTCGGCGTTGATATTCGTCGCGACGATTTTCTCCTCGCCGCTCGCGCGATCGCGCACGACGACTTCGCCGCGATGCCCGTCCTTCGCGGTGGAGGAATAGAAGAGCACACGCGTGCCGTCGGGGCTCTCGGGACAGGTGTTGAAATAAGAGTGGATCGTGTGGCGTCCGTCCTTCGGCGAGACGGCACTGATTTTCACGCCGCTACGCCACGGTGCAAGCGGATCGTCGGGCGTATCTGCGGTGGAAAGTGCGGGCAATGCCGCGAGCAGCGCGGCGGTGATGAGGGGGAGCAACATGGATTTGTGCATGACGTGGAAGCTGGGAACTCAGGCTGCAAACGGATTTACCACGGTCACTCCTGAGTTGCGAAAATCACGGGTGTTGCGCGTGGCCACGCTGATCCCGTGGGCGAGCGCAGTCGCCGCGATGAGGCTGTCCTTGACCGGCATCGCACGGCCCGCCTTTTTCAGCCGTGCCAGCAGGCGTGCCCAGCGCGCGGCGGTCGCAGTGTCAAAATCCAGCACGCGCAACCGCTGCACGACACCTGCAAACCAACCCTCCAGCCGCGTGCGGCGGCGGCCTGCGGGCAGCAGCAGGATTCCGTATTCCAGTTCGCCGAGGATGACGGGATTCACCACCAGTTCGCGCTCATGCTCACGCAGCCAGCGCAGGACGCGCGGACTTGGTTCCGGCTTCGTCGGCTCGCTCAGGACGTTGGCATCCGCGAGATATTTCACAGCGAGTCGGTGGATTCCGAGACGATGGGCCGGAACCAGTCCTTGTCCGGGCACGCCAGCAGCCAGTCCACCAGGCCCTCATTGTCCGGCACCGGCTGGCGCTTCAGCAGATACTGCCCGGCCTCGATGCGTTCGATGTCGAATTTCTGCCCGGATGAAATGCGGTCGCGCGCCCGCAGCGGAGCGGGCAGGACAAGCTGGCCTTTGCTGGAAATGACGGTGTTCATGCCGGGTAAGATGGCGTCTTACCCGAGGCTGGTCAAGCGGCGGGATGCAGCCGCAACTGTACCCGGGAATTCCTGAGATGGAGGCAGGACGTGTCCTTCATTGGAGGTCGGACGTTGAGCGTTGGACGTCGGACGTTTCGGCGGTGTCCCAATTTGGAAGGCAGGAAGGCGGGAAAAGAAAACGCGGAGGAATCGTGAGAGCGGAAGCGTCCGTGTTGAGCCGTATTTCTTCCTGCCTTCCCGCCTTCCAAATTCAAATCAGGACACTGCCCGGCGTTTCCCCGCGCTTTCAATTTGTCCCTGCTTCATGTGACTCTCCGAGGATTGTCCCACACCATGATCGCTCCACGCCTTTCCCTCCTTATCGCACTGCTTGGCACCACGCTCGCAAGCGCCGCTGATTTTCCGCAACCGACAAATACCGAGAAGGACATGAGCATCCCGCTCATGCCCGCCGAGGAGGCGGCGGCGAAATTCGAGGTGCCGCCGGGATTCAAGGTGAGCGTCTTTGCGTCCGAGCCGGATGTGCAGAATCCCATCGCGATGTCGTGGGATTCGCGCGGGCGGCTGTGGGTCGCGGAGAACTACACCTACGCCGAGCGGCCCACGCGATTCGAGATGGGGCTGCGCGATCGCATCGTGATCTTCGAGGGCACGAATGGCGGCCACTTCACGAAGCGCACGGTTTTCACCGACGACGTGCAGATGCTCACGAGCATCGCGGTCGGCCACGGCGGCGTGTATATGATGTGCCCGCCGCAACTGCTCTTCGTCCCCGACCGCAACGGCGACGACAAACCCGACGGCCCCGCCGAGGTCTTGCTCGATGGCTTCACGCCGCCGCTGGACAACTACCACAACTTCGCCAATGGCCTGAAGTTCGGCCCCGACGGCTGGCTCTACGGACGCTGCGGCGCGTCGGCGCCCGGCAATGTCGGCGCGCCCGGCACGCCCGCGGCGGAGCGCATCCCGCTGCGCGGAACGATGTGGCGCTTTCACCCGAAGACGCACGTCTTCGAGGCGCTGTGCAGCGGCACGA
>JAYWEO010000272.1:0-10071 GCA_043779225.1 Prosthecobacter sp.
TCCGTCTTCTGCTGCGCGAGCGCGAGCTGCCGCCGCGCATCCGCGACGACAAGCCAGCCGCCGAGCGCGATGAGCGTGACCATGCCCGCGATGGTAAATGCCAGCGTGCGCCACAGGCCGCGCGCGCTTTCCGCCAGAGCCGTCGGGCTCGCGAGATAAAGCGCGGCCTCCCAGTGCGGCAGCGCCTCGCCGATTTCGCTCGCGACGAATGGATGCTTCCAGTCGCGTGTCGGGGCGTCCACGGGCTGCGTCGCCACGGGCTTGCCGCGATCGTCGAGCAGTGCGAGCACGAATTCCGGCTTCGACTCCAGCGAGGCGCGCGTGCCCCGTGCCGATGCGTTGTGCCGCTCCAGCACGTCTTTCCACAGCTCG
Organism: Prosthecobacter sp.; assembly: GCA_043779225.1. GTDB lineage: Bacteria > Verrucomicrobiota > Verrucomicrobiia > Chthoniobacterales > Chthoniobacteraceae > SXWH01. Next base: position 373 of record JAYWEO010000272.1, read on the forward strand.
GAAAAATGCCCGGCTTCGACGAGGCAGCCGAAGACCATCTCCGGCGCCTCGGGCGGGCGCACCCAAAAAATCAGGTTCAGCTTGTCCTGCACAAAACGCGCGACGAGCCCGTCATCGCCCTCCTCGGTGAGGCTGCGGAATTCCGCCTCCTCGGGCATGACTGTGGAAAGGGCTGGCCCCTGCACACCGAGCACCTGCTGCGGCTCCACCTGCCGGCTGATGGTGTTGTTCAAAATGATATTCCCCGTTCCATTCCTCGACATCGCCGCCGCCTCGTCAGAGTTCTTCGACGCAGTTTTGAAATTGGCCGACTTCGTGAGAGCCGCGGACGGCATTGGCGCGGCAACGGCCTTGGAGGGCTTTGGTTCGGGGGCACTCTGGATCTCACTCTTCGCTTTCCTCATTGGCAGTGCGGCCTGAGGCACTGCAATCGGCGCGGGCGCGGCTGCCGGTGGCGGCTGCGCTTGCTCACGCATGGAGTTGCCGGGCTTTTCCCGCATCTGCGGGATCGGTGCGGGTGCTGCCGGTGCCTGCGTATAGTCCGCACGTTTTTCAGGGACGTTTGGAAGGGTGCTGCCGTCTGGCTTCATTGCGGCAATCGTGCTTGCCGCCGTTCCCGTCGGTGCATCGTCCGAAGCTGGCTCGGCAGGCCTCGGCATTTTCCCCGCATCCGCCACGCTGCGGGTGCGTTTCGCTTCCTTTCCATCCACGGGATCCGTCGGAATGTCTTTGGGTGCTGCCTTCGATGCACTCGCGGGCATTTCCTTCCGGGCGGGGGCGAGTTTGTCGGTCTGTCCTTCTCTGAATGAACGTACCGCACTTCCACCAGCCGACATGGGAGCCAACTGGGCGGGCAGCAGCGGAGCCGGATCGGTTGCGTCGGAAAACAGCGCCGCATTTTCCATCTTTCGGGATTTGGCGAATTCCGGCGATGCCCAGCTCAGCCCGGAATTCCCGACGGACAGGGTGCCCTGCTGGAACAATCCATTCAGGTTTCGAGGATCTGGCGTGGACATCACTCCGGTAAAATCGAATGCATTCACATTCGCAAGCACCTGACAGTTCAACTGCACGCCGCCGCTGAGGACGATCGTCGAAGTGCTCGTGAGGCTGGGCAAAGGAGGCGCAGTGACCGTTCCTTGGGAGATGAGCGGATCCACGCTGGCGAAGCCGCCACCCACGCCGGGCTGATTGCCGATGATCAGCGGCGCGTTGCTGAAAGGAGCACTCGCATTTCCGAGCGCGACGGTTTCATTGTCGCTCGTCGGACTGTCGCCGACCTGCGCCGTGTCCTTGGCCAAACTTGCGACGGTGGACGCGACATTGCCCGCGCCCGGGTAGCCGTTGCCGGCATTCTGCGCGATGAGAGATCTGCTCCGGCTTTGGTCGAGCTTGGGATTGCGAAACGCATTGTTGTCGCCTGCCCAGTTGTAAACGATCGCCGGCTCCGTGCTCGTGAGGAAGCCGCCGTTGCCGAGCAGGAACCGGTGCAGCTCCGGCTTCTTCGACGCCGCGGCGACCGATGGCGAGACGAGCTTGCCCTCGCGGTTGATCGCAAAGCCCACGGCCTTCATCTCCCACGCATCGGTGAGCGTGTTTGTAAAATCGCGCGCGAGCGCCTCCGCGTCGCCTTTTGCGAGCAGGCGATGGACGGTCTCTCCGAAGACGCGCCGTTCCGCATCCACCGTGTCGCGCACGGTCACCGCGAGTGAGTCCGTTTCCTTCTGGTAAAGCTCGGCAGTCCTGCGCTCGAAGACGATCTGCTGCTCCTCCGCGCTGCGCAACGCCAGCCAGCCGAGCACCACGCTCGGCAGCAGCACCGCGAACAGGAATATCCAGACGCTTTTCTTCATCGTTGCACTTCACACTATGCGTCGGGCGGAACGCTGTGTCAGGCCGCGGTGCGGAGTTTGTAAAAAAATTGTCGCGCGCTTCTTCTGTTGCCGCGCTTGTGAAAGCGCGGGCTGGCTTCCCGGATTTTCATCGTCGCCGATGCGCAATATGCCCGCGTTTTTACAAACGCGGCTACGGATGCTGCCTATACCGCGGTCGCGGTCGCCTTCGCCGGCTTGCGGCGCAGCGAATGCTTCACGAGCTGCGTGCCGAAATCCCAGATCGGTCCGGGGAAGCGGCGGCACTCGGCGAGCACCGAGTCGAGCGCGTTCACAAAACGATTGATCTCCTTTTCGCCCGTGATGAGCGGCGGGAGGATCTTCAGCACGTCCATGCCGTGCCCGGCGATCTGCGTGAGGATGCGGTGCTTTTTGAAAAGCGTGGTGACGATCATCTGCGCGAACAGCTCGGACTCGACCATGTGCAGAAGCTTCCAGCCCATCTTCGCCGCGAATTCCTTCGGCTGGTGAAATTCGATCGCGATCATCATGCCGAGGCCGCGCACTTCTTTGATCAGCGAGTGCTTTTCCTTCAGCGCCTCGACGCGGCGGCGTAGTTCTTCGCCGTTCACGCGCGCCTGCTCCACGAGATTTTCGTCGTCGAGCACCTGCAGCGTCGCGAGGCCGCAGGCCATCGCGAGGTTGTTACGGCCAAATGTCGAGGAATGCACCACGCAGCGATCCAGCCGGCTGAAGGTCTTCTGATACACCTCGCGCCGCGCGACGATCGCCGCGCAGGGGACGTAGCCGCCGCTGAGCGATTTCGCGAGCGTGATGATGTCGGGCTCGAGGCCCCAATTTTCAAAGCCCCACCACTTGCCCGTGCGACCGAGGCCAGTCTGCACTTCATCGCAGATGAACAGCGTGCCCGTCTCGCGGCAGATCTGCTGCGCCTTCAGGAAGAAATCGTCGCGCGGAAACTGCACGCCCTTGCCCTGCACCGGCTCCACGATGAATGCCGCGACATCGCGTTTCTCCAGCTTCGTCTTCAATGCCGTGAGGTCGCCCATCGCGATGCGCGCGCAGTTGTCGAGCAGCGGGCCGAAGCCTTCCTGGAAATGCACGTCGCCCATCACGGACAGCGAGCCGTTCGACAGGCCGTGGAAAGCCTTGTCCATCGAGACGAGCCCCGTGCGGCCCGTCGCGGCGCGCGCGAACTTAATCGCGCCCTCCATCGCCTCGGTGCCCGAGTTGCAAAAGAACACCGCGTTCAGATGCGACGGCAATTTTTTCAGCAGCGCCTCGGCGAAGAGGCCGCTGAGCAGCGAGCAGTCCATCTGCACCATGTTCGGCAGATCCATCTCCAGCACATCGCGGATGGCCTGCTGCACGGCAGGGTGGTTGCGCCCGATGTTGAAGACGCTGTAGCCGCTGAGGAAATCGAGGTAGTCGTGCCCGTCGAGATCGTAAAGATAGCAGCCGCGCGCCTGCGCATACACGTGGTCAAATCCGATGATCCGCTGGACAGAGACCAGCGTGGAATTCAGGTGCTGCTCGTGGAGCTGGTAGTTTTCGCCGAGGCGAGTGGTGACGAGGTTCTTGAGATCGAGCGGCATCGCGCGCGGACACTACGCAGGTCGGGCGACAATGCGAGCGGCTTTTCCAGTCCGCTACTTCGCCGGGATTTCGTTCAGCGTGTAGTAGCCGATGGGGTGCAGCACGGGCTTGCCTTCGGCGGAGCGTACGCCGTCGAAATGGACCTCGTGGATGTCGCCTTGCGTGAGTTTGTCGAAGGTGAGGCGCACGGATTTTTTGTCGGCGCTCACGGCAGCCTTGGTGATTGCCGGGATCTTCGCGTCCACCTCGTCGCCGCCGTATTCCTCGCGGTAGGCGTAGGTGAATTCACGCGCACTGTAGCTCGCGATGTCGCCCGCGGTCTTCGCATCGACGGGCTGTGTGAAGGTCAGCTCGAAGCCGTCGGGCTTCGCGTGCATCTCGTGGACTTCGAAGGGCACCTTGCCGGTCCAGTCGAGGCGCTCGAATGAAAACGGCGCGCCACCTTTCGCACCCCAGCCGCGGTCGCTGCCGCCGGCAAAGAGCTGGCCCTTGTCGTTCATGCGTCCGCCGATGAGGCCGGACTTGAAGCCCTTGCGGAACGGGAAGACGACGCCCTGCTTCACGCCGTTCACCTCCTCGATGAAAATGCGCGAGATATTCGAGTGGCTCTGGTCGGCGATGAAGAGCTGCCTTTCAAACGGGCCGAATTTTCCGCCGCTGATGTCGGGCACGATGAAGGACGACGAGTTGCCGATTTTGCCGTGGACCATGTACACGACGGGCGGCACGAGTTCCTTGATGCGCTTGCGCTCGAGCACCATGCGGTCGGGATCGACGTGCTCAGATTTGTCACCGCGCTTCTTGTCGCCCTGGAATGCCTCGGGGATCGGATCGATCGGACGAGGGCCCATGTTCGGCGCGAGCGAATACCATTCGTTGCCGCCGGGGTGGCCCTGGAAGCTGCCGGGGATGAGATGCTGGAGCGTACATGCGCCGTGCCACGGGCCTTGGTTGTCGGTGTAATAGACCTCGTTGTCGTAGTTCACGACGATGCCGCCGGGCGAACGTACGCCGCTGCACGTCGGCACCATCGTGCCATCGGGCTTCACGCGCACGCACCAGCCGCGGAAGGGCGCCTTGCTGCTGAACGATCCCGTGAGGCAGAGCACGACCCAGAGGTCGCCGTCTTTGTCAAAGCGCGAGCCGAACGAATACTCGTGGTAGTCGCCGCTCACGCCCCACTTGTCGCACACGGTCTCGAATTTATCCGCGCGTCCGTCGCCGTTCGTGTCCTTGAGCCGCACGACTTCGTAGCGGTTCGTCGCGTAGAGCGAGCCGTCCTTTTTGTGATAGGCGAGGCCGAGCACCTCGTGCTGGCCGGAGGCGAAGAGCTGATACTTCACATTCGCGGGCTCGCTGTCCGCGTTGCTCACGGTCCAGATTTCGCCGCGGCGCGTGCCGAGCGCGAGTTTGCCATCGGGCAGCAGCTCGATGGAGCCGACCTCGAGTGCGGTGCCGGGCGGCGTGTCGAAGGTGGTGATCTTGTAGAAGTCGGATTCCTGCGGGTCTTCGGCGTGAAGTGCAGCGGTCGCGAGGATGAGGCCGGTGAGGATGCGGAGAGTTTTCATGTCAGCGGGAAAATTTAGCAATCAGTGCTCAGTGCTCGGTTTTCAGTTCGCGTGCGCGTGCGCTCCATGCACGGTCGGCCACGAGTAGGTGACTTTGATTTCAGCGCGCGCGGGCAGCGTGATGTCCTTGCCGTTCAGCGTCGCACCGTCGGCGGAGACGAGGAATTTCAACTCCGTTTTAATCTCCGGCACGAAGCTCCCGGTCTCGACGAGAAACGCATTTCCCTGCGGCGTGATTTTCTCCGCGCTCGCAACTCGGAAAAGCGCGCCTGCGGGAGTCTTGCCGTCGAGCTTCAGCGTGCGGACGAGCTTGCCTGCGCCTGCGAGTGCGTCGCCGATGACCTCGTAGCTCTCGGTTACTTTCACACCCTGCCACTCGTAGTGAAAAATGGGGGAGCGCTTCGCATCGAGCTCGTAGCCGTGCCACGTGTAGCCCTCGGCGCGTCCGTTCTTATCCACCGCCGGCCACGTCGCACCGGCGGCGATCACGGCGAATGGCGGCGACATCTCCGCGGGGCGGAATGTGTCGAAACCGAGCGGCGGCTGCGCGCCGCCACCGCGACCGTTCCAGTGACGCGCCGCGTCCATGAATGCGCCGCGCCATGCGAGCGCGAGGTTCATCGTCTCGCTGCTCCACGCGATGCTCGCATTGCCGGGGAAGCCCACGCCGATCGCGCGGTTGCCGGCGCCGGTGATGAAATTGCGATACACGACCGGCTCCTGCGCGACGACGAGCGGCATGCCCGTGGTCTCGTCCTTTTTCTTCGGCTTCGCCTTCGCCTTGAAGTCGGGATGCACCCACTTCGAGAGCGGCGTGCTCGTGAAGCCGGGGCCATGCCACGCGGCGAAAAGTTCCGCCTGTCCCGCAGCCTGGAAGTATTCGAGCCGGAACTCGTGCGCGCCCTTCGTGAGCTTCACCTTGCCCTCGCGGATCGGGCTCGCGGGATGGATGCCGTCAGATTCCACGACGGGCTTGCCGTCCATCGAGATCCTGCCGCCATCATCCGACGCGAGCTGGAAAAAATACATGCCGTCCTTCGGCGCATCGAGCTTGCCGGTGAAGACGAGGCCGAACTCGTTTTTGTAATCGTCCACCTTGATCTGCACGAGGTTGTCCTTCACGTCGCCTTGGCGGTGCGCCTTCAGCTTGGAAAAATCGGGCAGCATTTTCCAACTGCCGAGGAAGAGCTGGAACTTGAGATCCGTCAGCCCCGCGCCCGGCTTTGCCAGTTCGCCCACCGTCATTTTCCCCTGCATGATCGCCGCGTGGCCGGGGAATGTGCAGACGAACGGATACACGCCCGTCTTCTCCGGCGCGGTGAAAGTGATCGTGTCGGTCTCCTTCGGGTTGAGCGGCTTCGTGTGCGCCCACATGCGCGGGTCGTCGGGAATCCAGTTGCGCTTCAGCGCTTCCTCGGGCTTGTCCATCTGCTTGTTCGCCGCCGCGACGACATCCGTGCCCGGCGTAAAAAGGCAGAGGTTGTGCGGCATGTCGTCCTCGTTCTGGAAGACGAGCTTCACCTTCTGACCGGGCCGCACGTCGAACTCCGTCGTGTCATAGCGCATCTGCGCGCGCAGCGTCTTGATGGTGATGGTCACATCGTCCGCGGCAAATGCGGCGGATGCGAACAGCGCCGAGGCGAGCGCGGGGATCGAGCGGTGGATCATTTTCATGGAAAGGTGAGTCGTTGGCGGAAAAGGGCGCGCAGCGTGATGTGTTTGGTGGTGTTTTGGCGAGCGTGAGAAAGTGAGGACGCGTCCTGGCGAAACCAATGGCGCGCGCTGACAACTGTGCGCGGCATTCGCCATTAGAAAAATTCAAGCGGGCGAATCCTGTGCGGCGGGAGGGCGGGGGAAGTGCATCAGCGGCTCGACGAGATTCCCGGGCAGCGGCCACACTTTTTCCTGGATGCGCGCGGCGAGGTGCTTCGAGGTCGCGTAGGCGTTCGTCATCATCTCCATTTTTGCGTCGAGATTGTCCACGTAGTGCAGCGCCCACGCCTCGGGAGTCTTCGGGACGACGGGACTGCCGAATTGCAGTTCACCATGGTGGCTCGCGAGCAGGTGGAGCAAGTGCAGGCGCACATCTTCGCACGCAGGATCGAGTGGCAGCCAGCCGGCCCATTCGGGCTTCTGCTGGATTCTTCGCCACAGTGTATTCGCCACCTCGATGCCGATCGTGATGTGGCCGAGCAATTCGCCGCGCTCATCAAAGGGCATCATGAAGCCATCCACGGGCATCTGGTTTTCCCAGAGCTTGCCGCAGTCGTGGAAAAGCACACCGGCGGCGAGCAGGTCGCGGTTCAGTGATGGATATGCGGAAGCGATCGCCATCGCCGAGCGCATCATCTGCGCGACGTGCTCCACGAGTCCGCCGCGGCGCGCGTGGTGGTTCGCCCGCGCGGCAGCGGCACGGCGGAAGCGGTCACCGAAGTCATCGAGAAAAAGCATGCACAGTGCGGCGAGGCGCGGGTCGGCGATGGTGCGCACGGTCTGCTCCAGGAATGCGTAGTCGGCGGCCTGCTTGCCGCGGAGATCGGACGGGCCTTCGAGCAGTTCCGCGAGTTCGTCGGGCTGCAGTTCGCGGATGGCCCATCGTTTCGCGTCCAGCCCGAAGCCGGGGTTCACGGAAAACTCGCCGGAAGCTTCCACGAAGCCGCCCACTTTTGCGCTCTCGCAAAACTCAAACGCAGGCGCATCGCTCCACGCACGCAGCGTCATCTTCGCGCCCGCGTCGGCGAGGATCACGGTGTAAAACGGCTTGCCCTCGCGCGTATCTTTGCGCGTGAGCGACTCGATCTGCGCATGCACGCGGGCCTCGATGCGATTGTCCGCAGCGGCGCGTTTCAGGTGGACGATGGAAAGGAGGTCCATGCGCGTGTGATTCGATGGAGCGGGCCGCCTGTGTCGAGCAGGAAAGCGGACGCACGCTCTGGGAGCGCACGATTTTGCGACAAAACCGGATGCAACACTCGACAACTGCGTTACGTTCCGCATCGTAAGAGACCAACCCAGCCCGCCCCTGAAATGACCATGAAAAACCGGCTTCCCAGCGACCAGTCCAAGTCCGCATTTTCCCTCATCGAACTGCTCGTGGTCATCGCGATCATCGGCATCATCAGCGCGTTTGCCGTCCCCGCCGTCGGCAATCTGCTCAAGGGATCCTCACTCACGCAGGCCGCGAACATTCTCACCGACCAGACCGCTTCCGCGCGCCAGTACGCGCTGACAAGGAACCGCAGTGTGGAGGTCCGGTTCTACAAGTTCGCCCTCCCCGAAATTCCGGGTGAATCCGTGAACGACAGCACCACGTGGCGCTTCCGTGCGGTGCAATTCTTTGAAATCGCGGATGGCGGCATCCCGAATCCCACGGGAAAGCTCGCGCGGTTTCCGCAGACGGTCGTCATGAGCCCTGACCCGACGCTGTCGAGTGTCCTGAGCATGGTCGCCAACCCGCCCAACGCGAATGATCCCGATCTGCCCGGCACCGTGGCGCGGAACTACACCTACGTGTCCTTCCGGTTCCAGCCGGATGGGACGACCTCGCTTTCGCCGACCGGTGGCTCCGCGAGTGGAAAATGGTTCATCACCGCACACCTCGAGACGGATACCGCGCGTGCGACTGGCGGCAAGCCGCCGCCGAACTTTTTCACCTGGATGATCGATCCGGTGAGCGGCAGCACGAAGGTCCTCCGGCCCGGTGTGAAGTAGATCGCGCCTGCTACGGGAGCGGCTTGATGAGGATGCTCTTGTAGTGGACTTCGCTGGCCGGGTCGTGGCCCTGGATGGCGATCGTGCCGTGGTCAATGGCGCGGCCCGGCATGCCTTTCGGCGGCGTCCAGTCCTCCGGCTGAGTGAAGTCGCTGATGACCTTGCCGTTCACCTTTGTGACGATGTGCCTGCCCTCGACCTTGATCTCCATCGTGAACCACTCGTCGTCCTTCGCCGGAGCGACGAGATTGTCCTGCACGGCGTACACACCCGCGGTCTTCTTTGGATCCTTGTGCGTGTTGTTCACCTGGATCTCGAAGCCCTTCGCCGGCCATCCGGTGTCCTGGAATTGCGTGTGAAAATAGACCCCTGAGTTCGCGCCCGGCTTCGTGAGGATTTCCGCCTTCAGCTCGAAGTTCTTGAAGTCGTGATTGTGAACCGGCCCGTCGTAGAAAAGGTGCGAGCGCTCGCCATGCACGATGAGCAGGCCGTTCTTCACGGTGAAGGTGCCGGGCTTGTCGTTGGCCTTCCAGCCGTCGAGCGACTTGCCGTCGAAGAGCGCAAACCAGCCGTCTTTTTCCGCGCCGATCGAGACGGCGGCGAGACTCAGTGCGATGCAGGGGATGAGGAGTTTTTTCATGGTAAAATGGGACGGTGGCGGTGGGTGTGAGTTCAGACAACCTTCGGGCGCGCGATCACTTTGCCACATAGCCCGCCCATTCATCCGGCAGCGGCGCACGCTCCACGCCATCGGCGATGCGGCCCTCGAACTCGGGATTAAACTGCGTCGTCGTCCCATACACCATGATCGTGTCGCGCGAACCCTCCGCCCGCAGCGCATGCGCGACCCCGGCGGGAATGACCACGCCCGCATTGTTCGTCCCGCGCTGGTCATCGCCCTCGATGATGAATCGCATCACCTTCCGCGGCATCCCCGCGCGCTCATCCACGAGCAGCATCTCCGCATTTCC
>JAYWEO010000273.1:0-5325 GCA_043779225.1 Prosthecobacter sp.
CCGAGCGCGCGGGAATTTGTGGCGAAGCATCCGCCCGGCGCAGCGTATGTGTATTTCAACTACGGCATGCACTGGATGCTGAATGTGCTCGTGAAGGGCGGGGGAGAGGACGGCTTCGTGCTCTTGCGCGCGATCGAGCCGACCGATGGCATCGCGGCGATGACGCGCAGGCGCGCTGCAAATCTGAAATCAAAAATCCTCAGTCCGAAATCCACCGCATGGCTGTGCAGCGGCCCCGGCAAACTCGCGCAGGCACTGGGGGTGACGGGCCGGGATCACGGGCGGGATTTCTGCGCGGGCGAGGGTGCGGGATTCTTTCGTCCGAACGTGGACGCGGAGATCGAGTCGGGTTCGCGCATCGGGATTTCCCGCGCGCAGGATCTCGCGTGGCGTTTCATGCTGCGGGGCAGCGCGCATATTTCCGTGAAGCCATCCGGGAGGCTGAGAAGTCCCGGAAAAGAGTGAGGCCAGGCCGGACGAATCCAGCCTGGCCCCGAAAGGGTAACCCTCCCGTTGTCGGGAAGCTTACTTCTTGTAACCGTGACCGTGATGGTGGTGGTGCATGGTTTTGCCGTCGCTGGTCGTGGACGTGGTGGTCGTCTGGTGCTTCGCGCAGGACGCGAAACCAAAGGTCATGGCCGCGAGGACGATGATGGAGAGAATACGCATTTTAGAGTGTCACCCCCTTCTTTGCAGGTTGCATGTGGCGGGCATGTAGTCGGTCGCGGCATTTTGTGACAATAGAATTCTTCGGAAATTCTCGGCCCTTGCGTGATGCATCCGGGGGCATTACGTCCGCTATGTGAAGCGCGACGATTCCTCCAGACGCTCGAAAATCGAGATCGCCACGGCGGGGACCGCGGTCGCTTCGATCGGCACCCTCGTGGGGCTGTCGGTCACCGGTGTGCTGAGTGCGCTCCCGCTGTGGGCCGCGACGCTGATCGTGGTGGCGGAACTTCTCGCGCCGGCGATCGTCTATGCCGCGATGAAGCGCCGGCTCGGCGATGGCTGAGCGCTGCCTTTGATCAGTCGCCCGGATCGATCACCACCTCGGTGCCTTCGCTCACCGTGTCGAAGAGCTCGACGACGTCCTGATTCGAGAGTCGCACGCAGCCGTGGCTGGCGGGGATGCCGATGAGGTGCTCGGCATTCGTGCCGTGGATGTAGATGTAGCGCTCCTTCGTGTTTGCGTTGTCGGCGTCGAGCCCGTCGAGCCACAGGATGCGCGTCTGCACGTGATCGCCGCCGTCCTGCCAGTGCCCGATGTCGCCCGTGGGCTTGCGGCTTTTGAAAATCATCCCGTGCGGCGCATCGTGGCCGTGTTTTTCAGCGATGCGGAATTTCCCCGTCGGCGTGCGGTGCGAGCCGGGCTCGGAGCCGATGCCGAATTCCGATGTGGAGCATGCATAGCGGCGCCGCAGCGCGCCGGAGTCGTCGAGCAGATCGAGAGTCTGGCTCGGGACGTGGACGAGGATTCGCATGGCGGGAATGTGGACGATCCGCCCGCGCGTGCCAAGAGCGGCGCGTGTCCGCCAGCGCGTTCATGCCGTCGCACGCAGAAGATGCGGCCACCGTCTTGCGAGCCGGATGAACATTGTGATATGGGCACATTCCGGGCGTGTGGTGCGTTTGACACTTTCCCCGCGGGTGCATAGCCTCGCGAGACTTGCACGATTTCATGCGCCCCAAGCTCCCCATCCAGTCTCCTCGCTTCGGACGCACGGCGGCGATTGCCGGCGCCATCCTTGCGGCGGTGGCGGTGTTCCAGCTCGGTTCGGTGACGGTGGCATTTTTCCGAAAGCCGAAGACCGCCGCGCAGAACGGCGAGGAAGGGACGCACCTTCCGCCGATGAAGATCGATGTCTCGAAGCTCATCGCCGAATCGCCTCCGCCCGAGGATCCCGCGCCGCTTGGCACGGACCCGCTGCTGGCTGCGGGCGACGCCCGGCCGCAGGGGCCGCAGCCGATCCTGCCGCATGCGGAGCCGCTTGTGCCGCCGACGGAAAATGGCGTGCCGGAAATGCGAATCACCGCACCGCCCAGGCCCACGCCTGTCCCGCTGAGCGTGTTCACTCCGAAGCCCGATCCCCGCTATGGCGAACTCGTGGAGCAGGGCAAGCTTTTGCGCAACAGCGGCGACACGGCGGGCGCACTGGTGAAGCTCCGCGAGGCCGAGGCGATCGAGCCGGCCAATCCGCTGGCCATCGCCGAAAAGGCGTTCACCTTTGAAAAGATGAGCCTGCCGGACAAGGCCGCCGAGCAGTGGAAGCGCATCATCGTCATGGGCGACCGTGCGGGCCTGTACTACTCGGTGGCGCAGTCGAAGCTGCACACCGCCGTGCAGGAATCCATGCGGACCGGGGGCCCCGGCAGTGGCGCGGAAATCTCCAAGGGCAAGGTGCTGGCCATCGGAGAGGTCAGGCTCGAAGAGGATGCGGATCCCGCCTCTGCGAAAAAATTCACATTCTCGGTGCCGGTCAATGCACGCGAGTCCGAGACCGTCGCAGTGCGGGAGACGAAGGTCTTCGTGCTTTTTTATGAGCGTGTGAATGGCAAGGACATCGCAAAGACGATCGCGAATGTCAGCAACCGGTGGGTCTCCTCGCCGGTGGACTGGAAGGACGGCGAGGCCGAGACTCTCGAGGTGAGCTACGACCTTCCTGCGCTGCAGGCGCGCACCGAGCGCCGGGAATACTACGGCTACATCGTCCGGGTGTACTACCGCGGCGAACTGCAGGACTCGAAGGCCGAGCCCGCGGGCCTGAGCCAGAAGTTCCCCGCACCATTCACCCTTTCCGAGTAACGAATATACGATGAGAATCCTGATTGTTGACGATGAGGCGGACATTTTGCAGGCCATCATGGCCATTGTGAAAGCAGTGCCGGGACACGACGTGCGGCTGGCGGCGAATGCGCAGAAGGCGATGGATCACGCGGGAGCACTCGGCGGGGTGGAGCTGCTGATCACCGATGTGGTGATGGAGCCGGTGGATGGATTCACGCTCCGCGCCGCGCTTCAGGCCGAATACCCGGCGATGCGCACGATATTCGTGAGCGGATATGATCTGAGCGATTACGCGGAGCAGACTGCGGATGCGGCGGTGCTGCAGAAGCCCGTGGATGCCCTCGCACTCATCACCGAAATTGGGAAGGCCGTCGGGCACATCACCGCCCCGCCCGCGGCAGCAGTGCCGGAAAAGGCGCGCGTGGCTGGCAAGACGACCGCCATCGCGGTGCCCGCCATGGCCAAACCCGCTGCGGTGGCGGCAGTGCCTGTGGCAGCCGCGATGCAGCCCGAGGCTGTGGCTGTGCCGATGGCGACCGCCGTTCAGATGGTCGCCGAGGCAGTGCCTGCGATGCCTGTGCCTGCGGCTCCTGCGAAGGCGGCGCAGCCGCGCCCTGTGCAGGATGCCTCCGCCGATCCGCTCATCGGGGTGCAGGTCGGCGACTACCGCGTGCAGCAGCTCATCGGCGAGGGGCGATGGGGGCGCGTGTACCTCGCATTGCAGCTCAGCGTGAACCGCCGCGTGGGCCTGAAGATCCTCGACCCGGCGCGGGCGGACGACGCAGGGGTGCGCGGGGAATTCCTCGGGCATGCCCGCGCAAAGGCCGCCGTGCAGCATCCCTTCATCATGTCGGTCTTCGAGGCCGATGAGCAGAACGGGCTCGCCTTTTACACCCATGAATTCCTCGACGGCGCGAGCATGGAGGAGCTCGTGGCGCGCGGCCAGGTGCTCGATGAAAAGACGGCGCTCCACATCCTGAAAGTTTCGGGCGAGGCGCTGCAATACCTCTGGTCGCACAATATCGCCCATGCCCCCGTCGAGGCAGGCAGCCTGCGACTGGGAAATGACAGCATCGCGCGCATGGCCAATATCGCCATCGCCAACGTGGACCCCGAAGTGACCGTGGAGCGGGAGCTTCGCACCGTGGGCACGATGCTGAGGCAGCTCACGAAGGAGGAATCCATCTCGCCCGGCCTGCGGATGCTGCTCGGACGGATGACCGGCGGACAGAATCCCGTGAGCGGCTGGCCCGTGGTGCTGCAGGCGGTGAAGGCGCTCGAGCCGAAGGTGATCCCCGTCGAGGCTGCAAAAATGAAGGCTGCGGATGCGGCCGCGATGCGTGCGGTGGAGGCAGCCCGCAAGGCGAGGAAGAGGGGGATCGTCATCAATATCTGCATCCTCGCCGGGCTGCTGGTGGTGCTTGGATTTGTGGTCTGGAAATATGTCGTCACCAATGCCCGCCGCCTCGACATGCAGGTGCAGATCCCCGTGGGCCGCTACATGGTCGGCAGTCCCCAGGAGGGCATCACCGCGACGCTCGGCAGCTTTGAGATCGACAAATACGAGGTCAGCATCGGCGAATACGCGAAGTTCATCGCATGGTGCGAGCAGAACCAGGCCCGCGAGCATGAGTTCGACCACCCCAGAGGCGACCGGAAGACCCCGCACGTGAACAAGGATGTGAGCATCCTGATCCAGAACGCCGCAGTGCGCGGCGGGCGCGTGTTCAAGCACAGCGCGATGCCCGCCCAGAATCTCGGCGAGGACCCCGGCGCACCGGTGGATCTGAACAGCCCGATGGTGTGCGTCACTTTCTGGGACGCGTACGCATACGCCCAGTGGCGTGGCAAGATCGTGGACAAGGACGGCATCCCGCGCGACCTGCCGACGGAGGAGGAATGGGAGGCGGCGGCACGCGGCACGAAGGGATTCAAGTATCCCTGGGGCGACGATCTGAAGCCGAAAAACTTCAACTCCAACCAAGGCTACAATCCGCTGATGCCCGGCGCGACCAAGACGGACGACGGCTACAACTACTGGTCGCCCGTGGATGCGTTCACGAGTGATGTGAGCGAATTCGGCGTGGTCGGCATGGCGGGCAATGTCTGCGAGTGGGTCTATCGCAAGGAAGGCCCTAACGAGAAGCCGCTGCTCAAGGGCGGCTCGTTTGCGAGCGATCCGGTCCCGCTGTGGGGACGCATCCAGAAAATCCCCGCGGAGGACGCCCGGTATGTCCACCCCGCCAAGGAAAAAAAATCCGCGCGCCCCGGCGACGGAGAGGCATATTACGTGGGCGACGATGTGTACCCCACCCTTCGCTCGCTCTACATCGGATTCCGGACCGTAAAGCGGAAATAAAACCAATGAACCGTCTCGCACTTCTCGTCCTCTTCGTCGGAATCCACCTTGCCGCCCACGCGCAGATCGAGGTCGGCCTCGACATGAAGCGCAGCCTTTTCATGCGCGGCGAACCCGTCGAGGCCACAGTCACCATCCGCAGTCTCGCCGGCAAGGACATCATGCTTGCCGACGACGAAGG
>JAYWEO010000274.1:0-14984 GCA_043779225.1 Prosthecobacter sp.
ACTTCTCCACGCCGCACGCGCGCGCGCCCTCCGCCGCGTGGCCGATGCCGAGGAATGGATCGAGCACGGTGAGCCCATCGCGCACGCCGTGGAGCCGGATGCACCACTCGGCGAGCTGCGCGGGAAAGGTGGCGGGATGCGGTCGCTCACCTTCCCGGCTCGCGATCGTCTTGTACGGGATGAACCAGTTGTTCCCGCGGCAACGCTTGTCCTTCCCGCCCGTATGGCCCCATCGCGCGATGTTGCTCTTGTCCGCATATGCGACGCCGACGCCGAGGCGTTCGAGCGGCGTGTCGCCGTTCCGCGTGAGGTGGAAAATGTACTCATGGCAGTCGTTGATGTAACGCTTGCTATTGAGCGGCTTGAAATGCCCGGCGGAAATTTCCTCGCCGCCCTTCGGCCGGATGGTGATGGATTTCACCCAGTGCAGCGTGTTTTGCAGGACGAAGAGTTCGCGCAACCGGAGCGCGACCTCATGCGGAAACCACGGATTCGCAGGCGCGGCTCCGACGTTGAGGAAAAAGGAGCCGTCGGGTTTCAACACGCGCCGCACCTGCGCTGCCCACCGCTCGCACCATTCGAGATAGGCCTCGCGCGGCGCATTGTCCCGGTAGCTGCTGTAGGCGATGTCGAGGTTGTACGGCGGCGAGGTGACGACGATGTCCACGGATTCCGCCGGCAGCTTCGCCATGCCCGCGATGCAATCGGAACAGGTGAGATTGAATTCTGCGGAGGATATCCGGGATGCGAGGGCTTGGACCATGAAGGTAGCGAACGCCTGATTTCACATGAGTACAAGCCCTGATTTTAGTACATATTCCAATGCTAATGTCATAATGCGAGCGGTACCTTGGAGTGCGGTGGCAGAACGGGGAACGAGCGGCGGCACCGCCTTCGGAGGGCGATGGGCAAATGGCGGCGCGTGTCTTCCCACCCGCAATCCCCTCCGAAGGCGGCGTGGTGCCTACGCTTCCCGCCGCACTCCAAGGCGTCGCTCGTCTTTCTGGAAATCCCCGCGACTCCAAGAGATCATTTCATTCCAGCGGAACGAAACGACGGACGGGATCGAAGACTGCGCGGACGCTCTCGGAGATTGCTGGATTTTGCAAAATGCCGAGCTGTGCTGCTGCTCCGATTCCGCGGAGGACGAGTGCCGAGAGTCCGAGCGTGCGCAGCTCTGTGTCGAGCTGTGCGGTTTGTTCGACGGAGGGGAGTGAGACATATGCGACGTTGCCTCCCGCGCTGAAATGTCCGCGTGCGTCAGGAAGCTTTGCCATCACTGTCGCCAGAGGTTCGAGCGCGGCGAGAGTCATTGAGATTTTCGCGAGCACGCCATCCGCGTGAGCCCATGCGAACTCACGGAGGCTCGACCACGCATCGTTCGCATCGGCATCGGTGAGGATGGTCGCACCGGGCCATGTGCTTTGGATTTCCTGAGCGAGCGCTGCATTTGCTCCGGAGGGGCCGCCGAGACGCGCGAGCAGGCAGCCGTCATTCCGCACTCCCCATTCCACACCCCGCATTTGGACGCAGTCCACAGCGTCGAGTTCCCAGCGCGAGGATGCAGCCTGTGCGATCCGGTCGGCGGCTTCCGTCGTGCAGGCGCATGGGATGCGGAGCGTGAGCCACGACTGCGGCGTTGGGAAAACTTTGAACGTCACCTCCGCGATCACACCGAAACGTCCGCAACTCCCGACGAGAAATTTTGGGATGTCGAAGCCGGCGGCGTTCTTCACGACTTTCGCGCCGCCGCGGAGAAGCTGGCCGGTGCCGTCGGCAAATTGCACGGCGAGGATGAAGTCGCGCACGCCGCCGTAGCGGAAGCGGCCCGGCCCGCTGAGTCCCGCGGCCACGGTGCCGCCGATGGTCGCGCCCGAGTCCGCGAGCGGGGGATCGAATGGGAGATACTGCCCGCGCTCCGCGAGCGCCGCGCGGATTTCGCGCAGCGGCGTGCCCGCGAGAGCGGTGAAGGTGAATTCGCCGGGATCGTAGGCGATGATGCCGCTGAGCCCGCGCATCGAAATCAGCGCGACATCCCCCTGCGCTGGCGAAACTGCCGAGAGCCGCGGCTTCGTCCGCGCGCCGATGGCGAGCACGCGCGGATGCGCGCGGATGGCGTCGCACAGTTCGTTCGCGGTGGCGGGAGTGAGCACTGGAGGTTTATTTCAGATGCCGCGCGAAGGCGCAAAGACGCAAAGGGCTCCATAGAAAGCTGCTGATTCGCGGAATTCGAGGCGGGCTTCCGGATGAAATTCATATCTCATTGACCGGGCATCTGGCGAATCTCGGCCCTCACTTGTTCGCCCGGAGTGGTCTGGACTCTGCCGGAACGGACATCATCGCGCCGCCGAATCGCCCCCGCAGCCCCCGCCGCTCGCGTGGCATTCTCCTCGGTGAAGTCCAGACTCTCGACGAGCTTCTTGGCAAGTTCCGCCCGTGAGGAAACCGGGAGCTGCATCGCCTCGGTGGTGATGTCGGGTAACTCGGCAGGGATGGCATGTCTCGCATCCCGAGCTTCTTTCAAAAACAACCTCAAAAGTACACCTGCAATCTCTGCAATCAGGATTTCCGGCACACCCTCCAAGAGGTCCGGTGCTTTTGGCGAAGCCCTGATGCCCGGATGCTGCGCAGCACCGGGCCGCGGTCTTCGTCCGGGCGCGCAGGCTTGCCACGGGGCGGCGTTTCCCGGAACGGTGAGGGCGTGAAGATCCTCCGCACCATCGCCGCCATCCGTCGCTTCTGCACAAAGGCACGCGGGCACCTTGAGGGGAACCCTCATGCGAAGATCGTGATGGTCCCGACGATGGGTGCGCTGCACGACGGGCATGCTTCGCTGATCCGGCGGGCGCGGAAGCTCGCGGGGAAAGATGGGACTGTGGTCGTGAGCGTCTTTGTGAACCCGACGCAGTTTGGGCCGAAGGAGGACCTGTCGCGCTATCCGCGGCCTTTCGCCGAGGACAGGAAGCTCTGCGCGTCGCTCGGCGCGGATGCGATTTTTCATCCGCCCGCAGGCGAGATGTATCGCGCGGATTTTTCGACCTGGGTGAATGAGGAGAGCGTCTCGGGCGGGCTCTGCGGTGCGTCGCGACCGGGGCATTTTCGCGGCGTGAGCACTGTCGTGCTGAAGCTGTTCACGATCGTGCAGCCGGACGCGGCGGTGTTTGGGCTGAAGGATTTCCAGCAATGCGCGGTGATTGCGCGGATGGTGCGGGATCTCGATCTGCCGGTGCGCCTCGTCTTTGCGCCGACGGTGCGCGAGAGCGACGGGCTCGCGCTGAGTTCGCGGAATGCCTACCTCACGCCCGAGGAACGCGCGGAGGCTCCGTCGCTGCGAGGTGGCCTGCTCGCGGCGCGTGCGGCTTTTCTCAAAGGGGAACACCGCGCGGCGAAGCTCGTGCAGATTGCGAAGCGGAAAATCTCGCGCACGGCACGCGTGGACTACATCGAGGTCGTGGATGCTTCATCGCTCGCAGGAACTCGAACGCCTCAACGCGGCGACACGATGGCGCTGGCGGCTTTCTTCGGTCGCACGCGCCTGATTGATAACATCCAGTTCCGCTGACCACTCGTTCCACTCCCATGCTCCATTTTGACTACGCAGTGATCGGCAGCGGCCTCGCGGGGCTGAGCTTTGCGCTGAAGGCGGCGCGCAACGGCACGGTCGTGATCATCACAAAGAAGGCGAAGGCGGAGTCGAACACCGCGTGGGCGCAGGGCGGCATCGCCTGCGTGACGGATGAGACGGACAGCATCGAGTCGCACGTGCAGGATACGCTCATCGCCGGTGCCGGACTGTGCGATGAAGCAGTGGTCCGCAGCATCGTGCGCGATGGGCCGGGACGCATCGCGGAACTGGTCGAGCTTGGCGTCGCCTTTGATCAAAAATCCGACGGACGCCCCGATCTCACACGAGAAGGCGGGCACGCGGCGCGGCGCATACTGCACGCGCGTGATGCGACAGGTCGCGAGATCGAGCGTGCGCTGCTGGAGGCTGTGGCGAAGGAGCCGCGCATCACGCTGCTCGAAAACCACATGGCGGTGGATCTCATCACGCTGCGGAAGCTCGGGCTTTCCGCGATGCAGGATCGCTGCGTCGGGGCCTACGTGCTGAACGAGGTGAGCGGCGAGGTGCTCACGCTGCGGACTGATCGCGTCATCCTCGCGACGGGCGGCTGCGGGAAAGTGTATCGCTACACGACAAATCCCAGCATCGCGACCGGCGACGGTGTGGCGATGGCGTGGCGTGCGGGTGCGCCTGTGGCGAACATGGAGTTCATCCAGTTTCACCCGACGTGCCTTTTTCACCCCGAGGCGCGCAGCTTCCTGATCAGCGAGGCCGTGCGCGGCGAAGGCGGAAGGCTCGTGGATGCAAACGGGAAGGAGTTTGCGCATCGCTACGATCCACGCGGCGCGCTGGCTCCGCGCGACATCGTGGCGAGGGCGATTGATGCGGAGATGAAGCGCACGGGCAGCCCATACGTGTATGTGGACATCAGCCACAAGCCGGCGGATTTTATCCACGCGCATTTCCCGACGATCCATGAGCGGTGCCTCACATTCGGGATCGACATCACGAAGCAGCCCATCCCCGTCGTGCCCGCGGCACACTATCAGTGCGGCGGCGTCGTCACCGACGGCAACGGCGCGTCCCCCCTTCCCGGCCTCTGCGCGATCGGCGAAGTCGCTTGCACCGGCCTGCACGGCGCGAACCGGCTCGCGAGCAACAGCCTGCTCGAAGCCGTCGTGCTTGCGCACCGCGCGGCGCTTGCTTTGGAAAAGTGGAGCGCACCCTCCGAGCCCGCGCTCACGGATTTGCCTGAGTGGAAAAGCGGCGATGCGACGGACGTGGACGAGCTGGTCGTCATTTATCACAACTGGGGCGAAATCCGGCGGCTCATGTGGGACTACGTCGGCATCGTGCGGACGGACAAGCGGCTCCAGCGTGCCGGAGCGCGGCTGCGGAATCTGCTTCAGGAAATCCAGGAATTTTACTGGGACTTCAAGGTGACGACCGATCTGCTCGAACTGCGCAACCTCGCGACCGTCGCGAGCCTGATCGTGGACAGCGCGCTGCTGCGCAAGGAAAGCCGCGGCCTGCATTACACGCTGGATTATCTGGAATCCGACGCGCGTTACATCCGCCCGACCATGCTGCGGAAAGTCTGACGAACTGGCGGTCTCGCCCGAGCGTCTGAGTTTCAGGCCTCGGTTGGCATTGGCATTGCTACTTCACCGGGTATGCTCACCTATGCCTACCAAGCCCGCGACTCCGCCGGAAAGATTTCCAACGGCGTCCAGGAAGGGATCAACGAGGAAAACGCCGTCAATGCCCTGATGTCGCGAGGTCTCCTCGTGCTCTCCATCCAGCAGAAGGGCGCCAGCAAGATCACCCGTGCGAAGGCGAAGGTTCCCCAGTCGGATCTCGTCATGTTCACCCGCCAGCTCGCCACCATGGTGGACGCGGGACTGCCGCTGGTGGGCGCGCTGACTGCCCTTTTTGAACAGTCCGATCCGAAAAAACAGGCCGGTCTCCGCCGTGTCATCGGCGAGATCACGGCCTATGTGCAGGAAGGCTCGACCTTCAACGACGCGATCGGAAAGCACCCGAAGGTCTTCTCACGTCTCTACATCTCGATGGTGAAGGCCGGCGAGTCCGGCGGCATGCTTTCCGAGGTGCTCGATCGTCTCGCGGGATTCCTCGAGGCATCCGCGCGCCTGAGCAAGAAGGTGAAGTCCGCGATGACGTATCCGGTGATTGTCATCAGCATCGCATTTGCGATCACCATTTTCCTCATCGTAAAAGTTGTGCCGGTCTTCGGCGGCATCTTTGCGGACTTTGGCGCGAAACTTCCCGCTCCGACCCAGTTCCTCATCGATCTCTCGGATGCCATACGCAGCTACTGGTATTTCGGTATCGGCGCGATGGTCGGCGTTTTTTACGGGATCCGCGCGTGGCTCAATACGGAGAAAGGCGCGGACACCTGGGACAGGTGGAAGCTGAAGCTGCCCGTGTTCGGCCCGCTCACGCACAAGATTTGCATGAGCCGTTTTGCGCGCACTTTTGCGCAGCTCATCCGCTCGGGCGTTCCGATTCTCGAAGTCATGCAGATCGTCGGAGATACCTCGGGCAATAGCGTGGTGACGAAGGCCATCAAATCCGTCTCCGCGGATGTCGAGAAAGGCGATCACCTCACGGCTTCGCTGAACCGTCAGCCCATCTTCCCGCCGATGATGCTCCGCATGGTCGCCGCCGGTGAGAGCACTGGCAAAATTGACACCATGCTGGAGAAGATGGCGGACTTCTGGGACGAGGAAATCGAGGCCATGCTCGCGGCGCTCACCTCGCTGCTCGAGCCGCTGCTCATTGTTTTCCTCGGTGTGATCGTCGGCGGCATCGTCATCGCGATGTTCCTCCCGATCTTCAAGCTGAGCGATATCGTCTCAGGCAACAAGTAGCCCACCGGCCACCAGCAACGCTCCATAGGCGAGCCCGGCGAAAGCCGCGGCTCGCCAGCGTGTTTCCGAGGCACTCACCCAGGTGATCTGATCGCGCAGCGTGTAGGGCATTCCCACCCAGAACATGCCGAACAACACCCACGCATAGGTGAGCGTGACGAGGAGCAGGCGGATGCTTTCGGGACGCAAAAATGCCGACTCCAGCAGCGGCTCCGCGGCGAGCAGCGCGCACGCACCGAGCGCGCGGACCGCGAGAAAATCGGGGATGAACAGGATGGCCAGCGCCGCCGCGATGGGCGTGCCGATGAGCACCGTGCTGCGCCACGGATCGAAGTCTCCGAGGTCCATCTTTTGCACGAGGAAGAAAAACCACGCACCCGCGACCAGCGAAAGCACGACCCCAGCCTCGCGGTTGCGCGGGAAATTGCGCAGCCATTCCTGCACCGCGCGCGCCTTCACGAAGGCGAGGAGATGCACCGCGAGCAGCAGGCCTCCGACTGCGAGCATTGTCAGTTTGAGCGTCAGCCAGTTCGGGTAAATCATGCGGAAGGGCGCGTATGCAAAGTCAGGCGGCGCGGGACTTGCCGAGCGTGGCGACGAGGGATTCGAAAATCACGCGTCCATCGGTGCTCAGCAGTGCCCCGTCGCACGCGCGCTCGGGGTGCGGCATGAGGCCGAAGACATTGCGGCGCGCATTGCAGATGCCCGCGATATTTTCCATGGCACCGTTCGGGTTGGCCTCTGGATTCACATTGCCTGCCTCATCGCAATAGCGCACGAGCACGCGGCCCTCGGCATTCAGCGCGCGGAGCGTCTCGGCGTCGGCGGTGTAATTTCCCTCGCCGTGCGCGATCGGCACGCGCAGCACGCGGCCCGCCGTGGACGAGGAGAGAAAAGGGTTCGCGGTATTTTCCACACGCAGGCTCACGTGCTCGCAGATGAAGTGCATGTCGCGATTGCGGATGAGCGCGCCGGGCAGCAGGCCGCTCTCGCAGAGGATCTGGAAGCCGTTGCAGATGCCGAGGACGAGCACGCCTTTGGCAGCCTGCTCGACGATGGATTTCATCACCGGCGAAAAACGCGCGATGGCCCCGCAGCGCAGGTAGTCGCCATAGCTGAAGCCGCCTGGGAGCACGATCAGATCGTAGCCCGCGGCGCTGGTTTCCTTGTGCCAGAGATAGTCGGTGTCGAAGCCGAATTCGCGCAGGACGTGGTGGCAGTCCTGATCGCAGTTCGAGCCGGGAAAGCGGATGACGGCGGCGCGCATGGGCTATTCCTCCAGCATGAGCTGGTAATCCTCCACGACCGGGTTGCTGAGCAGTTCACGGCAGATTTCGTGCATCCTCGCCTCGTCGGCTCCGTCCACCTCCACTTCGAGCATCTTGCCCACACGCACGCTTTTCACGCCGGGCATCCCATGGTGGCGCATCGCTTCCCGCACGGCCACGCCTTGCGGGTCGAGAATGCTCAGCTTCGGCATCACGATCACTTTTGCTTTCATAAGAGGCGCGGCTTTTAAAGAGCACAGCAGCGCGTGTCGAGCACTCCCGGCTCATCGGAGAAAATTCCGCGCGGCGACTCTCGGCTCGACACGATCCTGCATCCGCAGCCATGTTGCACCCATGTTTCGCCGCGCCTGCCTGCCTGTCCTGATCGGGATGATGGCGTGTGCCCTTGCCGAACCAGCCGGGCCGCAGCCGCTCACCCCGGAGCAGATCCGCGAGGCGGAATTCCTCGACGGCCTCTCGATCCCGAATCCCGGCGAACTTTTTGCGGCACTCGGGAAATCCGGCAAGCCCGACTGGGCTGCACTCTTCCGCAAGCAGCCGCCGGCTTCGCACATCACGAGACCGCTCATCGCACTGAATCTCGGCATCCGGCTTGCAGACGCCTTTCTCGCCGCGGAGGCGCAGGATCGTCAGCAGGTGAAAAACGTCTCGATGGAGATCAAGCTGATCGCAAAGGGCCTCGGGCTGGAGCAGGACTTCATGGTGCGCAGCAACAGCATCGCGGACTTCGCTGACAGCCGGCAATGGGACGCGCTCTTTGAGGAAATCGAGGCGGTGCGCGGGGAACTCGCCGCAACGATGGAAGGCCAGCGCGATGCCGATCTGGCGATGCTGATGTCGCTCGGCTGCTGGCTGCGGGCCGTGGACATCGCGACGGCGGAACTCGTGGCCAACTACAACCCGGAAGACGTGAACATCCTGCGCGGCTCCGCGATCGGCGAATTCTTCTCCACCCGGCTCAATGCGCTGCCCGCGAAAACCAGGGCGATCCCCGTGATCACGGAAATCCAGCAGCGGCTCCCGGAACTGAGCGCAGCGCTTTCATTTCCCGAGGGAAAAACGCCGCCCAAGGACAAGGTGTTCGGCATGCACCGACTCACCGCCGCCATGATCAGCATCATCGCCGCACCGGAGAAATGAGCATGGCCACGCTGCTCTCCGCACTGCTCTCAATCACCGCCGCACTGAACGCCGGCCCGGCAACCGCCGATGCCACGATCACCTGCCGACGCGCTGCGCTCGAACTCGCAGGCGCATGGACGAACGACGGCTTCCGCCTCCGCGAGCGCTCCTGGTCTGGCATGCTGCCCGCCGCCAAGCCCGCCCTCGCCCGCGTGAATCTCTTCGCCGGAAACCGCTATTGGTTCACCGCCGCGACGAATGCCGCCTCCACGACACTCGCCGTGCAGATCTACGACCTCCACGGCGCTCCACTCACCGCCGAGATGTATCAGGACGGCCCGCTTGCCGCAGCCGGATTTGCACCAGCCGCGAGCGGCACCTACATCATCGGCGTCAGCGAAATCCACGGCACGCCCGTCCCATTCTGCCTCGTCTATTCCTACAAGTAAGCCATGTCACTCAACAGCCCGACCACATCATCCGCCGAGACCCGCGCCGCACGCGAGCGAGTCGTCCAGTTCAGCATTTTCCTGCGCAACAAAGTCGGGGCCTTCCTTGATGTCGTGCGACTCCTCCAGGAGCATCAGGTGAATGTCCTCGGCACCACCATCGAGCCGAGCGCGGACACCGCGATCGTGCGCGTGGTCGTGAGCGATCCCGAGGCGGTCGAGGGAATCTTCCATCTGCACTCGATCCCGTATTCCACATGGCCGCTCGTCGTCGTGGAGTTGAAAGAGGCCGCGCACTTTGGCGAAGTGCTCACCGCACTGCTCGCCGCCGAGGTGAACATCTACGGTGCCTACGCACTCCTCACACGCCCGCACGGGCATGCCACACTCGCCCTGCACGTCGAGGACAACGAGTGTGCGACCTCCGTGCTGAACGGCAGCGGCTTCATCATCCTGAACCAGGACGACCTCTCTCGCTGACGCAGCGCTACCTCGACGCCGAGCCGCTCGTGCCGACGTCCGCGATTTTCTCACCGGAAACCTCCACCGCGGGCTGCGATCCCGGAAGGGCCAGCGACTCATTCACGATCTCCACTTTCGCACCGACGCCGACGGTGTTGAAAAGATTCACCACATCGCGCGACCGCATGCGGATGCAGCCATAGCTCGCCGGAGTCCCGATGCGCCATTCCTCGGCCGTGCCGTGGATGTAGATGCAGCGCGAATACGAGTTGCGATTCTCCGGTTCCTTGCCGTCGAGCCACAGGATGCGCGACACGATCGGATCGCGTCCGGGTGCATTCGCCTGCACGATCTCGCCCGTCGGACGGCGGCTGGAGAACTTCATGCCCTGCGGCTGCCCGCCGCCGATTTTCTTCGCGATCTCGTGCTTCCCGAGCGGCGTGCCGTAGCTCCCGTTGCGGCTGCTCAGGCAGAATTTCGACGTCGAGATATCATACAGCCGGACGAACTTCCCCTTGCGATAGAGCGCCAGCTTCTGATCCGGCACACTCACGACCATCGTGTGAATGGTGTCCTTCGCGCAGGACGCGAGAAACAGGGCCACGAGCAGGCTGAGGAGACGGAGTGATTTCTGATTCACGCGCGGGAAAGTATCCACGGCGTCCGCCCGCGCAAGCCGGTAGTGGCTTGATCCGGCCCGCGTGATGCGCGCCGGGAAAGTGCTCAGTGCTCAGTGCTCAGATTCAAAATCTGCGGCCACTGAGCACTGAGCACTGAGCACTGATCGCCCGGTTCCTCGTCCGCGTGCGGTGATTTCCCTTGAGCCACACCGCTCGCGCAATGATCCTCCGCCATGATGATCACTCGGCTCTGGCTCACCTTCCTCCTGCTCCTCGCCGGCCCGCTATTCGCGGTGGATGTCACCACCACCACGCCCGGCATACCCGCGCCCGTCGGCCCCGTGTTCGTCATCCCGATCCACGGTGCCGTCAGCGAGCCGCAGTTTTTTTTC
Organism: Prosthecobacter sp.; assembly: GCA_043779225.1. Taxonomy (GTDB): domain Bacteria; phylum Verrucomicrobiota; class Verrucomicrobiia; order Chthoniobacterales; family Chthoniobacteraceae; genus SXWH01. The sequence continues at coordinate 10,791 of JAYWEO010000274.1, forward strand.
CTCCGCCGAGCGCTGAAGGAAGCGCAGCGCGCCAATGCCAGCGCCGTCGTGCTCGATGTGGACACCTTCGGCGGACGTGTGGATTCCGCGATGGATGAAATGGACGCGCTGCTGAACTCCCGCATCCCCACCATTGCCTTCGTGAACACCAAAGCCATTTCCGCCGGCTCCCTCATTTCACTCGCGGCCAAGAAAATCTACATGCATCCGAACGCCGTCATCGGCGCATCCGCCGTCGTCGGCGGCGAGGGTGAGGACCTGAAGGAAACGATGAAGGAAAAAAGCACCTCGATGGTCGCGGCGAAGGCCCGCGGTGCGGCGAAATCGAGCGGCCATCCCGAGGACGTCGCCGAGGCGTTCGTGCGGAAGGAGAGCGAAGTGAAGCGCGGCGATGTCATCGTGGACACGAAGGACACGCTGCTCACGCTCAACACGGACGACGCCACCAAACTCTATGACGGACAGCCGCTGCTCGCCGCAGGCCGAGCCGACAGCATCGAGAATCTGATCAAAGTCGCGGGCCTCACCGGAGCGGTTCAGCGCATCGAGCCGACGGGCTTTGAGACCATCGCATCCTGGCTCACGATGATTTCCCCGCTGCTGCTCATGGCCGGTCTCGCGTGCGGATACATGGAGTTCAAGGTGCCCGGCTTTGGCATCTTCGGCATCCTTTCGATCGTCTTTTTCGGCCTCTTTTTCGGCAGCTATTTCATCGCCGGACTCGCGGGATGGGAGGCGGTCATCCTCTTTTCCGTCGGCCTCCTGCTCGTGCTCGGCGAACTCTTCCTCCACCCCGGCACGATGATTCCGGGGCTCATCGGCGTGCTGCTCATGCTCGGCTCGCTCGTGTGGGCCATGGTGGATCACTGGCCCGGCACACCCGCGATGCCTTCCGCCGAGGAACTCCAGCGCCCGATGATCAATCTCGTCATCGCACTCGCCGGCGGCGGCATCTTCATGGCCGTGATGGCGAAGTTCCTGCCGCAGACCTCGATCTTCCGCCGCCTCGTGCTCTCGACTTCATCGCAGAGCGGCCCCGCCGTCACCGTGCCTGTCGTGAATTTCGAACTCCACGCCGGCGACACCGGCATCGCCAGCACGACGCTGCGCCCTGCGGGAAAGGCGGACTTCGGCGGCAACACGCATGACGTGATCACCGCTGGCGACTTCATCACCGCAGGCACGAAGGTGCGCGTGGTCGCCGTGGACGGCATGCGCGTGGTCGTCGAGGTGGCATCTTCAGCCGCGTAGTAATACCGCACGGCACTCAGAACTTTTGACTCACTTCTCAACTCTCAACTTTCACCACTCCACTCCCCGATGACCTCCGCCAGCCAAGTGAACCCCGCCGAACGCATCCTCATGGGCCCCGGCCCGAGCAGCGTGCCGCATCGTATCCTCCGCGCACTCAGCGCGCCCACGCTCGGCCACCTCGACCCGCAGTATCTCGCGATCATGGACGAGACGTGCGAGTTGCTGCGCCAGATTTTCCGCACGCAGAACAAGCTCACCTTCCCCGTCAGCGGCACCGGCATGGCCGGCATGGAGTGCATCGCCACGAACCTCCTCGAACGCGGCGACGAGGCCATCGTCTGCGTGAACGGCGTCTTCGGCATGCGCATGAAGGACGTGATGGAACGCTGCGGCGCGACCGTCCATGCCATCGAAGCACCGTGGGGCGACATCATTTTCCAGGAGCAAATCGCCGCCGCGCTCGACGCACATCCGAAGGCTAAACTTTTCGCCATCGTCCACGCCGAGACGAGCACCGGCGCGCTCCAGCCGCTCGAAGGCATCGCCGCAATGTGCCGTGAAAAGGGCGCGCTGTTTGTCGTGGATGCCGTCACTTCGCTCGGCGGCCACGAACTGCGCGTGGACGACTGGGGCATTGATGCGATCTACAGCGGCACGCAGAAATGCCTCTCCTGCCCGCCCGGCCTCTCGCCCGTGAGCTTCAGCGAGCGCGCGCTCGCCGTGATAGATGCGCGCAAGACGAAGGTGCAGTCGTGGTATCTCGATGTCTCGCTGCTGCGCAAATACTACATGAACCCCGGCGCAGGCGGCGGCCGCGTGTATCACCACACCGCGCCGATCAACATGACCTACGCACTGCGCGAGGCGCTGCAAATCGTGATCGAGGAAGGCCTCGATGCACGCATCGAGCGCCACCGCATCATGCACCTGCGCCTGCGTGCCGGTTTGGAAAAGCTCGGCCTCAGCTACGTGCCGAAGCATTCGCTGCACACGCTGAACTGCATCCACGCGCCCGCCGGCAAGGACGAGGCCGCGCTGCGCAAACGCCTGCTCGAAGAATACGGAATCGAAATCGGCGCCGGCCTCGGCCCGATGGCCGGCAAAGCCATCCGCATCGGCCTCATGGGCCACTCCGCCACGCAGCGGAATGTGGACCTCGTCCTCGCCGCGCTCGCAGAGATTTTGCGCTGAGACCTCGCGATGAGCGCACTCGACCGGCTGCGTGAAGTTTTTCCGCCGTCGCGGATGCTGACCGAAGCCGCACAGCTCGGCGCGTATGAATCCGACGCACTCACCGCGTTTCACTCGCGCCCCATCGCGATCGTGATTCCCGAGACGCAGGAGGAAGTGATCGCCGCCGTGCGCGTGTGCCGCGACACCGGCACGCCCTTCGTCGCGCGCGGAAGCGGCACGAGCCTCAGCGGCGGATCGCTGCCGGTCGCGGGAGGAATCGTCATCGCGCTGAACCGCCTCAACAAAATCCTGCGGCTCGATCCACGCGAGCGCATCGCCGTCGTCGAGCCGGGCGTGATCAATACGCAGATCACCGTCGCCGCCGCGCCGCACGGGCTGCACTACGCGCCCGATCCTTCGTCGCAGACCATCTGCACCATCGGCGGGAATGTCGCGTTCAACTCCGGCGGCGCGCACTGCCTGAAATACGGCATGACCTCGAACCACGTCCTCGGCATCAAGGCCGTGCTCGCGACTGGCGAGGTCGTCGAATTTGGCAGCGCCAGCCGCGAGCAATGCGGTGCCGACTTCACCGGCCTCTTCGTGGGCAATGAAGGCCTCTTCGGCATCGCGCTCGAAATCACGCTGCAACTTCTCCCGCGCGCCGAGTGCTTCCACACCGTCCTCGCCGGCTACCGCACGCTCGAAAATGCGGGCGACGCCGTGAGTGCGATCGTCTCCAGCGGACTCCTCCCCGGCGCGATCGAAATCATGGACGCGCTCGCCATTCAGGCCGCCGAGGCCGCCGTCCACGCAAACTACCCGCGCGATTGCGAGGCGATGCTCATCGTCGAACTCGAAGGCCCGCGCGAAAAAGTCGCTTCCGAGCGCGAGCACCTCGATGCGCTCCTTTCCAAATCACAGCCCGTGGAAATCCGCATCGCCGCCGACTCCGCCGAGCGCCTCGCCATTTGGAAAGGCCGCAAGAGTGCATTCAGTGCAGTCGGCAGACTGTCGCCCGACTTCATCGTGCAGGACGGTGTCGTGCCGCGCCAACGACTCGGCGAAGCCCTGCGCCGCATCGGCGAAATGTCCCGCGCCGCGAATCTCCGCGTCGCGAATGTCTTCCACGCGGGCGACGGAAATCTGCACCCGCTCATCCTCTATAATGGCCGCGAGCAAGGCGCGCTCGCACGCGCGGAATTGCTCGCCGGCCGCATCCTCCGCATGTGCGTGGAGATGGGCGGCAGCCTCACCGGCGAGCACGGCATCGGCGTGGAAAAGCGCGACTACCTCCCCGACATGTTCACCGCCGCCGAGATTGATTTCATGGAGCGCCTCCGCCGCGCCTTCGATCCCCGCGAAATCGCCAACCCCGGCAAGATGTTCCCCGGCGGCACCGCCCCCGCCCTCACCCAGCACGGCATGCACCCCCTCGAAGCCGCCGGCATCATCAGCCGCGAATAGTTGGCGGATCGCGCGCTCCCCCGCGCGTTTCTCTTCGTCATACCCGCGACGAAGCACCCTTTCTACCAGCCGCCAGCCGCCGTTCGGCAGACGCCTGCCGTTATCTGCCGGACACCAAAAGTTTGATGGAATCATCGTGCCCACAGACAGCATCACCGCGCCGGTAGATAATCGGCGGCAAGGCTCGGGTCGTTTCCGCAGCCCCATCCAGGGCGGTGGCGGTGGCCCGGTGGTATTCGCTTCGCTCGACCGCCGACTCATCTGCCTGCGTCCATCTCCGCTGCGCTCCGGTTCCATGAC
>JAYWEO010000275.1:0-4447 GCA_043779225.1 Prosthecobacter sp.
GTCACGGTGAAGGAGCGCAAGCCGACCGCATGGCTCACCGCGGCTCCGGGTGAAAAGTCCCCGGCCGCTGCTCCGACGCATCTGCTCGATGCGAGCGGCATCGTCTTCCAGCCGCGGCGCGTGCCGCATGAGTTCAAGTCGCTGCCCGTCATCACCGGCGTGCAGACGGAGGATCTCGATCCCGGCAAGCCGATCCGCAAGGCCGAGGTGCTCGCCGCGCTCGATCTGCTCAGCCGCACGCGCGAGAACAGCCCGGTGAAGGTGACCTCCGTGGATGTCTCGAAAGGCTGCTTCATCGTGGCCACCGATCAGCGCCGCGCGCAGCTCACCTTTGGCCTCGATGACATCGCGGGGCAGCTCGACCGCCTCAGCGCGGTGCGCAACGAGGCGCTGCTCATCGGGCAGGAAATCCAGACGATCAATCTCATCCCGATACGGAACATTCCTGTGACCTTCATCCAGCCCACGGCGGCGGAAAATGAGGACGCACCGGAGCCAGCGCCGTCGCCGAAAATGATCCCGGCGAAGATGAAGACCGGCGCGGATGCGACATCTTCCAACAAGGACAAGGCGAAGCCCGCACGCAAACGCGAGGAACCCCCGAAGCCGAAGGAATCCCCGAAGGGCGATGGCGGCGGGCTGCTCAAACATTTCCGCACTGCCTAGTCTCAATCCAATGGCCAAGGACCGCATCGTCGTCGGACTCGAAATTGGCACCTCGAAGGTGTGCGCCATCTCCGCGGAGCTGAAGCGCGACGGCACCATCCAGATCCTCGGCGTCGGCGAGGCACCTTCGCGTGGCGTGCGCAAGGGCGAGATCGTGGACATCGAGACGTGCGGGAAGTGCATCCGCGAGGCGCTCGCGGATGCGGAGGAGAAGAGCGACGTGATGATCAAGAACGTCTATCTCGGCATCACCGGCGCGCACATCCAGAGCTATAACAACCGCTGCTCCTTCACGCTGCCGGAGGAGCGCGAGAAGATTGACTCCGGCGACTTCTTCCGCGTGCAGGAGGCGGCGCGCACCTCGCCGATCCCTTCGCAGAACATGTTCGTCCACACGATACTCCAGCACTACTATGTGGACGGGCAGGACGGCGTGCTGAATCCCGTCGGCATGCACGGGCGCAAGCTGGAGGCCGACTTTCACATCGTGCATGGCGTCGCCACGCGGATCAAAAACAGCATCCAGTGCATGGTGGATCTCGATATTGAAATCGAGGACATCATCTTCACACCCTACGCCGCCGCGCAGGCCGTGCTCGATGCGGGGCAGAAGAGCACCGGCGCAGTGATGCTGGACATCGGCGGCGGCTCGACGGGCTACATCGTGTATGCGGGCGGCGCAGTGAAGCAGAGCGGCGTCATCGGCATCGGCGGCGACCACATCACGAACGACCTCTCGCTCGGCCTGCGCATCCCGATGGGCAAGGCGGAGCGGCTGAAGATTGACGAAGGGAGCTGCCTCATCGGCGGCACGATTCCCGGCGAGGCCGTAGTGCTGAAGGACGAGCACGGATTCGCGGGCCGCGAGATCGAGCGCGAGATGCTGAACACGATCATCCACATGCGCATGCGCGAGACCTTCGAGCTGCTGAAGCGCGACCTCGACAAGGGCCGCTACCACGAATACGCGGGCTCCGGCATGGTGCTCACGGGCGGCAGCTCCGCGCTGCGCGGCATCAAGGAGGTCGCCGAGGAAATCTTCCAGATGCCGGTGCAGGTCTGCCGCGCGCAGAATATCTCCGGCGTGACGAGCGCCTTTGAAAACCCGCAGTATTCCACGGCCATCGGCCTCGTGAAATACGCCCAGGCCACCATGGAGGATGAACCCGGCGGGTGGTTCAGCTGGTTCAAGAAATGGTTCCGCTGAGCGGCGCACCCACTTTTCCGATGCACACCTTCTTTGCCATCCGTTGCTGTGATTAGTGAATGGTGAACAGTGAATGGACGCAGAGACCAGTCACCAGTCACCAGTCACCAGTCACGTCTTTCTTCACCGCCATGACCAGACTCCGACGCCCCATCACCACGGCCACTCCGCTCATCCGCATCCTCGGGCTCGGCGGCGCGGGCTGCAGCGCGCTCGACCGCCTCGTGCTCGACGGCATCGAAGGCGCGGCACTCATCGCGCTGAACACCGACGTGCAGGCGCTCAATGGCTGCGTCGCCCCGCAGAAAATCCATCTCGGCAAAGTCGCCACGCGCGGACTCGGCGCGGGCGGCGATCCCGAGATCGGCTACCAGGCCGCCGAGGAGACGGGCGATGAAATCAAATCCGCCATCGAAGGAGCGAACCTCATTTTCCTCTGCACGGGACTCGGCGGCGGCACCGGCAGCGGCGCGGCCCCGCTCATCGCGCACATGGCGCGCAGCACCGGCGCAGTCGTCATCGCCTTTGCCACCCTGCCCTTTTCCTTCGAGGGGAAAAGGCGTCTCACGCAGGCCGCCGAAGCCCTCGCGCAACTCGAACAGCAGGCGGACCTCGTCGTGTGCTTTGAGAACGACCGGCTCGGCGAGACCGTGGCGCACAATGCGGGCGTGCAGGAGGCCTTCGTCGCCGCGGACCAGCTTCTCAGCCATTCCATCCAGGCCATCGCCGCACTCGTCCGCCGCGGCGGCATCATCCCCACCGGGCTCGATGATCTTGCCGCCGCGCTGCGCCGCACTCAGCCGCGCTGCCTCTTCGGCCACGGCGAGAGCGACGGCGCGAACCGCGCGCACGAGGCCCTCGCCCGCGCGTTGAAAAGCCCGCTCATGGACAAGGGCCGGATGCTCGCGGATTGCGACAGCGTGGTCATCCACCTCGCCGGCGGGCCGGATGTGACGGTGCAGGAAGTCACCACGCTGATGGACGAGTTCCACAAGCACATCGGCGACGACACGCGCATTGATTTCGGCATCGCCACGGATGCGAAGCTCGGCCGCAGGCTGTGCGTCACCATCATCAGCTCCACCAGTGCCGCCGAGCTTGCGGTTCATAATGCGCCCGCACCGGTGCAGCGCACGAACCCGCGTCCCGCCCCGGTGCAGGCGACCCGTCCGCCGCGGCGCACCGCCGCACCCGCGCCCGAGCCCGCGGAACCCGAGCCGGATGATTTTGAAGGCGACGAGGAACTCGCGCCCGCAGCCTCAGCCGAGCCCGAGCCCATCCCCGCCGTGAAGTCCACCCCCGCCCCCGCCGCCTACCGCACCCAGCGCGGCACGGTGGAAAAGGTGGCACCCTCGAAAAAGGAGGAGAAGGCCGAGCAGATGACGCTGGAGCCGGCGAATCGCGGGCGCTTCGAGAAATCCGAGCCGACCATCGTGGACGGGCAAGACCTCGATGTGCCGACGTTCCTGCGGAAGAATCTGAAGGTGAAGTAGCGGCGGTGGAACGCGACCTCCGGGCGCGTTGGCTTGCCACGGAGTGCGCCGTTCCGGGGGGGCATCGGCAGGGTCGGTTTGGCAAAGGCGAGCGCCACGCGGTCGGAAATGAGAAAGGCATCCGCAAACCTTCGCCGCAATGCCGTGCTCCTTTGCCACCATGCCGCAAACCGTCGCCGGAGTGTCAAAAGCCTCCCAGAGGCCGCCGCAACCCTCCCCCAGAACGCCGTATTCTTCCGCCAGTCTGCCGCGTTCTGTCGCCAGTTTTCCCAATTCTGCCGCCAGTCTGCCGAGAACTGTCGCCAGTTTTCTGAATTCTGTCGCCAGTTTTGCCAATTCTGTCGCCAGTTTTTGGCATATTTTCCATTGCGTTTGGCAAAGTCTCAGGCGTTTTTATCAGACGCTCAGGCATTTACACGATTCCTCCGCGTTCGTGGAGAGTTTTTGAAAATAGCCCAGCGATTCATCGCTGGGGATAGGGCAGGTGAATGCAAAGAGTCCCGGCAGGGACGAAACACGCAAAGCGGGGAAGCCTGCCAGATGCACCTCGCGGGACGTGGGCAGAGACACGTGGCCACCATTCTGCCGTCCCTGCGGGACTCTGGCCTGCTACCGTTCCGTCACCCAGTGCTGAAGCACTGGGCTATTTTCAAACACCGCCCGGTGCCCTCCGCGGTGAAAAAATCCCCGCCTCAGCGCGGGGCGGCGGCGAGCTTCCAGATTTCCTTTTCCTTGGCCTCGATGAGCGGGACCCACTGCTCCATCTCCTCGGGGAACCAGCGCTTGGTCGGGTCGAGGTGGTCGCGCGAGGAGGGCTGGTTGGTGCGGTTGCCCGCGAGGAATGCCCAGTTCTGCGGCCGGGTGTAGTGGAACCAGAGGCGGTTCTTGGCCTGGATGGCGGTGTTCAGATCAATCTGTTTCAGCGATATGCCGAAATAAGGATAGGACTTGGTAGGCAACGGAAGATCCACGAGTGCGCTGGCCAATGCGTAGGCGCTGGCTGACTGTCCAAGGTCCGTAGCATGAATGAAGACTGTGAGTACTAGGTGAACACCATCGCGGGTAGGACGAAGATAGGTTT
>JAYWEO010000276.1:0-4704 GCA_043779225.1 Prosthecobacter sp.
CGTCGTCGTGAGTTCGCAGACGCAGAATCGCGGCTGGGTCTATTCGCAGCAGCAGACGGTGAGCGGCGACGGCTACAGCGGGCAGGCGTTCAATCCGCACTTCCCGCACACGACGAGCGGCGTGGGCACGACGAAGAACTGCACCGACTGCCATCTCGCGAAGGCGCGCGACAACAATGCGTGGATGACGCAACTGCTCGGCTTCGGCACGGGCACGGTGAATTTCTTTGGCCGCTACGCCTACGTCGGTGGTGAAGGCGCGCTGCATGGTGTGGTGTGGACGGAGGCCGATGAGCCGCAGTCGGTCATCGGCAGCTCGATGCACAAAAACGCGTATCCTCGAAACTACGCCGAGCACCTCGCGCGCGGGCAGAAGCTCACCGAGGGCCACGAACATCACGCGAAGGAAATCAATGACCTCACGCTGCGGAGCGAATACCTCTACACGGCGAACGGGCCGGGGGGCTTCGAGGTGTTTGACGTGGCAAACATTGATCAGAAGGATTTCAGCGAGCGCATCGTCTCATCGCCCGTCTCGCCGCTCGGACAGCGGACGTATGTGCGCACGCCTTTCGCCACATCGGTCGCGCTGCCGAGCACGCTGCTGAATGATCCGATGCGCATCCAGAATCCGGCCAATGAGGAGCAGCCGATCCCGGCGTGGTATGGCTACGCTTTCGTGACGGATCGCAAACTCGGCCTCGTGGTCTGCGACGTGCGCACGCTGCTCGATGGGAATCCGCTGAACAACTTCGTCAAGAAAGCCGCCGAGTATAATCCCGACGGGAAGCTGATCGGCGCAGAGTACGGCGTGTGCGCGGGACATCGCATGTACATTTGCACGCCGCGCGGCATCGCCGTCGTGGACGTGGAGAAGCCTGACGCACCGAGGCTGGTTGGCGAACTCACCGGCAGCTTTCTCAAAAACCCGCGCGCTATCGCGGTGCAGTTTCTCTACGCATTTGTCACCGACGACGAAGGGCTGAAAGTGATCAGCCTCGCGGACCCTGAGCATCCGCGCGCTGTCGCCGGTGCGAGCGTCCGTCTGCGCGATGCGCACAAGCTCTACGTCGCTCGCACTTACGCTTACGTCGCGAACGGCGCGGAGGGACTCGCGATCGTCAACATCGAGAATCCTGAGAAGCCGAAGCTCGATCAGATGTTCAACGCCGGTGGCGCGCTGAACGACACGCACGCCGTGCAGATCGGCTCTGTCGCCGCATCCATGTATGCGCTCGTCGCCGACGGGAAGAATGGCCTGCGCGTAATCCAGTTGATCTCACCGGATACCGTCGAGGGAGCCGCCGGCTTCAGCCCGCGCCCCGCGCCGCGCCTCATCGCGACGTATCCCACGAAGGAACCGATGCTCGCCGTCTCCCGTGGACTGGATCGTGATCGCGTCACCGATGAGACCGGCGGACAGACCGTCGTCTTCGGCCGCCGCGGCGCGCGCCCGCTCCACCTCGACGAAATGCGCGCCTTTCTCCGGCACGCCGATGGATCGCTCTACCGGGTCGAGGATGTCTCGGTGAAAGGAGGGAAGGTGATCACGAAATCAGGCATCGAGATCCAGCCTGCGCCGGACGCGGTGCCGGCTTCAGCGCGTCGGTGATGCGAGACGGGGGGCGCGCTGGGAGCGGCGACTTCCATGTCGCCGAAGAAAACGCTTCGCGCGAAGCGCCATTTCAAAAAGTGAGCGCGGGTGATGAGACGCACGGGCGATTGGGAAATCGGTTCGCTGAGAGGGTGTGCCGGAAGTTGCGCCTGGCCTGTGCGCAAAAAGGCGTATGCCTGAGCGCCAAAGGCGCAACCCATATCAGCCCTGGGGGCAACGCCCCAGGATTCGCGGGCAAAATGAGTCCGAGGGCTGAAGGCCCGATCCATCCCGCGCAATCATCCGGCAATGGTGCGGGCCTTTGGCCCCCCTTCCATGAATTCAGACACACCCTCTGAGAACCATCCTTGTGCGCCGTTGGTGCAGGCAGGGAAACACAGCCACTGAGAACTTGCGAATTCCGGGAGAAAGCCCACGCTGCGCGAATGTTCGACGAGGTTGACACCAAAATACCCCGGGCAACGGAGGAGTGCGTCGCGAGCATTTACCTCGCGATGTTTCCCGATGGGGACCGGGATTTTGTGCGGCAGGCATTTGAGTGGACGGAGATGTTTTTCACCGGGCAGGTGGGGGACTATCTTCCGATTGATGCGCGCTACCATGACTTTGAGCACACGCTCCAAGGCACGCTATGCCTCGCGCGGCTGCTGAAGGGACGGCATGAGGCGAAGGTGGAGCCGGCGCTTTCGCGGAAGGGGTTTGAGCTGGGGCTGCTGGCGATCCTTTTCCACGACACGGGCTATCTGAAGAAGCGGGACGACACCGAGGGGACCGGCGCAAAGTACACGCCGACGCATGTGATGCGCAGCGCGGATGTGGTGCGGGAATTCCTGTCGGGCAAGGGCTGGTCGGATGAGGATGTGACGGCGATGCAGAACATGATCCGCTGCACGGGTGTGAACGTGGAGCTGAAGACGATCCCTTTCCAAAATGACGAGGAGCGGATGGTGGGCTATGCGCTGAGCACGGCGGATCTGCTCGGGCAGATGGCGGCGGCGGACTATGTGGGGAAGCTGCCGGTGCTGTACGCGGAATTTGCCGAGGCGGCGAAGGTGGAGGGGGCGGATGCGGGGCGGGTGTGCCCGTTCGTGAGTGCGGAGGACATGATGCGGAAGACGCCGGTCTTCTGGGAGGGCTATGTGATGCCGAAGCTGGAGCTCGACTTCGGAGGGCTCCACAAATTCCTGAGCAAGCCGTATCCAGACGGGCCGAACGGATACATGCAGCGCGTGGAGCGAAACATGGCGATGCTGCGGGACATGACCGGGGCGCTGGCGAGGTAGGAGCGGGGACTTCCAAGTCGCCGTGTGCGCTCGGAGGCGACTTGGAGGTCGCCGCTCCCAGAGGTCACTTCTTCGTCATCACGAAGACGCCGTCCCATTCCGGTCCCGGCGGTCTGTCGAGGAGGGCCTGGCAGCGGTCGATGTAGATTTTCACGAGTGCATCATCGGGACGGAATTCGAGGCTGGCGCGGAAGGATGCGATGGCGGCGGCAAATTCACGCGTGCGGTAGTGCTGCAGGGCCTCGGTGTAGCGGGCGAGGTAGGAGCGGAGATTTTCGGGGAGCGTTTCGTGTGCATGGCCGAGGACGGTGTACACGCGGATGGGCTGGGTCTTTCCCTTCACGCGCACGAGATCCACGAGCTGGAGGGGAAAGATGTCCACGACGAGATCGGCGGCGGATTCGCCGAGCAGGAGCTCGAGTTGGTATTCCTTGGTGAGTCCTTCGAGGCGCGAGGCGAGGTTCACGGGATCGCCGATGATCGTGAGTTCCATTTTCTCGGTCGCACCGGTCGCGCCGATGTTGCCGACGATGACGGGGCCGTAGTTGATGCCGAGTCCCATGCGGAACGGGCGGATGCTGCGGGCCGCCCATCCGGCGTTCAGCTCGGTGAGCGCGGACTGCATCTGCATGGCGGCGGTGATGGCGCGCTCGACATCGTGTGCCGGGCCGTCGCTCGTGATCTCGCCCCACACGGCCATGACGGCGTCGCCGATGAATTTGTCCACGATGCCCTTGTTGTTGAAAATGCACCGCACCATCTCGGTGAAGTATTCGTTGAGCTGCGCGACGAGCTGCGCGGAGTCCGCCCCCTCGGTGAGAGTCGTGAAGCCGCGCAGATCGCTGAAGAGGATCGCCACGGATTTGCGCACGCCGCCGAGCGCGGTGAGGAGGCTGGCGGGATTGTCGAGGATTTCGCGGACGAGATCCTTCGACACGTAGCGCTCGAGTGTGCGGCGGGTGCGCGCCTTTTCGAGGCGATCGATCACCTGCTCGAGGATGAGCCACACGAGGCCGGAGGAATTCGCGGCGAGCAGCGGCGGCACGATGCTCAGGATCGTCGCACCCGAGCGCAGGCCGAAGAGGAAGTGCGCGAGAAAATACCACGCGGCGCTGCCGAGGATGAACACGAGGAAGCGGACGAATGGCTGCTTTATAAATGCGCTCAGCGCCCATGCCGCGACTCCCGCGAGGAGGATTGTCGCGAGATTCGCGAGGTGCGAAGGCTCGTGGATAAAGTCGCGGTTGAGCGCGGCATTGAGCGCGTGGAGGTGAAGCTCCGGGCCGTCAATGATGCCGAGCGGGGTGCTGAGGACGTCGTGCGCCCAGTCACCCTGGGGGCCGATGAGCACGATCTTGTCGCGGAAAAGCTCGCCGTTGTCGTAAGGAGGGCGCGCCCAGATTTTGGACGAGAATATCTGCCACAGCGGGCGTGTCGGGAATGCCTCGGCGAAGCGGATGCAGCGGGGTTCGCGTGGGACGAGTTCCTCATGGCCGAGTTTGGAAAGTGCGCGGCCGGTGAGTGAATAGAGGAGTCGGGAATCCGGCGCGGGCTGCCAGCCTTTCACCTCATACTCGGTGATCCGATAGCGTGCGAGGCGTACGGTGTCGTCGAGTTCCGGCCAGAAATTGACGTAGCCCACCCGCTCATCGAGGGGATCTCCGGACGGGATCAATGATCGGGTCGGGATGGTGAGGCCTTGATTGCCGGTGCGTGTCCTGGCGTCGGGCGCGGCGAGAAAATTCGCGCCGATCACCACCTTGTCCTGGTGGCGTTCCAGCACCGCTTTGAATTCCTCGTCGCCCG
>JAYWEO010000277.1:0-4106 GCA_043779225.1 Prosthecobacter sp.
AGCGCGATCTGCGACGACAATTGAGCCGCGATGCGCGTTGTTTTCATCGGCACAGGCGATATCGCGATTCCGAGTTTCCGCTGGCTGCTCGGTGCGCCGGGCATCAAGATCATCGCGCTCATCACGCAGCCGGACAAGCCGGTGGGGCGGCATCAGGAACTGCAGGAGCCGGCCATCAAGAAGCTCGCGCTCGAACGCGGTGTGCGCGTGCTGCAGCCGGTGAAAATGCGCGCGGCGGAGTCTGTCGCCGAAGTGCAGGCGCTCGGCGCGGATCTGATCGTGGTGATGGCGTACGGGCAGATTTTGCCAAAGGGCGTGCTCGATGCCGCGAAGGTCGCGTGTCTGAATTTGCACGCGTCGCTGCTCCCGCGCTGGCGTGGTGCCGCGCCGATCCAGGCCGCGATCGAGGCGGGCGACGAAAAGACAGGTGTCGCCGTGATGTTCATGGATGAGGGGCTCGACACGGGTGACGTGCTGAATGTGCGCGAAATCACCATCGCTCCCGAGGAGACTGGCGGCACGTTGCACGACCGCCTCGCGGACCTCGCGCCGCTCGCGCTCGCCGATGCAATCACGCTCCTGCGCGAAGGCCGAGCGCCGCGCACGCCGCAGCCGAGTGAAGGCGTGACGTATGCGGGCAAGCTCACGCGTGAGCACGGGCAGCTCGATTTTTCCGCGGGTCGCGAAACGGTTGCGAGGAAAGTGCGCGCGATGAATCCATGGCCGGCCGCTGCGACAGGCATCGGCGGCAGGCGGCTGAAGATTTTCTCTGCGCCATCGCTGACGGAGCCGGTGCTCGCGCCGGGTGTGATGAAGGCACGCGAGGATGGATTGCTCGTTGGCACGGGCGATGGCTGCGTGCTCGCGACGGATGTGCAGCTTGAAGGAAAGAAGCGCATGAGTGCCCGTGAATTTCTCCGTGGGAACCCAATCACCGATGGCCAAATCGCAAGCTGACACCGCAAAGCGCCTCGGCGCGCTCGTCACGAAACTCCGCGCATGCACGCTGTGCCCGAAGATGCACCGCCCGGCTGTGAGCGGAGGTGCCGTCGTATCACGCGTGATGAGCGTGGGGCAGGCGCCCGGCGTGAAGGAGCCGGTGCTCGGACGTCCGTTCGCGTGGACGGCGGGCAAGACGCTGTACGGATGGTTCACCGCCGCGTGCGGATGGAGTGAGGCGGATTTTCGCGCGAATATCTACATGGCCGCGGTGTGCCGTTGCTTCCCTGGAAAGACCAAGGCTGGCGGGGATCGTGTTCCCGATCCGGGCGAGATCGCGATGTGTTCAACGTGGCTCGCGGATGAAATCGACATCCTGCGTCCCGCACTCGTGCTGCCGATCGGGAAGCTCGCGATCCTGCAACTTGTCGAGTTTGAAAAACTCACCGACGTGATCGGGAAGCAGCTCCGTGTGAAGCGGCATGGCCATGAGTTCGACGTGATCCCGCTGCCTCACCCGAGCGGCGCATCGCCTTGGCATCGCATGGAGCCCGGAAAATCGCTGCTCGCCCTCGCGCTGAAGCTGATCGTGAAGCACGAGGCCTGGCCACGGGCCTGAGCGCGGGACTACTTTCCGCCGACTTCGATCGCTACGAGTTCGCCGCTGTTGTTTTTGCAGAACACTTTTCCGCCTGAGAGTGCGGGCTGCACCCAGCACCGCCCGCTGAGCACTTTCTTCCGCGCGAGTTCCTTGTAGCCCGCGCCGGATGCCGCTGCGATGACGAGATCACCGCCTTCGGTGACGATGAGGAGTTTGTCGCCTGCGAGGATGAGCGAGCCGTTGTTCACTTCCTTTGCGCGCCACTTTTCATCGCCGCTTGCGAGGTCGAGGCATACGAGCGCGGCGCGGCGTTTGCCAGCCTCGCCATCCATGCCGAAGACGAAGCCGCCGTGCGCGACGGGGGAGTTGAAATGCGCGTGCATGCTTTTCGTGAACCACGCCTGCGAGGGCTTGCCGCCGCCGAGATCGAACGCGCCCGCGCCGTGATTGTATGCGGCTGAGACGACGGCGCGTGTGCCGACGAGGAGCGGCGATGCGGCGTTCACTTTGTAGGAAGTCTTCCAGTCAAAGCGCCCGACTTCGCTGCCGGTCGCGGTTTCGAGCACCACGAGTGAGTCGGCCTTGAGGATGAGCACGCGCCGCGTGCCGCCGAGCGTCGCGGTGATGGGGCTGCCGTAGCCGGCTTCGTCGTCGCCGGATTTCCAGGAAAGTTCACCGGTCATTTTGTTCAGCGCGACGGTGCTTGCTCCCATGCCACCGCAGTCGAGGATCACATTTTTCCCATCGATCGTCGGCGAGCCGCTGAAGCCCCAGTCGGGACGGCGTCCGCCGAAATTGCTGATGAGATTTTTCTCCCAAATCGGCTTGCCGTTCGCGGAGGAGACGCACGCCACGTGGCCATCCGCGCCGAGCATATACACGCGGTCGCCATCGATCGTCGGCGTCGCACGCGGGCCGCCTTCAAAGAGATAGTTGCCGAGTTTCGCCGTCCAGCCGTACGACCACAGCGTACGGCCATTCGCGGCGCTCAGGCAGTGCAGGACTTCCTTGCCGTCCTTGTATCCTGCGGAAAATGCGCGGCCATCCGCGACCGTCACGCTGCTCAGGCCGGTGCCGAGCTGCACACGCCAGAGCTCACGAGGGCCGCCGATGGAAAATGTGCCGACGGTCTCCTGTGTGGAGCCATTCAGCGCGGGCCCACGGTAGTGTGGCCAGTCGCCCGCCAGTACTTGGGAGGAAAGTAGGGCGGCGAGAGTGAGCAGGCAGGCGGGCGTTTTCATGAGTGCGGAGGTACACCAGAACGGACGCAAACGCACCCGGATTCCGTCAGCTCATGTCCCCACGAAAAAGAGAGACCTCGGAACGAATCCCGAGGTCTTCGCAGCGTTTTCAGAAACGCGTCGCGCTACTTCGCCGCCGCCGCCACGCTCTTGGCGAGCGCGAGGCGTTCGGTCTTCTTGCGACGTACGGCGCGTTTCTTGACGTTGTCTTTGCCTTTGCAGTGTCCCATAGGGCGGGGAGAAGACACGCATCGCGCACACCTGCCAAGCTGTTTCGCAATGCCATTGCAAAAAATGCGATGGAGACACAAAGCGCACGAAGGAGATTGAACTGTGGCGGACTTTCCGAAAACTGCGCGGGTGCTTTTTGAGCCCACTTCCATTCCGAGTCCGTCTTCACAGCGCTGCTGCGCGGGATTCTGCGCAGGGGGAAAGTGTGCGCTGTGTGAGTGCGGGGAGATGCTCGGGTGATGGCTGGCAGTCCGTCCGCCCCGCCGTTTGAGATTGCGACTTCCTCCGGAAAGGCGCGCATCGTGTCTGTGCTGGAGGGCGATGATGTGGCGAAATGGCAGAAGGCCTTTGCCGGTCACGCGAAGGACCACCGCTATCACCGGATCTGCGCGGAGACGCTCGCGACGCAATTCGATCACCGCTACCTTTTCCTCGAAAATTCCGCGACGGGCGAGGTCGCGATGCAGCAGCTCTTTTTTGTAAAGCAGGATCTCACCGCAGGCATGCCCGGCAGGCTGCGTGCGATGCTCAACTGGCCGCGTAAAATTTTCCCGAGCTGGCTGTCTTTGCGCATGCTCATGCTCGGCTGCTCCGCCAGCGAAGGCTCGCTCGACAGCACCGCGCCGTGGGCCGTGGATGCGCTCAGCGAGACGCTCGCTGCATTCGCGCGCAGCTCAAAGGTCTCGATCGTTTTGCTGAAGGATTACCCATCCAAGTATCGCGACGCGCTGAAGCCGCTGCTCTCGCGCGGATACACCCGCGCGCCATCGATGCCCGCGTGCGGGCTCGTGCTCGACTTCGCGAGCTTTGAGGAATTTTTGCAGAAGCGCGTGAGCTATTCGTTCCGCAAGAATCTGCGGCGCAAATTCAAGAAGCTCACGGAGCATCCGCCGCTCTCGCTCGAAGTCGTGACGGACATCTCGCCCGTCATTGACGAAATCCATCCGCTCTACGTGCAGACTTTCGCGCGCTCTGAACTGCGCTTTGAGGAGCTCACGAAGGACTTCCTGCTCCGCATCAGCCGCGAGATGCCGGACTGTGCGCGCTTTTTTCTCTGGCGGCAAAATGGGAGGATCGTCGCCTTCGCGCTGTGC
>JAYWEO010000278.1:0-6709 GCA_043779225.1 Prosthecobacter sp.
ATGCGTGTGTGAAACGTTCGTCCGACAAGTCTCCGCCCTTCGGCATGGATGGGGCTAGGGGCTGCCTGCGGCCAGTCCTCGCCACATGGCTGTCGGTGCCTGCGGATGTTCCGGAGATTTGCCCGCGCGATGCGTTGGGGGCGCACTCCGGGCGCTGCACTTCGGAACACTGGTGGTGTCCAGACATGTGGTGTCGAAAGGAAAGATTGCGCCGCGGCCGTGAGGGTTTGCTAACGTCGCTGAAGACTGGCCCGTTCGGTCGGGGAGACCGAAACCGCTGACGCGAATCGAACGCCGCTAACTTGCAGAGCCCGCGCCGTGCGTCAACGGGAATCTTTCGCCGTGCGCCGCTTTCCGCGCTATGCGCCGAGCAGGAGCCTGCGGATTTCCGGCAGCGTCGCGGTGCCGGTGGTACCCACCTGATGGATGACGATGCTCGCCGCGGCCATGGCGATTTCCATCGCCTCAGAAATACTCGCTCCAGCAGCGAGGGCCATCGTGAGATTTGCCGATACGGAGTCGCCTGCGCCGACAATGTCGATCGGGCCGCGAATCGGAAACGTCGGCACGTGGACAGTCGTGCCGGACTCGTCTGCACCGAGGATTCCATCCCCGGCTATCGTCACAAAGACCGCGCGGCGATTGCTGCGTGCGAGGCGTCCTGCGGCGGCGCGCATCGCAGCGTCGTCGGACTCCGAGACGCCTACGAGCAGCGACAGCTCGCGCGCATTCATTTTCCAAATGCACGCAGGCCATCCGCTCAGTCCGCGCCGGCAGTCCGCGAGCACCGGCAGGGCGGGGTGGTCGCGTGAAATTTCGCCGAGCGCCTTTCGGATGGGTGTGGTCACAACGCCGCTCTCCGCGATGTCCACCTGGTCCATCACGATCACGGCGTCGGCATTTTGGGCGATGCTGCGCAGCGCGGCGAGCAACTGCTCCTCGACGACAGCCGGTGTCGGCGTCCAGTTCTTCAAATCGAGCCGGCTCAGTTCGCGCGGAGTCTGTCCGGGTTCGTGGATGAGCGGCTTTGTGTATGAAAATGTACGCCGCTCCGGTGTCTGGATGAAGCCGTCGAGCTTCACATGCGATGTGTTGCGCAGCGCGCGCAGAAGCTCGAAGCCCTCGCCATCCTCGCCGCAGAAACCGATCGGCAGCACGGTGCCCGCACCGAGCGCGACGAGATTCGCGAGGATCGTGCCGCCCGCGCCGGGCTGCGAGCGGACGCCGGTGACATTGTGGACGTGCAGCCCGGTCTCGATGGATGTCTCACTTTTTGCCGGATCGATGTCGAGGTAGCGGTCGAGGCAGAAGTCACCGACCACGGCGATGCGCAGCTTCGCGTATCGCCCGGACAATTCGGAAAATCGCTCGGGTGTCATGGCTCAGGCTCGCAGCGCGTGCAGGAGGTTGTGGACGAATGCGAGATTGTCGCACTGCGCGTATTGCATCGCGCCGTCCATGCGCGAAAAACTTTTGCAGAACCGCAGGTAATACGCCGCGGAAGTCTTCGGCGGCTCGCCCTGCGCCCAGTCCCAGTTCCCGCCATCCTGCAGATCCACGACGTAAATGTGATGCCCGGTCACAGCGGGGCGATCATTTTGAAAGCGCACATTGTGCACGCAACTGAGGCTCTTTTCAAAAACCTGCGGCGCCATGATCGCCGAGCCCACCGCGAGCAGGACACCGCCATCGAGCTGATCCACACTCGCGCAGATCGAATGAAAATCCGTCGCCGCCGCGCGCCCGATTGCCGCGCCGTTGAAAAGCGGATGACACGACACGATGTCGTAACCGATGCCCGGATGCACTGTCGCGGGCACACCGAGCCGGAACGCCTGCGCGAGAATGGACGCGTGCTTCCATTTGTGGATCACCTCGTGCCGCCCCGCGGCGATCGAGTGACGCTGCATCGCCGTGAGCAATTCCGCCTGCGCGGGTGCGAGTGCATCCGCGTGCGTGAGCGCCTCGCGCAATTCGCCGGGCGACGGAAATGTGCAGCCGTCCTCGTGCATGAAACGTCCAAGCGCCGCGCCGTAGCCTTCGCCGCGCAGCCCGCCCGCGAGCAGCGCGAGGTGGATGTTCCGCCCCGTCTCCTCCCACGCGCCGAATGTCCCCGTCGCCACATTTTCCTCCACGCTCTCGCACGAGCGCCCGAGCCACGCGAATTCCCAGTCGTGAATCGTCCCCGCGCCATTCGTGGCGATGTGCGTGATCCAGCCGCGCTCCATCAGCTCCGTGACGATGCGCGCCGCGCCGTTGCGCAGCAGGTGCGCGCCATACATCAGGATCACCGCCGCGCCGCGCCCGCGTGCCGCGCGGATGTTCTTCGCAGCCTCGGCAATCGTCGCCGCCGCGTCCGTCGCCGCGGGCTTCGAGTCCGGGTCCACGATGATTTCATCCGCGGACAAAAGACTGCGCCGCTCGGACAGCGGATGCGCGCGAAGTTCGGCAGGATCGTATCGGTTCATGGTGCGATGAGTGCCTCCACGATCTCCCGTGCGTGATGAAAATCCGCAATCACGCCATCCGCGCCCGCCGCGAGCAGCGCCTCGCGCTTCGCCTCGTCCACGCGGCCCGAGCCGGGGTTGTCCTCATCGCTCGCGACCGCGATGGCGGTTCCGCCGACGGCCTTCGTCTCGCGGATTTCCACAGGGCCATCGCCAAATGCCAGCAGCGTCGCTCCGTCCAACCCTCGCTCGCGCAGCAGTGCGGCGATGATCTCGCGCTTTGAAAAAGTCCGGTCATCGAGACTGCGCGGGCCGTGCATCGCATCGAAGTAACGCGCCACATCGAGCAGCTCCGTCTCTCGTCGCACCTCGCGCAGCACCGAGCCCGTCGCCAGCGTGAGCGCGATGCCCCGCGCGCGCAGCACCTCGAAAAGCCCGCGCACCCCGCGCACGAGCAGCGAATCCGTGCCCGGCGGTTCCTCGCGTACACGCTCCAGCCGCGCGCGGACTTCCGCGCCGAGCCGACGCTGGAACTCATTGTGATATTCCTCCTCCGTCCCCGCTCTCCCGCCGCGCTGCATCACGAGTTCCGCGAGATGCGCCATCTGGTGAATGCTCGGCTTGCCGTTCAGAGACATCAGTTCCGCCATCGCAAATTTCCGCCGCGCCGCATCCTCCTCGCCGCCGAGTCGCGGCAGATGCTCCACGTACAGCGTCGCCATGATCTCCGCCCAGCCGCCCCGCGAGAGCGAAGTCGTGCCATCCCAATCCATCAGCACATGACGGATGACGCGGGGCTGGTAGCTGCGGGCAAATTCGATCGGTGAACCGTACACGCGGGCAAATACTCATTTCGCGCGCAGCCACGCAATCACATCGGCCACGTCCTGCGGTTTCAGCACGGTCTCCAGCCCCTCGGGCATCAGCGAGCGGTTCGACGGTTTCTCCTCCGCGATGTCGGCGCGCAGCACGGGAAATTCCGCACCGCCGGGAAGGCGCAGCGTGAGATTGTTTGCCGTCTCGCCCCCGACGATCCCGCTGACCTCTGTGCCGTTTTTCAATTTCACCACGAGCGCCTGGAAGCGCGGCTCGACGGCGGCATTCGGATCGAAAATCGCGGTGAGCAGCCAGTCTTGCGGCTTGTCCGTGACCATCGCGAGATCCGGGCCGACTTCCTTGCCCTCGTTTTTCAGCCGGTGGCAGATTGCGCATTGCTGTGTGAAAAATGCGTGCCCGCGCTGCGCATCGCCTTTCAGCGTGGCGACGGATGCGTAGCTCGCGACGACTTTCGCGCGATCGGCGGTGCTTGCGCGCGGCAGCACCGGCACGGGGCCGGGCGATGCGGCGGTGGCGTTCAGTTTTTTGAACAGCGCACTTTCGGGGGTGAGCGATGAAAGGATCGCGAGGCGCATCTGTGCGACCTCGCCCTCGCGGTCTGCAAGCTTCTGCAATGCCGCCTCTGCACGTTCATCACGCCATTCGCCGAGCGTGAACGCGAGCTGGCGGCGCACGACAAATTCCGGATCGTCCGCACACGCGAGCAGGCTCGGAAGCAGCGAAGTGTCACCTCCTGCAAGCGCCTCACTCGCTCGCAACGCCTGCACGCGCACTTGCGGGTGTGTGTCGCGCAGCGCAGTGCGAATCATCGCAGCATCCGTGCTTTTCAAAGTGCCGAGCGTCGCGAGCGCCTGCACGCGGACCTTCGGATTTGTCGCCGTCGTGGCGAGCTTGCGCATGACTGGGGCGGTGTCCTTCGCATCGCGTTCCATGAGGACTCGCTGCACAGTGTCGCGCTGCCAGCCATTCGGCGAATCGAGCGCGTCGGCGAGCGCGGCGTTGTCGAGCTTCGCGAGATTTGGCACAGGGTGCAGCTTTGCTCCAGCCGGCAGCACGCGGTAGATGCGGCCTGTGTCCGATCCCGCGCGCACGTCGAGCCGGCTCATCGTTTCGGGTGCGATCCACTCGGGATGTTCGAGCGCGAAGCGGTGGACGTCCACAATGTAGAGCGCGCCGTCCGGGCCGGTCTTCGTCATCACCGGGCGAAACCATACGTCGAGGCTCGCGAGGAATTCGCGGTCCTGCTCGTCGTCCGCGCGACGGCTCGTGAAACTCGCGCCGTCGGGGCTCAGCACTTCGCGATGCACGACATTGTGCACGGGCTCGCTTGCGAAGACGGTGTTGGCAAATGCCGGCCCGAACAATTCGTCGCGGTAGGGCATCGCGCTGTTGCCGCTCGTCACGTAGCCGAGAGACTGTGGCTGATTGAATCGGATGGGCGCGGATCCCTTCGGATACGCGGTGAAGACGCGCGTGTTGTCCGGGTAGTTCGCGAGCATCTGTTTCGTCGTCTTCACGGCGAGGCGCGGGTTCCGGCGGAGGTAGCGATCGTCGAGCGTGTAGTGCCAGAGCCACGTCGGGTTGTTGTTGCCGAACCAGTTTCCCCAGTCGTCGCGATGCCGCCCGAACTGCGTGCCGCCGCTCTCGGCCTCGAACTCGCCGGTATCGGGACGGAAGCGGATGTCGCGGCCGGAAATGCTCACACCCTTCTGATCCTCGCGCGGTTTCTTCGCGGAGAAAATCGTGCCGCCGCTGTCGCCGTTCGCACCATAGAGCCAGCCGTCGAGGCCCCAGTCGAAGCCGTTGATGCGATGCTGCTGATTCCCCTCGGTGAATCCGGTGAAGAGCACGGTGCGCGTGTCGGCCTTGCCGCTGCCGCTCCTGTCTTCGAGAAAAAGAATGTCCGGCGCGGATGCGATGATCACGCCGTCGCGCCACGGGAAAATTCCAGTGGGGTAGGGGATGTCCTCGGCAAAAATCGTCGCCGTGTCGTAGTGCCCGTCGCCGTGCGAATCGGTGAGCACCTTGATTCTGCCGCCGGGTTTGCCCTTGCCGTCCATGCCGAGCGGGTAGTCGCGCATCTCCACGACCCACAGCCGCCCGCGCGCGTCCCACTCGAATGACATGGGCGATGAAAGCAGCGGCTCCGCGGCGACGAGTTCGACGCTGAAGCCCGGGCGCGGGCGCATCGCCGTGAGCGAATCTTCCGGCGACATCATCGGCGGGACGTCGAATGCAATGAGGTCCTTGAACGGACGGCGCAGCGTGTGCACGTCGAGTTTCACCGTGTCCTCGTTTTGCCAGACCACATGCCCGTCGCGAAACCACGCACCATTGTCGCGCCCGTCTTTTACGAAAGGAAGGATCGAGGTGCTTGTGGGCGCCGCTTGCGAGGCAGGCGTCGCTGCCGCGGAAAATGTGCGGACGAGGTGAGGCCAGCCATGCTTCCAGCCGAGACCTTCCTTCACCTTGCCGGCCCACAGATAGATCGCGTAGCCCGCGTCGTTCGACTGGAAGACGTCGTCGTAGCCGTCGCCATTGAGATCCACGAAGCGCAGGCCGTTGTCGCGGCCTTTGTCGTCCACGACCGCGCAGCCTTCGGGCAGCGAGTAGCCCGAGGGCTTCCACTGCTTCTCCTTTTCGCTCCACGAAAAAATGTCGTGGTTCGCGAGCAGTTCGCATACGCCGTCGTTGTCGAAGTCGCGAAAGCGCCAGCCATTGTCAGGCGTAGTTTTTGGTGCAGCCGGTGCGGCAGGAAGGCTGGACTCAATCGCTTCGTCGCGCTTCCAAGCTTCACCGTTCCACGTCCAGACATGATGCGAATCGAAATCGAACGCAGATGCGGAGCCTGCAGTGCGGATCACGCCAAAGTGTGCCACACCATACCGCTCAAACTTTAGCGGATCCGTCTGAATCAATCTTTCTCCTGCACCAAAAGGCGTCGTCGTTTCGTGCCAGCAATTTTCGCTCGGACGCCAGACGCGAGTGGTGACCGGACCGCTATAGAACATGCCTCCTAATCTGCTGAAGTGAGGTGTGACTACATCCATGAATCCGTCGCCATCCACGTCGAGCAGTCGCACGCCATTGTTGCCGGATTCGGCGAGTCCACCCCGCCAATTTCCGCGAAGGGCATTCTTTTCGATCCGCTCCAGCGCCTCGTGAAAGGTGAGGAACTTCACGCGCCTGCCGTATTTTTCCTGTGCGTAGTCAATGAACTCCACCCACTGCTCCGGCGTGCTCCAGCCGTGCGGATGGAAGACGGTCGTCATCACGCCCTGCTTGCCCACGACCCAATCGAGCGCGGCTTTCCAGTCGGCGAGTGTCTCGGGATTTTTTGCGCCGTGCGCGTTGAACGCCTGCCAGTCGCTCGGTGTGATGCATGGGAATTCCCAGCACAGTTTCCCGACGACGTAGGGATACGG
>JAYWEO010000279.1:0-17075 GCA_043779225.1 Prosthecobacter sp.
CCCATCCGGTGGTGCCGAGCGCGATGCTGATGCTGCCGAGTCCGGGACCGAGGACGAAGAGGATGCTGATGAGGAGGAGAATCTCGGGGATCGAAGCGAGCGTGCTGTAAATATATTGGATGATGTCATCCACCCACCGGCGGAAGTAGCCGGCGAAGATGCCGAACAGCGCGCCAAGCGGAATGTAGATCGCGCTCGTGAAGCCGCCGATGATGAGCGCGGTGCGGCAGCCCTTGAGCGTCTGCACGAAGACATCCTTGCCGAGCGCCTCGGTGCCGAGGATGTGGTGCTGGCTCTTGAGCGGGTCGGGCTCCGGCTTGGTATCGGTGATGACTTGGTTGGCAAATGGCGCGCTGTAGCTGCGCTCGGCGGGGATGCCGGACGTGGCGAAATCGAGGAGGCTCTTCGTATCCCCGCCGCCGGTGGGGACGCGGAAGGTGTCGAGCGCGCCGATGAAAAGATACACGCAGACGACGATGAGCGCGGTGATGCCGGTGCGGTCGGTGCGGAAGCGTGTCGCGGCGCGCTGCCAGCGTTCGCTGCGCGCGGCGCGAATGAGCATCGTGGAGATTCCGCCGAGTGCGAGGACGAGGATGAAATCCTGCGTGAGCCAGTGGGAAAGGAAGGCGGTCATCGGACAGCAGAGAACGTCCGACGTCCGACGTCCAACCTCCAACGTTCAAGACCGCCGCAGCGCAGCCTTCGTTCATTGGACGTTGGACGTTGGAGGTGGGACGTTGGACGTTGCATTTTTTTCAACTGAGCCGGATGCGCGGATCCGCCGCGGCGTAGAGGACATCGGTAAGGATGAGCGCAGCGAGATAGAGCAGCGCGCCGAGATAGGCGGTGGCGAGGACGACCGGCTCGTCGGCAGTCTGGATGGCCTGCACCATGACATTGCCGATGCCGGGGATGCCGAAGAAACTCTCGATGAGGAGGGTGCCCATGATGAGCTTCGGGAGCTGGCCGACGGTGAGCGTGATGAGCGCAATGAGGCCATTCTTCAGCACATGCCGGCCGAGCACGGCGGTGACGGGCAGGCCCTTTGCGTGCGCGGTGCGGACGTAGTCCTGCGCGATTTCCTCCAGGAAAACTGCGCGGAACATGCGGCCATCGTAGCCGAGATTGATGATGACCATGATGCTCACGGGCAGCAGGAGGAAACGCAGCATCCCGAGCCCGCCCCATTGGAATCCCGAGACGGGAAACCACGAGAGCCCGAGCGCGAGCACGGCCTGGCCGAAGATGATGTAGAGCACCGTGGGCACGCTCATCATGATCACGCAGAGGATGGTGAGATTGCGATCCGCTGCCGAGTTGCGGGCAAAGACCTGATACAGCGAAAGTGCAAGCGCCGCGATGAGGCCGGCGACGAATCCGGGCAGCGTGATGCAAAGCGACGGGCCGACGCCTTCGCGGAAGGTCTCACCCATCGAGCGCTTCGTCTGATCGGAAGGCTCGAAGTCGAACGTGACCATGCGCTTCACGTGGCTCGCGAATTGAACGTAGAGCGGGCGGTCGCGGCCATGCTCCTTGATCCATTCCATGCGCGCGGCCACCGAGGCCTTCGGGCCTTTCGCATGGATGGCCGCCTGCTCGGGCGTGTTCACGACTCGGAAAAGCAGGAAGGTGAGCAGGATCACTCCGAGGAGAATGGGCACGGCATACAGCAGGCGTCGGATGAGATAGCTGGCCATCACGCAGTCTGGTTTTTTGTCCGCCGCACGGCGCGCAGGAAGCCGATCAGCCCGCCAACGCCGATCGCACCGAGCACGAAGGCCGGCCAGATCGCCGGGCGGTTCCATTCGCGCTGAAGCCGATCGCGCATCGCGACATCGGTCACGAGGAATTTGATCCCGCCCTCGACCTCATACATGAGGTTGTCGTGTGTGCGCCGAGCCCAAGGCTGCACGGCGGTGTAGAAGGCCTTCGTGAACGACGGGAAGATGGGGCATTCCACATCGAGGATTTTCTGCAGCTTGCGCACGAGGGCCATGCGCTCGGGACCGTTTTCCATGATGGCCATCTTTTCAAAGGCCTCATCGTATTCCGCGTTGCGGAAGCGCGCGTAGTTTTTCCCGGCGGGCGGGACGTTCTTCGAGTAGAAGAGCATGAAGAAATTCTCCGGGTCCGGGTAGTCCGCGCCCCAGCCGGTGCCGCACACGATCTGGAAATCGCCCTTGTCCTCCACGTCCTGCATCTTTGCAAACGTCACGCCGTTCACCTTCACCTTGATGCCGAGCTGCTCGATGGCCCGCTGGTCGAACTCCGCGCGCTGCCGCTCCTCGCTGCCCGTGACCTGATCGGTGATGGTCAGTTCGAGCTGCTTCCCGCTCGCATCCCGCCCGCCGGGATACCCCGCCTCGGCGAGTAGCTGCTTCGCCTTCTCCACATCGTATGGGAAAGGCGCGGGCCTGTCCTTTTCATAGCCGAATATGCCCACCGGGACGAGCTGGGTCGGCACGGGCGGCACGCCGCTGTAGAAGATCTCGCTGTAGCGCGCACCATCGAATGCATGCGCGATGGCCTTGCGCAGCTTTGTATTCTTCCCGACGACGGGATCGTCCATGTTGAAAGTGATCCAGAATGTGCAGATCTCGAAGTCCTTCTCCAGCGAGAGGCCGCGCGAGGTGAATTCCGGCGACAGCGCGCGCACCGGCGAGACCATCGCGTTGAACGAATCCTTGTCCACCGACATGCCATCGAGATAGCCCTGCCGCAGCAGTACAAAGCGCGGGATATTCTCCGGCTGGATGATGAACTGCACCTCATCAATGAACGGCAGCGATTTGCCCGCGAGCGTCTTCAGCCACTCCGCCTTTTCCGGAGGGAAGCCGTCGCTCGGGAACACCGTCGCAGTGTACTCCGGCGCGCGCTCCAGTACCACCCGCGACCGTTGCGTATAGCTCGCGACACGGTAGGGCCCGGTGCCGACGGCCTTGAACTTATGGAAGTCCTCGCGACGCACGCCATCGTGCATCTCACCGTCGTAAAACTCCACCGCCTCGCGCGCCACCGGTGCCGTGGCCTGGAAGGCAAGCCAGTATAGGATCTGCGGATACTTCTTCTTCATCCGCAGACGGAACCGATACCGGTCCAGCACCTCCACGCCGGACACGCGCTGCTTGTCGTAGTCCATCCGCTTCGCCTTTTCCGCTGCGGCATGCACTTCATCTATCCCCACGATGTATTCCTCAAACGTGCTCTCGAACGGGCTCTCCACCTTCGGATCGCTGATGCGCTGGAATACATACTGCATGTCCTCCGCCACGACCTCCCTCCCCTTTCCTGCGGGAAAACAGGGATCATCGTGATAACGCACGCCCGGCTTGATGCGGAAGACATAGCTCAGCCCGTCGTCCTCCTTCACCGGCATCTCCGCGAGGATGCACGGTCGCAGCTCGTAGGGGTCCGTCTTCATCGGATGGTATTCGAGCAGCGTGTCATACACGCCCTCGACCACCTTCCGGCTGATTTGATCATAAGTGTATTGCGGATCGAAGCTCCTCGGATCATTCCGCAAAGACTGATATCGCACCACCCACGGCGAACCATCGGGCCGCACCTTGCGCAGCGGCGCGGGATGCGGGTTGTTATCGCAGCCGCAAAGGAGAAGCGCGCCGAGAATGATGAGCGTGATCGCTGGAAGGCGAGACATCGGAGCTGGCTTTAGTCGGTCACTTCGTGAAACGCCAACACCGAATCGCGCGCGCCATCCCGCTCACGCCTTCTTCTGCATCGCACGCAGCGCGTCGCGAAGTTCCGCCGCGCGCTCGTACTTCTCATCCTCCACCGCGCGCTCCAGCTCACGGTTCAGCTTCTCCTCCGCCGTGAGTGGCTTGAGCTGGCGCAGCTCGCCCAGCCACTCGCTCAGGCTTTTGATTTCCGAAGCATCGGCCTCGCCCTCGCGGTTGTGGTCCTTCACGAATTTCTCGATCGACGCGATCCCCTTCTCCACGAGTTTGATCGCCGCATCCACGTCATCCTTCTCGATCGCGAGATTCGCCTTCGCGCGCGTGTTCATCATCGTCACGTAGGGACGGAACTGCTGCACGCTCCACGAAGCCTCATCGTCCGGCGCGTACTTCGCCACAAAGGCAAACATGTCCAGATTCCGCTTTGTGTCGCGGATGACGCTCTGCCAGTCGCCAAGCTGAAACAGCGCGAGATAGCGGTGGTAATACTGCACGCCCTCGGCCTGCAGCTCGCCCACATCATCCTCACTCAGTTCAAAGTCCGCGCCCGTCTCCTCCGCACGATCCATCTGGTATTGCAGTTCGGTCTCCATGCCATGCGGCTCGCGCCCGTCCGGGCGACCCGCCATCTCCATCTGGAGCACGCCCATGTCCAGCCGCAGTTGCAGCTTATCCCGGCCATCGCTGCCCGTGATCTTCCGCACCTGGAGCTGTCCCGCTTCATAGGGCCAGTCGCGCAGCAAATCGCTCAAGTCAAAACTCATTGTCCGCGACTATCGGAAGCAACCGCCGCCTGTCAACGGGCTGGCGCAGTTTCCCGTCATTATTCGATGCAGCGCAAAGGGTACGCCCATGGCTGCGACGATCCTCCGGCATCACGGCGGGCGAAATGAAGTCCGATCGAATTCAAATCCTCCGGCCCACACTCACCATCGGCTTTTCCACAAACATATACCCGGCCCAGCCGAGCAGAAACGCAGCGGGGATGCTGGCGAGTGCGATGATCGCCGACCACAGAAATGGGTGCGCCGCCGTCTCGGAATCGGGAATCCGAGCCTGCAGGAACGCAGCCGTGATGGCCAATGTCATCGGGTGGTAGAGATAGAAACTGTATGAAATGCGCCCGAGAAACCTGAGCGGCGCAGTCTCCAGAAAGCGATGGATCGCCAGCCGCGGGCCGTGGGCGAGGATGAGCACCAAGATGGCGGCCGCGATGCCTTCCCACCGCAAGGATCCCTTTGCGCGATAGCCGCAGAGAAGCCGGGCGGTGAACAGGAGCACCGCAGCCGCGATGCACAGAAACGCCGCCTGCTTCCGCCGCTTCGGCGCGATGCCCGACTCTCCGAGATCAGCGACCAGAGCCCCGAGGGCGAACATGAAAAGGTAACCGCCAAACATCATCCCCCCAGTGAACCGGGACGTGAACGATGGGATCAGGCAAAGGACGAGAAAAAGAAAACTGCCTGCGAGTCCGAACCGGCGACGCAGCAACCAGCCGACGATGATGAATGGGACGGCGACGATTTCGATGAGCAGCGTCCATGTCGCGCCGTTGACGGGGAAATCAGCCAGCAAGAGATTCGTGCGCAGTTGTTCCAGCGTGGGCTGCGCCATTGGAATGCCGGTGAAAATTTTCACGAGCACGGCCGACACTGCGGTCATGAGGATCAGATTCACGGCGAGCGGAGGGTAGATTCGCAGAAACCGCCGCCCGGCAAACCCGAGTGTCTTCGGCACCAAGGCCCGCTCATCGCGCCGCAGGGAAATGCTGAGGACATAGCCGCTGAGCACGAAGAAAAGACTGACGGCCGCAAGACCGTTGAACGGCACCATGATCAAACGCATCAGCAGCGCGTCAGTGGAATGCAACTCCCACAGCGGCCGGTCGTAGATGCGAACGCCGTCCACCGGCAGAACGAGAAAGGAATGAAAGAAGGCCACGGCAAGCGCTGCCAGCCCACGGATGCTTTCCAAGGAGCCGATGAAAGCGCGGCCCCCGGTCCCAGTCCGCAATGGCTCTGTTTGCTCGGGGGATGGTGCTTCGGAGCTACAAACTGGATATCTCTATTCCCTGGAGTGCGTCACTTGAAGGAGGAAGGGACTGATCGATAGGGGTGCTTTTTCCGGTCATGCTCGTGGCAACTTTAAAGAAGCGGCGACAAAGGACACGGATAAAGAGGCGGGAGTTCATACACAAGCCGCGAAGCCGCAATCTCGCACCCAGTCCAAGAATGCGGATCATACGAGGCTCGTCGCGACCATCACGGCGATCTGCAGCGCGTGACGTCCGTGCCCAATCCGTCACGTGGACGGGCGGAACACGGGCTCCGAAAGCTACAGGAGCTCCGCGATCTGCACGGCATTCAACGCCGCGCCCTTGAGGAGCTGGTCTCCAGCGACCCAGAAGGACAGGCCGTTGTCGAATGCGCAATCCTTGCGGATGCGGCCCACGGCGCAGTTGTCCTTGCCGGCCACGTCGAGCGCGAGCGGGTATTTTTTCAAAGTGGGATCGTCCACAAGGTCGAGGCCGGGCGCCTTGCCGAGCACCTCGCGCGCGGCGGCGACGGTGACGGACCTGGCAAACTCCGCGCTCACCGCGACGCTGTGCGCGCGGAAGACGGGCACACGCACGCACGTGACGCTCGCGCGGAATGCCGGGTGATGCATGATCTTGCGGCCCTCGTTTTCCATCTTCATCTCTTCCTTCGTGTAGCCGCTTTCGAGAAACGAGTCCACGTGCGGCAGCGCGTTGAACGCGATCTGGTGCGGATAGACGCTCACGTGCTCGCCCGCGAGACGCACGTCGTCCCACTTGCGCTCGGATTTCGCCCACTCGCGCGTCTGCTTTTCCAGTTCCTCGATCGCCTGCGCGCCGGTGCCGCTCACCGCCTGATAGCTCGATGCAAAAACGCGCGTGACTCCGAATGCCTGATGCAGCGGCCACAACGCCATGAGCGTGATCGCCGTCGTGCAGTTCGGATTCGCGATGATGCCGCGGTTGCCCTGCACGTCCGCGCCATTCACCTCGGGCACGACGAGCGGCACGTCCGCATCCATGCGGAACGCGCTGGAATTATCCACCACGACCGCGCCGGCCTGCATGGCAAAGGGCGCATACTTTATGGAAATGGAACCGCCTGCGCTGAAGAGCGCGACGTCGATGCCCTTGAACGAATGCTCGGTGAGTTCCTGCACGGTCACATCCTCGCCGAGGAAAGGCAGCTTCTTCCCCGCCGAACGCGCGGAGGCGAGCAGCGTGAGTTTGCCGAGCGGGAACTTCCGCTTTTCGAGCGTGCGCATCATTTCGATGCCCACGGCTCCGGTTGCTCCGACGATGGCGACATGCAGGTTCTTGCTCATAAAAAGGAGCGCGGACGTTAGCGGTGCCGCGGCGCTTGGCAAGGCGCAGGCGCGCTCACTTTGCCGCCTTGCCGTAGGCCTTTGCGAGATAGTCGAGCACGGCATCCACATTTTCCGGCGCGAGCGGTGCGCCGAACTTCTGCTGCATCTTCGTCACCGACGCCTTCCACTGATCGCGCGTGAATGCAGGCTGCATGGTGATGTATTCGTGTGAATGGCACATGATGCAGTTCGCCATCGCGAGGTCCGCACCGGGCGCGGCCTTGAACGCGGGCTTTTCATCGGGGAGCTTCCAATCGTCCGCGGCGATGGAAATGGAGGCGCAGGCGAGAAAGGTGAGGGAAATGCGTTTCATGGATCAGGCTTTCTGGACGGTGACGGTGACGGTCTCGACGACGTTGCGCATGTAGCCCGCGGGATTCCACAGCGGCTCCAGCGGCTGCGACTGGCCGAGCGTATTGATGGCCTGGCAGCGCAGCTTGCGTTCGCCCTCCGTCGTCGGAGTGAAAGCGATCGTCCATTCGCGGAAGGAAAATTTTCCAAGATCCTTGCCAAGTTGCGCAGCGCGCCAACTGCGGCCGTCATTGCTGCTGAAGAGCACCTCGCGGATTCCGTGTCCGCCGTCGAATGCGATGCCTTTGACGATCTGCTGCGCGCCTGCGCGGAGTTGCGCGCCATCGGCGATGCTCGTGATGAAGGAGCGCACGTTGAAGCGCGAGATGGGCACGGTTTTTTTCGGCACGGTGCCGGGCTCGATGGCGGCGCACTCCGTGTCCGGGATGCGATAAGCGGGGTCCATCCAGAAGCCCTTGAACTGCTCATCTACGACGGTGATCTCGTGCAGGTGCTTCACCCAATACGTGCCGTAGTGCCCCGGCACCACGAGGCGCAGCGGGAAGCCGTTCAGCCACGGCAGCGGCTCGCCGTTCATCTCGTAGGCGAGCAGGATGTCGGGATCGAGCGCCTGATCCACATCGAGCGCTTTCACAAAGTCGGGCACTGTCGGCACGGGCGGCGCGTCGAGGCCGTTGAAAAGCACCTGCTTCGCGCCTTCCGCGAGCCCGGCCTTTTCCAACACATCCTTCAGTCGCACACCCTTCCATTTCGCATTGCCCATCGCGCCGTTCGCGAGCTGCCCGCCGGGCACGCGCGGCTGCAAAAATCCACGGCTGTTCCCGCTGCACTGGTTCACCGCGGTGACTTCGACGGACTCGAATTGCGCGCGCAATTCCCCGACGCTCAGCTTCAGCGGCGTCTTCACTTTCCCGAGCACCTGCACGCGGAACGCATCCGCCGTGAGCAGCTCGCGCGCAGGCGGCGCACCGGCGAGATGATAGCGCACGAAGAACGCGTCGTTCGGCGTGATCGCACCTTCGTTGAAAATGGCGAACGGCGTCTCAAGCTGCGGAGGCCGTGTCGTGAGGCGGATGAGCGCGCGCTTCTGCGGATACTTCACCAGCTCGCGCTCCCCATTTTCAAAAGGCAGCGTGACCGTCTCCGCGCGCAATCCCGCAGGCAGCACGGCAGCGGCAAATGCAGCACGGCGGAGAAATGAGCGGCGCGAGATATCGGAGGCGCGGGGAGCATTCATGCGCAGCACGCTATCCCCTCTCCCGCCACGGATGCAATGCGTGCGTGCGGCGGAACACGGAACCAGAGCAGTTCGAGCAATGTCGTAGCCGCGTTCGTGAGAACGCGGGCACTTTTCCAGGGAGACGTTGTGCCCGCACCCTTATGAGTGCGGCTGCCGTTTTTGTGGAACCGCTCCAATCTCCATTGACGCCTCCGGCGTCGCAATGTGCATGGCAGGCTCTAAACCGCGCGGCGCAAAGTCATCGTCACTTCCAGTCCGGTCGGCTGTGCATTTTTCACGGCGACGCTGCCGCCGCAGGCTTCCACGCAGCTCTTCACGATGGCGAGGCCGAGGCCCACGCCGCCGCCTTCGCGGGTGCGCGCGGTCTCGGGACGGTAGAAGGGATCAAAAAGGCGGTGCAGCGTCTCGGGCGCGACGCCGGGGCCGCTGTCGGTGATCGCGAGCGTCACGCTGCCGCCACGGGTGGTCGCACTGAGCACGATGGGCCCGGCGTCGCCCGCGTAACGGACGGCGTTGCGCAGGACGTTGCCGATGGCGCGTGCGAGCAGATCGGGATCGGCGAGGACGCTGAGTCCGGCGTCCGCATTCACCGCGATGTCCGTCTTTCCCTGCGCCTCGCGGAGGATGACGCGGTCGCAGAGTTCGGCGAGCGGCACCTTGCGCAGTTCGAGATCCTTCGCGCGCAGGCCGGCCTTGGAAAATGAAAGCAGCTCATTCACGAGCGTGGACATGTGGCGGACTTCCTCCTGCACATCGGTCACGTAGCCCTGCTGCTTTTCGTTCGCCTGCTGTTCGAGCACGCCAAGCGCCATTTCCATCCGCGCGAGCGGCGAGCACAGCTCATGCGCGATGTCGCCGAGGAAGCGCTTCTGCCCGGTGACGTATTCGCCGAGGCGGCCCGCCATGTGGTTCAGCGATTCGCCGAGCTTCCCGAGTTCGTCGCGGCGATCCGTGTCCACGCGCGTGCCGAACTGCCCCTGCGCCATCTGCCCCGCCGCGCCCGTCATCTGCCGGATGCTGCGCGTGATGCCGCGCACGAGCGGGAGCCACAGCAGCACCGAGCACGCGAGCACAGCCGCGCCGACCCAGAGCCACGGTGTGACATCGAGCAGCAGCCCTCCGCTCGCGAGCGAGGGCACGACGATGAGCAGCGACGATGGCTGGCCCGGCCTGCCGTTGTCGTTCGGCAATGGCGTGCGGACACCGATCCAGTACTGCGGCGGCTCGCCTGCGCGGACGATGAATTTTGGAAACCCATTCGGGCCGCTGCCCGGAAGTGGCGCAGGCGGAATTTCACGCGGAAGCTGCTCGGCAAAAGGCGGACGTCCATCGCCCGGCGGACGACCTTCTCCCGACAAACGCCCGTCGGCGAACGGAGGCCGTGAGTTGCGAGGCGGCTGCGCGCCGTCCCGCGGTGGCCGGCCATCGTCGGGCGGATTGGAATCGTCATCGCGGAATGGCGGCAGTTCCCCATTCGGCCCTGGCCGCGGAGGAAAGCCACGGCGGGGATCGCCTGCCTCGCCGTCGCGTGGCGGACCTTCACGCGGCGGATCATCGCGCAGTTGTCCGTCCCGCAGTTGCCCTTCACGATCACGGGGTGGCGGATTGCGCGGCTGCCCGTCCTGCGGACCTCCGGGGCGGAATTCCCCGTCCGGCCTCTCACGCGGCCTGCGGACATCCTGCTGCGGTGGCCGGCGATCCGCATTTCCCTCGATGAGTTTTTTGAGCACCGCCGGCGGCGGTTCGCCGATCGTCCCGGCGATCCGGGTGCCGTCATTTTGCACCGCGGCGAGCTGCACGTGATACGCGTCGGCAAAGCGCTTCAGAACCGCCGGCCAATCGGTGCGCTTGCGTCCGCCCAGCTCGGACACGATGAGGCTGGCCATCGTCTGCACGCGCTCGCCCGAGCTGCCAGTGAGCAGCGAATCGAGCCCAAACCGGAACTGCCCCTGCGCGACATACACCGCGACGACCGCGAGCAGGACGAGGTTCCCGAAAAAGCACGCGAGGATTTTCGCCGGGAGCGGGAAGGACATCCGGGAGTGCTCCGCTGGCGCGGCTGGCGATGCGCCGCCGCCGGTTGCTGGATCAGCGTTCGTCATTGGGATTCACCATCATGTAGCCCGCCGCGCGCACGGTGCGGATGATGCGCGGGTTCTTCGCATCGTCGCCGAGTTTTTTCCGCAGCGCGGAAATGTGGACGTCAATCGAGCGGTCGAACACGTCGTAGTTCCGGTCGCGGATGTCCTCGATGAGCGCCTCGCGGCTGCGCACACGTCCGCGCGCACGGGCGAGCGCGAGCAGCAGATCGTATTCGACCGGCGTGAGCACGAGCGCCTGATCTCCGACGACCACGGTGTGCGCGCCGGTGTTGATCCGGATGTCTCCAACGACGACCTCCGCTTCCGGCTCGTCGGCCTTTTTGACGCCGCGGTTCCGCCGTGTGACGGCGCGCAGCCGCGCGAGCAGTTCGCGTGTGGAAAAAGTCTTCGGCAGGTAGTCATCCGCACCGATTTCGAGGCCGACGATCCGATCCGCCTCGTCGCCGCGCGCGGTGAGCATGAGCACAGGCACGTCGCTCTTGTGCCGGATGGCCTTCAGCACTTCGAAGCCATCCATGCCCGGCAGCATCAGATCGAGAATCACCGCGTGCCATTCCTCGCCCGTCGCTTTTTCCACGCCCTCCGGCCCGGTGTGGGCTGCGGTGACCGCGTAGCCGAGCGGCGTGAGGTAGTCGCCGATGAGACGGCAGAGCTTGCGATCGTCATCGATCACGAGGAGGCGCGGGCGCTCGTTGGCGGGAGCGGGATTCATGTCAGGTGGAGGCAGCGTAGCGGAATGCCGGACGAGGTGGATGAGATTTACACCGTCTTAACACAATAGTGCGCGCGGCACGCTCATCCGCACAGGCCCGACAAAATGCGCCGTCGCGACGATGGCGGGAGCCATCGGCCGCAGATTTCACGGAAGGCGGTTGGCCCGCGCGCATTTCCGATCCACACTGGCGCATGGCTTCGCCGTCCGATGTTCACCTGAGAATCCTCCGCCTCGCGCTCCTCGCGTGCGTGCTGCTCGCGCACGCCACCCAGGGCGCGACGCTGGAGATCGCGATGCGGCACACCTTCGGCGGCGAGCCTCTGCTGCTCGATTCGCTGCGCTACGAAAATGCGGCGCGTGAGACGCTGTCGTTCACGCGCGTGAGCTGCCTGCTGAGCGGCTTTGCCATCGAGCGTGAAGATGGCATCTGGGTGGAAATGCCGGAGCATTTCGCATGGATGGATGCGGCGAAGCGGCGCACCGCATTCCGCCTCGAAGGCGTGCCGGAGGGGCAATATCGCGCGCTGCGTTTTCACCTCGGGCCGGATGCGGCGGCGAATGCAGGCGACCCTGCGAAACTCGCGGCGGATCATCCGCTGAATGCGAACCTCAACGGGCTGCACTGGAGCTGGCAGGGTGGCTACATCTTCCTCGCCATCGAGGGACACTTCCGCATCGGCAACGGCGAACTGAAAGGCTACGCGCACCATCTCGCGCGCGATCCGAATCGCACGCGCATCAGCCTCGCCGCACCGCTCGACCTCACGCACGACGCAGCGGTGCTGCTCGACTTCGACCTCGGCACGCTGCTGAACGCGCCGCGCCCGCTCTCGTTTGCAAAGGACGGCACCGCGACCCATTCGCGCGATGGCGATCCGATCGCGGCGTCACTCGTCGCAAATCTCCCCGGCGCCTTTCGCGTCACGCAGGTGCTCTCCGCCGCGCCCGCGATCCGCCGTCCGTCGCCGGTGAAGCCGCTCTGGCTGCCGGAGAAATTCACGCCGTATCACTTCACGATGGGCGGCACTTTCCCGATCCCGGAACTGCCGCGCGACAACCCGCTCACCGAGGAACGCGTCGCACTCGGCAAGGCGCTCTTCAACGAGACCGCGCTGTCCCGCGACAACACGCTCTCGTGCGCATCGTGCCACGTTGCGAACTTCGCATTCACCGACGCGCGACGCTTCAGCATCGGCGTGCGCGGACAAAAGGGCACGCGCAACTCGATGCCGCTGACCAATCTCGCGTGGAAGACGAGCTTCTTCTGGGATGGCCGCGCCCCGACACTCCGCGCGCAGGCGCTCATGCCCATCGAGGATCACACCGAGATGGACGAGAAGCTCGGCCACGTGACCGCGAAGCTCGCCGCGATGAAGGAGTATCCCCCGCTCTTCACCGCCGCATTTGGCTCGCCGGAAATCACCGCCGAAAAGCTCGGCCTCGCCATCGAGCAATTCCTCCTCACGCTGACTTCGTTCAATGCAAAGTTCGACCACGCGCTGCGCGGAAAGGCCGTGCTCAGCGAGGATGAAAAGCGCGGCTTCGAGCTGTTCATGACCGAATTTGATCCCCGCACCGGGCAGCGCGGCGCCGATTGCTTCCATTGCCACGGCGGGCCGCTCTTCAGCGATCATCAGTTTCACAGCAACGGCCTCATTCCCAATGACGGTGACACAGGCCGGCACCGCATCACGAAGCTCGAATCCGATCGCAACAAATTCGCCACGCCCAGCCTGCGCAACATCGCGCGCACCGCGCCCTACATGCACGACGGCCGCTTTGCCACGCTGGAGGAAGTCGTCGCGCACTACAGCACCGGCGTGAAGCGCACGCCGACGCTCGATCCGAACCTTGCAAAACATCCCGACGGCGGACTGCAGCTCACTGCCGGGGATCAGCGCGCGCTCGTCGCTTTCCTCAAGACGCTCACGGACGAGTGAGCCCGTGAAACCGGAAAGTTCGCGCTACTTTGCGAGCGCCTTCGCTGCCGCTTCCTGGAATGCACGGCGCACATCGCTCGCGTCGCTGTTCGGGAAATTCGCGCGCTGCACCATCAGCACGTAGGCCACGCCTTTTGCCGGATCGATCCACGCCTGCGTGCCCCACGCGCCGCCATGTCCGAAGCTGCCGGGCGAGAGCATCGCGGCCACGCCCTCGTGCGGCGTGCGCAGGACGCATGTGCCGATGCCCCAGCCGTAGTTTTTTCCGCGCTGGCCAAAGGTGGCGTTCTGAAAAAATCCCGTCGGCAAATCCCCCGTCTGCGGCGTGCTCAGGAATTTCATCGCGTCCGCACTGAGGTAGCGTCGGCCATCGAGCGTGCCGCCCGCGAGGAGCATCTGGCAGAAACGCGCATAATCGCGCGCCGTCGAATAAAGTCCGCCATTCCCCTGCGGCGGGCGATTGCGCGTGCCCTCGTAGCCGTCGCGCGGCGGCACCGCATCGAGCGCGCCGGTGTCCTTGTTTTTTGCGTAGGGCGTCGCGAGCCGCGCACGCTGCACATCACTCGGGTAGAAAGTCGTGTCCTTCATCCCCAGCGGATCGAAAAGCCGCTGCTGGACGAACGCATCGAACGTCTGCCCGCTCACCACCTCGACGATGCGCGCCGCCGCGTTGATCCCGCTCTGCGTGTAACTCCACTTCGCGCCCGGCTCATATTGCATCGGAGCCGCGAGCCAGATCGGGACGAGATCCGCGAGCGTCTTCGCCTGCTGCGCCGCCGCACCGCCCGCCTCACCGAGTCCCGAAGTGTGCGTGAGGAGTTGCGTGATCGTGAGATTCGCAGGCTTGCCCGAGGGCGTTTTCAGATTCGCAAACTCCGGCAGATATTTCGCCACGGGATCGCTCACGTTCAGCTTCCCCTCGTCCTGCAGTATGAGCACAGCGGTGCCGGTGATCGGTTTCGTCATCGAGGCGATCCAGAAAAGTGTCTCCGGCGACATCCCCCGTTTCGTCGCGAAATCCGCAAAGCCCGTGCTCTCGACATGCAGCACCTTATCCTTCGTCACGACCATCGTGACCGCGCCCGCGATTTCATTTTTCACCACCATCTCCCGCATCGCGGGGCCGATGCCCGGGAGCAGCGGCTCGTCGGCGGATGCAAACTGTGTGAGAAAAAAAGCGGTGGCGGCGAGGACGGCGGGGAGATGGCGGAGGTGCATGGGGAAGATCAATATTCTGCGATGCCCCACCGCACCGACGCGACGTTATTTTCCAAACGATCCTCGCGTTTTCTGGGCGGCCGTTGCGACGGAAGTTATTCATTGCGGGGTTGCCTTCGGGCGCGGCGATCGTGTTGCCCTCGGTGCGGATGATGCGAGACCGGCGAAACAGCGTTCCCCCCTGATTATTCGGAGGCACGCCGCCGATCGCACGCTCCAGCTCATCGAGCAATGGCGCTTCCATTTCCACCATATGGCTGCGCTCGGGGAAACGGCCGCCCTGCACGTCAGCGACGTATTCGCGAAATGCCGCGATGCGCTCGGCTTGCAGGCGGCGGTGTTCGGCGGCGAAATTACGATAGGCCTTCGCGTGACGCGGCGGTCGTTCGTCGTAGTCGCCGAGGATGTCGTCGGAAAAAAGGAACTGCGTGTCGCAGCCGGGACCGCTGCCGAGCGACATGAGGATCATTTTCGTCTGCGACGAAAGGAAGCGCGCGAGATTGTGCGGCACCACTTCGAGTTCCGCGGCGTACGCACCCGCGCTTTCGAGTTCTTTCATGCGGCGGTGGAGTTCCTTCGCCTCCTCGACCGTGCGCCCGATCGCGCGCCAACCCGTCCATGTGACGTGCCGCGGGACGAGGCCGAGATGGCCGACGACGGGGATGCCTTCACGCGCCATCGCCTCGACGATGAATGGACTCGCCGAGCAATACACGGAACTCGCGCCGATTTCGAGCGCGCGAAAGGCGACGCGGATCGCCTCCTCCTGCGATGCGAGCCCATGGGGAGTCGCGCACGAGAGGAAGCTATTCGGAGCCGCGGCGACGAGCGCCGGCAGACGCGCCTGCGCCTCGGGAGAGTCGAAGCTGCAGCTTATCAAATCCACGCTGGCCTCTTCCGCGGCCGCGGCCTCCTCCGGCGATTTTACATGGATGTGCGTGAGGCACCGTTTGCCCTTGAGCTTCTGAAGATCGAAGACGGTGTATTTTTTACGGGGGCGGAGCACGCCAGGAGAATTCTGAAATCCCCTCTTCCGTTCAATCACGATCTGCCCGCGATGGATGGGAAGACAGTTTGGGAACCGGAGACACCGCATCACGAGGGCGGCGGAGACGCATCCCGATGAGGCTGATCCTTCCTTGCAGTTCCACCGGGAATTCCTAGTCGCCGCTGGCAAGCAGACTTCCGGTCATTGGCCAAACGCTGCATTCAAATCCGCTGCCACGACCGCCTGGGCTTCTTTAGCCTTGTCCACCACGCCAGCCATTCCAAAGAACTCGTGGGTCACTCCATCATAAGTCTTAAGGTTCACCTTTATCCCTGCCTGCTGGAGCATCCCGGCAAGCTTCTCACCTTCGCTCCTTAGCGGATCGATCTGCGCGAGGATGATCGTGGTGGGCGGCATCGCCTTCAAAGCATCGCCGGCCAGCAGCAGTGAAAGATGGGGATTCTTGGCGTCCTCAGGTTTAGCGAGCGTATGCTTCCCAAACCATTCCATCATTGCCTTGTTCAGCGGCTTGGCCTCCGCATTTTCCTGATAAGAGGGAGTGTCCATCTTACTCACATCGGAGACAGGATAGACGAGCACTTGATACACCGGCATCTGCGCCCCGCGCTCCTTTGTCATCATCGAGATAGCCGCAGCCATATTGCCGCCCGCACTTTCACCCACGACCGCAATTTTCCCGGCATCATAGTTCCGCTTCCCTTCGTTCTTATTCACCCATTGATAGACGCCGAAGACATCCTCATGCGCTGCAGGAAACTTGGCCTCCGGTGCCTGACGATAGTGCGTCGAAACCACGATAGCATTCACCGCATGGCAAAGCGCCCGCGGGCTGGCGTCGTAAGTATCAAGATCGGCGATAACCCAGCCGCCCCCATGAATATAAAGGATCACAGGGAACGGCCCCTTCCCTTTCGGCGTGTAAATGCGGACGGGGACCGTGTGGTCACCGAGCGTGATGCTGGTATTGTCCACATGGCCGACATCCTCGGGACCTTTCTTGTTCTGCTTCCTCATCAGTTGTTTCACGGCATCCGCGGGGGAAGGCTGCTTGCGCGCTTCCTCTGGTGAAAGCTCGGCTATTGGCTTGCCCCCAAGGGCTGCAAGTTCATCGAGGACAGCCTTCACTTGCGGATCCGGTGCCGCGCCTTGCTGGGCATGAATAGAGGCGTTAAACGCGAGCAAACCCGCTGCGGTTAAGGTGAGGATTAGCGTGGTTTTCATAGGATTCGTTTTTAGTATTTGATGTCAGGGAGCGTGAGTTACAGTCGCCTGGTTTCAGCGGAATAAGTGCAGTGCCGAAGACTCAGCGTTCGTCTTTCGTAAATTGTTCGGTAATGCGGGCCACCACCACCCCGGCTTTGGTCAGCGTGTCGCAATTGATCATGGTGCGCCCATCCCGCTGAAGATACATCCACTGCGACATATGGACGCGGAGCAACGGG
>JAYWEO010000280.1:0-2504 GCA_043779225.1 Prosthecobacter sp.
CGAGTCCGGCACGCGGCGACATGGGCCGGTGAAGATGCGGAAGTTTCCCATGCGCGATGGTGTGGTGGAATGCGAGTTCCGCCTCGTGGGCAAGGCGACATTTGCGGGGATCATTTTCAATGGCTCGCCGGAGCGCGGGCACCTCGTGCATCTCGTGATGGGCACGGATGCGCTCCGCATCCTCGCGCATCCGGCAAAGGGCGAGAGCGTCGAATTGATCCAGCAGCCCGGCACGCTCACGACGGGCGAGTGGCATCGCGTGAAGATCGAATTCAGCGGCGTGACGATGACTGCGACGGTGGATGGCACGACGATCACCGCAAGCAATCCGTGCATCGCCGAGGAAAAGCAGACCTTCGGCCTCAGCGGCGACTCCGGCGGATCGGATGGCGAAAAGGCCGGCGCGCTCGAATTCCGAAAACTGAAAATCAGCACCAAGCCGTGAGGCTTCGCTTCGCATTTATCGTCCTCACGTTTGCGTAAAAAAGACGCGGCTCAGTAGTCTGGAACAGCCTCCAGAGTTTTGGAGTTGCGCGATACGCCAGAATCAAACGGCGACGCCTACACAGCCAGATTTGGCGGCGAATTCTCATAGCGCTTTCCGATCCTTCGTTGACAACGGTGCCACTTGAATCAGTGGTGGCTCACCCCCATGACCCACAAGGCAAAGCGGCCCCTAATTATTGTCGGAGCGATCCTCATCGCTTTGTGTCCCATCCCACGATGGATCGCATTGGCATATTTTCGGAATGTGCCACTTGAATATTTTTCCGTGGTCACAATCGAGATCCCTAGCTTGGGCTGTTTGCAAGGAGACCCCGCTCCACGGTTCGACGGCACGCAGATCGATGGCGCGCAGGTTCCGATTTTCAAAAAAGCAGAAATCCTGAACCCGGTGATTGAAAAACTCGACTTGGTGAAAAAACTCTCACCCCCGGGGATGACGATGCCGTTTCAATGGGTCACCGAGACCCTCGCCCGCAGCATTGTCGTGCAGGAGAAGCCCAACACATCCCTGATCGAGATCGGCGTTTACAACGCCGACAGGCAACTCGCCGCCGATATCGCGAACACGATCGCTGTCACCTACCGCGACAAGCGCATCGAGAACATGCGCAAGGAAAAGGATCTGACGCTCGCCGAGATGAAGGATGCATTGAAGACTCGGCGCGAGGAAGTGGGCCAGCTCTTTCAGGAAGCCGCGCGCATTCGGCAGGAGGACAACATCGTGGACCCCGATCCAGAAAGCTCGAACGCCGTCCTCTCGATCACCGCCAAACTCTGGGGCGGAGAGGAACTACCTTTCGGGGGAAAAGCGCGCACTCGTGGATCAATTGCGCAACCAGCTTGCGCGTATCGAACAACTCAAGCCCGAGGAACTGATGGAGGCTCTGCGGATGCTGAACATCAGCGATCCGACGATGGAGAAGACGCCACTTCTCATGCAAGATCAGCTAGAGAACATAAAAAGATCCTTGAAAACAAAGCTGGGTATCGAGGAAGCCACCCTCAAGACCTACGAAGAGCAAATGGGTTCCGGCACCAAGGCGCAGATTGACGAAAAGGCGCGCATGAATCGCTACGTCCAAAAAAAATCCGCCTACCTGATGACCAAGCAGCTTCTGCTCAGTATCCAGCAACGATACGATGC
This sequence comes from Prosthecobacter sp., assembly GCA_043779225.1. Classification (GTDB taxonomy): domain Bacteria; phylum Verrucomicrobiota; class Verrucomicrobiia; order Chthoniobacterales; family Chthoniobacteraceae; genus SXWH01. The sequence continues at coordinate 1,652 of JAYWEO010000280.1, forward strand.
GGCCCAGCTTGAATCCCCGCTCTTACAGGCTCCCGTGCGGATATGGCAGCGAGCAAAACCCGCTCAGACTCCTGTCCGTCCAGATGCGGTCGCGATACTTCGTCTTGCGAACGCAATCGGTGGCTCATTGGGTGCCATTGGCGTAGTCCTCATTCTCATCGGTGTGCGCATGAAGTCCCCGGAGGTTCGAGCAAACATGAACACGGCAACGGACCCAGGCCGCAAATACTGAAGCCGGAGCAATCAACCGCTTCCGTTCCTACACCACCTCACCCACAAGGTCATACACCTGCGTGCCGGTGATGCGCACGTTCACGAATTCCCCGACAGGCGCGGGTTTTTTCAACAGGATGCGGCCGTCAATGTCCGGCGCATCAGTCTTGCCTCGGGCGAACATTTTCACCTCGCATCAAAAAGCTCCGCGAGCCGGACGCACACGCCGGGGACGGCTGTGCATTCGAGCACCGCGTCGCCTTCGACGGTGCTGCAACTGCGATACGTTCCGCTCTCGGGCTGGCGGTGGATTTCCACGCGGCGTTTCGCGGGCAGGACGATCCAGTATTCCTCCACGCCTGCCTCGGCGTAGAGTGATGCGAGTGAGCGATCCTCGGCGGCGGAGGTCACGGCGACTTCGATCACCAGCGCGGCGGTCGAAGGGTGGTGGGTGGCGAATGCTCCACGACGTCCGCGGACGAGTGAGATGTCCGGCTCAGGCTCGAAATCGCGCAAGGTGAGAGGCTCCTCTTTTCGCAGCCAGAAATCTGACGGCACCTGCGGCTGCAAAATTTCGTACAACGCGGAACCGATGCTGGAGTGAAGGGGTGACTTGGACATTTTCTCGATGACGATTCCG
>JAYWEO010000281.1:0-9053 GCA_043779225.1 Prosthecobacter sp.
CAGCCGCGTCCCGATCCCCGCGCCGCGATGTTCCGGCAGCAGCGCGATGTCCATGATGCGGATTTCCTTCTCCCAACGATCCACGAACAGCCGTCCCGCCGCCACACCATCGCCCTCGATGATCGAGTACTGCGCGGTCGGATAATGCTGCCGGTAGTGCGCGTCCTGCGCGGTGAATTGCTGCCGGCAAAACACGGCCTTCTGCTCAGCGCTCCAATCCGTGAGCGCCAGTTCCTCCGCGCGCGTGCTCGCATATACATCGCACAGGAAAGCCTCATCCGCAGGCTGCGCCGCCCGGAGCGTCACGCGGTTTTCATGGCCGGCTTCCACCTTTCACCAATCACCTTCCTCACGTCCGCGGCGGATACACGCCCTGCAGCGCGATGCAGAAATTCAGCGCGAGATACGGCATCATGTTGTTATGCGGCTGGCTGCCGCCGGCGGGCGCCACGGCTTCGGGAGCCATCGCCACCAAAGGCGCACCGGCGGGCGGCAGATAGGGCGTTGCACCGCTCACACGCGAAAGGCTGTTGTTGGCAGGCGTGGATTTGCTGGCCACCGTTGTTTGTACCAGGAGAGTGTGGCTGTGCGCCGGTATTTGCGATTCCAGCAGCGTCAAGTTCGGCAAGCCACCCGTTTCGCCCAGATCGTGCAGTGAAAGCCCCGGCCCCTGACCCGGATGCATCGCTGCGCTGCCCTGCAAATTCGGCAGGGCGAAGGTGGACCTGCCATCTCCTCCGTAGGTCGTGCCGAGCAGCGAGAAGAGAGCGGTGTTCTGCGCAATCGGGAGCAACTGACCGTTGCAAAACGCCCAGCCGTTGGGCGCGAAGTTGAAACCGAAAATGCGGATTTCCGCGACGAATGGATCCATGTCAGTGGGTTGGTTATTGGGACGGGAAGATGCCGAAGAGCGAGATGATGAAGCTCACGCACAAGTAGGGCTGCAGGTTGTCGTGCGGCTGGCTGCCGCCCGTTGCCCCACTCGCCGCGGGCGCTCCTGCCACCGTGGGCGGAGCATTCAGATAAGGGAAGAAAGACGAGGCCTGGGCCACGACATGGCTCTTGGGATTCGAATCGTTGGCGATATCGCTCGATCCGAGAAACGCGTGACTGTGCGCCGGAAGCTGCGCCAGGGTAAGCGTGACCGTCTCCACGCCCCCGGTCTGTGCGAGGACGAAGGCGTTTCCCTGGTGGATCGGCAGACGGCCGCGCAAATCCGGCAGGGCGAAGGTGCTTTGCCCGTCACCGCCATAGGTCGTTCCGATGAGTTGAAAGAGCGTTTCGTTTTCCGAGATGGGAAGGAGTTGTCCCTCGCAAAACATCCAGCCCGCGGGAGCGAAGTTGCCCCCGAACATCCGAATTTCACCAACGTATGGTTGCGCCATGGTCTTGAGGTCTGAGTTTTAGTTCTGGCTCGGAAAGATGCCCTGCAGCGCGATGCAAAAGTTCAGCGTCAGGAACGGCTGCATGTTCTGGTGCGCCTGGCTCCCGCCGACGTTGGTGAGTGTGGCAGCATTCAACGCGACCAGATTCTGTGGTGCCGCGTAAAGCTGGGTAGCCGTGCCGGCCAACAAGTTATTCGCCGCCGTGATCGCCGTGCCGGCGGTGTTCGTGGCATTCGCGACATGCGTGTGCGTCGGCATCTCAGAGATGGTGACCACGTGGCTCTGCTCCCCGGCAGACTCGCCCAGCACGATTCCCGCGCCGAAATGGAGCGGCGTCCTGCCCTGCAAATTCGGCAGACCGAAGTTCACCCGCCCGTCCCCGCCAAAGGTCGTGCCGAGCAGCGAGAAGAGCGCCTGGTTCTGGTTGATCGGCAGCAGTTGCCCGTTGCACATCGCCCAGCCTCTCGGGGCGAAGCCGAAGCTGAAGATGCGGATTTCACCGAGGAAGGGTTCAGCCATGTTGGGAGAAGGTTGGGTTGGAAATGGTCGGCCTTTGCCTGCGGGCTATCCCAGTGAAGCGAGCCGCGCGCTGAAAATCTCGGGTGTGAGATTTTCGATGGTCACGTCCAGTCCATCGAGCGCAAAGGCCAGCGTGTTGCCGCTTGCGCGGACTCGCGTGAATGGCACACGCGCCATCGCCGCGGGCCAGTGGTTCAGGTCGGCCACCTCCGCGACCAGATGGAGTTTGCGAGATCCGCCTGCGCCGGGCTCCGCAGTTTCCACCGCCCGGAAATCCGAGCTGTAGCTGCGCACATACGTGAGCACCGCCTCGCCCTCTGCGCCGAGCGGGAGCGCACGCGAGACCGCTGCCACGAGTGGGGAGGCGTTCAGTGCCGTGCCGCACGCCACCAGCGAGCCGAGTCTGAGAAATGTGCGACGATCGAGTGTCATATTTGTAATCCGGTGATGGCCGACATGAGAGCGCAGGCCGCCAAGGAATCAATTCTATTCTGCCAGACAGTCCCTCCCGATGCTCACTTTCCGATCCAATGCCTCGCCCCGCCGCCCGCGGAATCCAAATCCGTGGCGAGCTTATTGCTTCACCATTCGCAGCCGTGATGAAGCGCCTGCTCTCCACATTCCTCTGCGCCAGCGGACACGAAGTCCGAGAGGCCCATCATGCCCGCACCGCAAAGTCGCCGCTGCCGACCGCGGCCCGGACTCCATGATCGCTTTCAAAAGACCGCGCCTCGTCCTGCTGGGCACCGTGGCGGCCACCATCGCGCTCGCCGTCCTCGTGACTGGCAGGCCCGCGTACCGCGCCGTGAAGACGTGGCGGGCGGACCGGCACCTCGCGACCGCGCAGCAGCAAGTCGCACAGGGAAAGTGGACGGATGCCTACCACTCCCTGCACGCGGCGAATGCGCTCGCTCCCGAAAATGCCAGGATCACTCGCGCCACCGCACGGCTCCTGAGCGAACGCGGCGACCCGCAGGCCCTGTCCTTCTTGGAAATGCTCAGCCAGTCGCCCGACGGCACTCCGCAGGATCGGATCGATCTCATCCGGCTCGCGCTGCGCCTCGGCCTGCTTGCCGAGGTGCAAAGGCATCTCCTCGTGCTGCTCGGCGATCCCCAGTCGGCGCATCGGCCGGATGTCCTCCTCCTCGCTTCGGAATGGCATGGCCGCTCGGGCGACCGGAGCCGTTCGGTGATGTTTGCACGCGAGGCCCTGGCCGGGGCTCACGATGCCGCGCAGGCTGCCGGGGCAAAGCTGCTCCTCGCGCGACTCCTCCTGCAACCCTCGTCGCAGAATGCGGCGGCACCGGACCCTGCGCAGCGGGCCGAGGCAAAGACCTGTCTCCGTGAGATTGCCATCCGCAAAGATCGCGCCGGGCTGGATGCGCTGCTCCTGCTCAGCGAAGTCTCCAAGGCGGAGGCTTCGCCCGAGGAAGCCCGGCAGCTCAGCGAAGGCCTGCGCATTCATCCCCTCGCTGGCGATGAACAGCGGCTCCTCGGCCTCACTTGGAAGCTGCGCTGCGACCCTGAGCATCGGGAGCAGATCCTCGCCGAGGCCGTCGCCACATTCCGCGACGGCGGCCCCGTGCGGCTCGCGGCGATCGGGCGGTGGCTCATCCAGCAAAAGGAGACCCGGCGCGCGCTCGCCCTCATCCCGCAGACGGCGGCGCGGGAGAACAAGGAACTCTTCCTCATTTATATCGATGCACTCGCGGAACTCGGCCGCTGGCAGGACCTCCAGATCCTGCTCGCGGGCAAGGTGCCCCTGCCCATCGATGCGACCACGCGGCACCTTTACCAAGTCCGCACCGCCCTCGGCCTCGGGCGCGAGAATGAAGCCCGCGAGCATTGGGCCGCCGTGCGAAAGTCCATGCCGGGCGCCGACCCGAGGACCATTCTCTACGTCGCGCAATATGCGGAGCGGCTCGGCATGCGCGACGACGCGGCCAAGGCCTACCGCCAGCTCACTGGCATCGGGGGCGCCGAGCGCGCCGGCTACCTCGGGCTGATCCTCCTCACCGAGCAATCCGGCGACACGCGGAAGCTGCGCGACCAGATGAAAGAGTTTGTCGGCCGGTATCCCGGCGAATTCGAGCCGCAGAACGACCTCGCCTACCTCGACCTGCTCCTCGGCGAAAACATCCCCTCCTCGCTGGAGCGCGCCGTGCAGCGCGTGAAGCGCTTCCCGGATGTGCTGGCTTACCGCACCACGCTCGCATTGGCGCATTTGCGGAAAGGCGACGCCGCCGCCGCGCGCAAAGTCTATGGCGAGATCGAGACCGACTGGAGCACCGCCAAGCCCGGATGGCACGCCGTCTATGCCGCCGTCCTCGCGGCCAGCGGCGAGCAGGCTCTTGCGGGCGCGCAAGCGCACGCGATTGACATCACCCGGCTCAAGGCGGAAGAGCAGGAATTTATTGCGGGGTTGGGGAGTCTGTCCACCCGGTGACCGTCTTTCAGGCCCGTTTCTCCTTTCCGCTCCCACGCATGGCTGCCACCCGGCTGCATGCCTCTCTCGTGGAATGAAATCAAGCACCCCGCCATCACCTTCTCGAAGGAATGGGAGCTCGGGAACCATGCCATCGCATCGGAGTGGACCGTCCACTTGCGTCGGGGAACCGTCGACTTGCGTCGGGAAATCGTTCACTCGCGTCGGAAAACCGTTCACTTCCGTCGGAAAACCGTCCACTTCCGTCAGGGAACCGTTCACTTCCGTCGGAAAACCGTTCACTTCCGTCGGAAAACCGTTCACTTCCGTCGGGGAACCGTTCACTTCCGTCGGAAAACCGTTCACTTCCGTCGGGGAACCATTCATTTCAGTCGGAGAACCGTTCACTTCCGTCGGGGAACCGTCCACTTCCGGCGGAGAACCGTTCACTTGCGTCGGGGAACCATTCACTTGTGCAGGGGAATCGCCCGCTTGCAGAAGGAAATCGTCCACTTTGGCAGGTAAACCAACCGCGTGCGAACGGGGAACGTACCCGCGCGGAATTGAACCGTCCGCTCCCGGAGGTGCGCGGTTTACCTTTCCCAGAAAACCGGCCCCATCGAGGGCGTTGCGCTGCACTTCGGCTTTGTGTTCGTGGACGGTGGTCGCAGCGTCCGCGCATGTCCTCATCCGAAACACCATGGCCACACACCGGTGCGCCGGCTCGGAGGGAGCGGGACTTTCATGGTGACGGCCAGCACGCATGGGGGAGAGCACCACTCCCACGGGGTGGAACGGCAGAGTCTTGTCCTGAGGAACCGCTCATTAGACCACGGCTGGGAAAACGAACCGCTAATCTCCGCTCATCTGCGCTCATTTTAAGAGGCGGGACTGTGCAACATGAGCGGAAATCAGCGCTGATTAGCGTTCCAATTCCGCCGCTTCCATTCAATCAGCGGTTCCCTAATCTGAAAGCTCCACCCCCGTAGAAGCTGCGATCGCGGCTCCGGGGGGAATAGACTTGCGATGAGATGCACTTACGGAGTCCCGACGGCACGATTCAATGGAAGCCACATGGTCGATTACCATTCCATCCGGATTTCCAAGCAGCATTTCCTCACATCGAAAAAGGCGGTGGGATCGCAGACGCTTTATCATCTGGTCTTCACGGACACGCTGGAAATGGAGGTAATGAGCAGCCAATCCTTTGCAGCGCCCGGCAAGGCGGATGTGGTGCTGTGCTACGAGCGGGCCGATTTCGAGGGCCGGACAGTGGGGGGTGAGTCCATGCAGGAGCTGGTCAGCCGGAGACTCGGAGAGATCGTGACGTTGCAAAGCGATCGCTTGCGCCGCCGGATTCCAGATTAGGACACTGCCGGCAGGGAAGATGGCAGGCCGGGTGGCACTGGGGATGCTTATAATTCCCAGACAATGTGTGCAGTTTCCATCCCCGTGCAGAACGCGGCCGCCAGCCGGGCGGGGCCGCGGGCGTGCCTGCGCGCAGGCTGGCTGGGGCTGCTCGCGCTCGTGGGTGCGGCCTTCCTCTGCCCGCACCCCGCCTTGGCCGTGGATAAGGTCTGGACGGGCGCGACCGACACGACTTGGGGCACCAACACGAACTGGACCGGCAACGCGCCCTCGGCCGGCGACAACGCGGTCTTCAACGGCCCTCTCACCAATCAGCCGAACGTCACCGCGAACACGTCCGCGGGCGGAATCTGGCGGACGACGGGAGTCGGGCAGAACGTGACCATCTCGGGTGCGGGCATTCTCCAGTTGAGCGGCGGCACGATCAATGGCATCGCCGGTCTGGGCATCCTGGTGGACAACACGGGTGCGACCACGATGACGATTAACGCCCCGCTCAAGCTCGGCGGCGCGCAGACGTGGAGGAATAGTTCCGGCAACCTTTTCACCATCGGCGGTGCCGTGGATCTGAACGCCAAGGCTCTCATCGTTGACGGCACCGGAGACACCACCCTCTCGGGAGTCGTGAGCAACACCGGCACCTTCACCAAGGATGGCACCGGCACCCTCACGCTGAGCGGCACGGCGAGCAATACGTTCACCGGAGCTTTCACCGTCAACGGCGGCACGGTGCTCTTTAACAAGTCCACGAATCTAGACGCGCTGGCCGGCGCCCTGGTGATCGGCGACGGCGTCGGCCTGGACACGGTGCGGACCCTCGCGGGAAACCAATTGAATGGCGCAGCGTTGACGATCAACAGCTCCGGCCTGCTGGATTTGAACGGATTCAGCCAGGACATCACGACCCTGAGCATGACGGGGGGCAGCATCACGACGGGTGCGGGAACGCTCACGCTGATGGGGAATGTGAGCGGCAACGCGAACGCAACCGCAGCGACAATCAGCGGCAAAGTGGCTTTAAGTGCGAACCGCACCTTCACCATTGCCGACGGCGCGGCTGCGGTGGACATGGACATTTCCGCGGCCGTGTCCGGAGCATTTACGGTGACCAAGGGCGGCGCCGGAACCATGGTCTTCTCCGGCGCGAACACTTACACAGGCGTGACCACCGTGAGTGCGGGAGTGCTGAACATCCAAAACGCGAGCGCGCTGGGAACCACCGCGACGGGGACAACCGTAAGCAACGGCGCGGCCCTGCAAATCCAGGGCGGCATCGCCGTCGGCGCGGAGGCGCTGACGATCAGCGGCAGCGGCATCGCGAGCGACGGCGCGCTGCGAAACATCAGCGGCACGAACAGCATGAGCGGCACCGTCACCCTCAGCGCGGCGGCTTCGATCGGCTCCGATGCCGGCGTCCTGACCCTCAGCGGGGTGATCACCGACGGCGGTGCCAAGTTTCTGCTGGCAAAAGTAGGAGCCGGCGAACTGATCCTGTCGGGCAACAATTCCTTTGAGGGCTTTGACCTGAATGCCGGGCGTGTGGGCATCGGCTCGGCCACGGCGCTCGGCGGCAACAAGAAGATCACCCTCAACGGCGGCGACCTCTACAATGCGAGCGGCGCTCCCCTTACGATCTCTGCGCAGGGGCTCGACATCTTCGCGGATTTCACGATCTCGGGGTCGCAGGATTTGACGTTCAGCGCCCTCAGCGCCCTGAAAGCAACGTCCACGATCAATGTCACCAACACCGGCCTGACGACGCTCTCCGGGATACTCAGCGGGGCCGGGTTCGGAATGACGAAGACCGGGGCGGGCACGCTCGCACTCAGTGGCGCGAACACCTACACCGGCACGAACACGATCAACGGCGGAACGGTCGTCATCAACAGCACCAGCAGCCTCGGCGCGCTCGCCAATGCGACCACGATCAACGCGGCCACGCTCGAAGTTGCAGCCACGATCACCACGACGCGGGCATTCACCCTCGGCAATGCCGCCTCCGCCATCATGGTCGATCCTGCGCAGACATTCACCGTGAACACCGGAATCGTCGGGACCGGCGGACTGACCAAGACCGGCACGGGCACTCTCGCGCTGGGCGCGGCGAATACCTTCAGCGGCAACACGACCGTGAGCGCCGGCACCCTCGCGGCGAATGCCGACAGCGCGCTGGGCAGCACGGCAAAGGTCACCATCAATACCGGCGGCACCGTGCTGTTCGGCACCACGGCAGGCAGCAACCGCATCAGCAACACCGCGGAGGTCGCGCTCGCCGGAGGCACTTTGAACACCGGCGGCTTCAGCGAGACCGTCGGCAAGATGACCCTGAGCGGCAATTCCACACTCGATCTCGGCGCCGGGGCCAGCCTGCTCACCTTCGACGGCACCAGCACCCTCGGGACTTCCGGCCTCACAGTCCTCAACTGGTCCGGCACCCAAGGCTCCACCGGCGGCACCGACCAGCTCCTCTTCACGAATTCCTCCTTCGTCGGCGGCACCAGCACCACCCAGATTCAGTTCAATGTCGGCGGCACTTTCTACGCCGCCGATTTCAGGACCATCAATGGCAACACCATCGAAGCAATCGCCAACCTGACCGTGGTTCCCGAACCCGCCACCATCTTCGGTGCAGGCGCGCTCTTGCTTGCGCTCGCCTGGCGCGAACGCCGGCGCCTCGCCCGTCTGCGGCACATCCGCGACCCCCGTTCAGGAAAAAGTCCCGCCCTTTGCCGTCACCGGGAAGGTGTGCCGAAAATCCATTTTCCACGCAGAGGCGCAGAGGAAAGCGAGAGTGGCGCGGAGGAATATTTTTCATCCTCCCCTGCGTGCCGCTCCATCTCCTCTGCGCCTCTGCGCTAATCTCCGGCTTCCGGGACACACTCTGACAGCACGGGCGGCATCGCTGACTTGCTCAATGTTTCCCAGGCATGGGCGGGCAGGGTTTCCCAGGCTCGGGATGCCGGTGCCGATCCTTGCACTTTTCATCCTTCGTATCGGTGCTGCTGTCGGTGCTCGATGAGGAAGTATCCGTCTCCGGCGCCGGGTGCGTGCGCGCGTATTCCGCTCGCACCGCGATCTCGTGCTGGCGGCTGGTGAGCTGCTGCGCGTCAATCTTGCCATCCTGATAGAGCCGCAGCAGATGCGCGTAAGTGTCGCAACCGGAATTCCGCGAAAACACGGTGCAGCCCGCGCAAACGCACGCCAGCACTGCGGCGGAGACGGCGAGGCGCATGGCTTTCATTTTAGGGAATGATGAAAATGGTGCAGCCGGCGGGGGTCGAACCCACAACCTTCGGCTTCGGAGACCGACGCTCTATCCAGTTGAGCTACGGCTGCACATGAAGCGGCGGAAAGTT
>JAYWEO010000282.1:0-2457 GCA_043779225.1 Prosthecobacter sp.
GAGCGAGGACGACGTGAAGCGACTCTGCGTGCAGATCAACAGCGTCGTCCCGGAAGCGCGCGCGATGCTGGCGGGCGAGCACGTCGGAAACAGCGAGGCGTATCGCTTCATCCGCGCGATGAGTTGGGGCACCTCGCTGCTCGCGGTGATCGTCGGCGTGCTCGGCGTGATGAACACGATGCTCATGACTGTATTCGAGCGGAAGCAGGAGATTTGCATCCTGCTCGCCATCGGCTGGAAGCGCGGCCGGATCATCGGCATGGTTTTGTGCGAGTCCGCACTGCTCGGTTTTCTCGGTGGCATCACCGGCGTGCTGGTCGGCACCATCGGTGTGAAGGTGATGGAAAAACTGCCGGCCATCCACGGGCTCTTGGAGCCGGACCTGAGCGTGCAACTCTTCGTCGTCTCCGTGGTCATCGCCGTCGCGGTCGGCGTCGCCAGCGGCATTTACCCTGCCTGGCGCAGTTCGCGACTCACGCCGAGCCATGCTTTACAGGGCTGACATTCACCAAAAACAACCATTCTCCATGAAACTTCCCGCAACTCCGCCCCGCATCTTGAACCTCCGCATGAAAGCCGTCATCGTCGGCTGCGCACTGGCGGTTTTCTCCGCAGGAGCCGCCGACACTGCGGCGCCGGCAATGTCCGCAGCAGACCTCGCCGCACGGCTCAGTGCATTGCAGCAGGACGGCTCCTCCTACGTGCGACTGAAACTCGATGTGAAGCAGCCTCCCGGCACGACCAAGGTCGCGCTTCAACTCCAGATCAAACAGCGCCGCACGAAAACGGCCACCGAAGTCGTTTACCAGGTTCTCTGGCCCAAGGAGCGCAAAGGCGAAGCCGTTCTCCTGCGGAAAACCGGGGATCGTCCCGCGACAGGCTCACTATTCCGGCCGCCCGACACCATTCGCACACTCGCTGGCGAGCAGATGAAGGAGCCGCTGTTCGGCAGTGATTTGACCTACGAGGATATCATCGAGAATTTTTTGAAATGGGAACACCAAGCAATCGTCGGCACCGAAGTCGTGGACCGTGTGAACTGTCAGATCCTCGAATCGAAACCCGGGAAGGGCCAGCGTTTCAGCTATGCGAGCGTGCGCACTTGGGTGGATGCCCGTCGCCTCGTGCCACTCCGCGTGGAGAAATACATGACCTCCGGCGAACTCGTGCGTCGCATTGATTCCACCAAGGTGACGACCGACGAAAATCACAGCCACATCCCGGCCTATCTGAGAGTGCAGGGGCGACGACAGGACTCCGTCACCGAACTGGACGGCTCGCGCATCGTGCATGACGTGACTTATGCGGATCGCGAATTCACGCCAGAAGGTCTCAATGAATTAAAGCCTCCGGCATCCGCGCCCAAATAACGTCTGGCATGGCTGCGCGCCTTTGGCCCTCCGTGGATTCCGCGACACCCTCTGGTTCCAATGCACCGGCACCCTTTGGTCCACCCGTTGATGCTTGATTGATGGGGCTGCCCCGGGCATGCGTTCGGGACGTATGTTCATCTCCAAAGACGCGGCTCCCGCATCCTTCCCCGGCCGCTCCTCCCTCGCCGGCACCAGGATTCTGCTCGCCTGCATCACACTCACCGGCATCGCAACTGCCCCTGCGCAGGATGCCGCAGCCCCGGCTGCCCCCCCTGTGGCCAAGGCCGAGCCCGCGCAGCCGCAGCGCGTGGCGAGCGACAATGAGATCGCGCGCTGGCTCGCGGGCCTGCCGGTCGAAAATGGCGCGCTGCAGAATTTCACACAGGTCCCCGCCTGGGCCAATCACGCAAAGGCACTCACGGCTGCGTGGGATGGGAGCGAGCGCAGGCGCATCGCGAAAGTGCGTGCATGGGCACCCGAGGCACTCGGCGAAATCAACGCATCGGACTCGCCGGTGTTCTATTTTTTCAGCGGGGCGGACTTCCTGTATCCGCACGCGCTTTTTCCCAATGCCAGGGCCTACGTGCTGTGCGCGCGCGAACCCGTCGGCAGCCAGCCGGAGCCCGCGCACATCGCGCCCGGCGAACTTTCCGGCGCGCTCGCCGGCTTTCGCAAGTCCATTGATGCACTGCTCGGCTTCAGCTTTTTCATCACCAAGGATCTCCGCAAGGAGGTCGTCCAGCGCAACATTCCCGGCATCCTGCCCGTGCTGGAACTGCTGCTCGCACGCGAGGGCGCGGTCGTGACCGAGGTGCAGCTCGTGCGCTGCAATGACGCAGGCGAGGTGAACACAGAACTCAAGGAGAAGGGCGGCTCGTCGGGCGTGCGCATCAAGTTCCACATGGAGGGAAAGCCGGAGCAGACGCTCTGCTATTTCTACGGCGACATCTCGAACGACGGGCTGAAGACACACGGCGGCGTGCTGAAATTCTGCGAGACGTTCGGCCCGGGCCGCAGCCTGCTGAAGGCCGCGAGCTACCTCCCGCACGAGGGCGCATTTTCGCGCATCAACGAATGGATCCTC
>JAYWEO010000283.1:0-20480 GCA_043779225.1 Prosthecobacter sp.
AATTCACTGTTCTTCAGGGCTGCGTCTTCATCTTTGCCGTTCGTGTCGACAAAAGCCTTCAGCTCCTTTTCGAAGATGCTTACAGCCTGCGAAAATCCTGATTCCACGCGCTTTCGAAGCTCCGATAGAAGGGACTCTGTAATCGTTGCGGCTGGAGATTCATTGGCGGCTGTCTTGATCGCCTTCTCAAGTTCCACATGGTAGCGAGCATGGATGATCCCCGCGAGATAGAACCCCGCCTTACGCAACGCCCCTTTCTTGGATGCTGATGAAACGGATGTGACTTTTTCCCTGCACCCTTGGACAAGAACATGAGCAGCAATGAACTGCAAAGCACGTTCCCGGCTTTGAAGTTCCGAGCTGGAATCCAAAACGCCATCGCCGGTAAGTTGCAGCGCGAATACCCGTGCATAATCACTCTCCTCGTCATTTCGCCGAAAAAATTCGCGGCGACTTAGGCTATTGCGCAACTTGGATGCATGTTTGTCAAAAACACCCAGATAAGCCAAAGCTGCATCCTCTTTGGTCAGAACGAGGAGAAAATTCTTTGCGGAAAGCTTTTCTCCCTCCTTCCGCTCATAGCCGATGTTATAGCGCCTGAATAATTCCTGGAGCGCTCTTTGAACCGGGTCATTCGCGACTTGGTCCTCGGGCCGGATCGCGTTTTGTGAATTCGTAGCGAGGATGAGTGCATCCGTGAACGCCTTGTTTGCTGGGTCAATCTCGTAAATGCGAACTAACACGTTCGAATTCCCCTGAAACTTGTCCCGCAGCTCCGGATCATGTTTAGCGTGATAAAGAGCGTTTACCGTCTGGCAGCCGTTGATGATTTGCATGTTCGCCAATCGCACCGGCACCTTCTTGCCCTTAGGCGGTAGGTCGAGATGCACACTGTCGGCTATAATGCTGACGCCATTGTTCATGAAACCGAACCAGCTACTATGGTCGCTGGTCACTGTGGCCGTAATGCGTTTATTGACATCCTTCCCGGCCCCGAGAAAGAATCTGACGTTTTTCTCGAATAGCTCATTGTTACTGTAACGGTCAACCAGTCGGGTCAGTTGGTTTACGTTCACGAAGCCCACGATCGCTTTGAGCGGCATCCCATTTGGATTTGTCCCAATGGGATGGTGTAAGACAGAGGTGTCCTTGAATTCGTAATTCAACTCCAGGACTTCATCCTGAATCGGAATCCGGCCGTGCTCGCAAAGATCGTAAATGTCCATGCCAGCATAGGCTTCGAATGTGAAACCATTGGTCTGTCTGTCGAACCGATAGACCTCTCGCATCTCGTCCACTTTTGGCCGGTCAGTTTGTGCCAGGCGTTGTCCATTGGTGATGAAGTGGCATCGAATGCGGGACTTTAATCGTTTGTTAGCGGTTCGCGCATCGTTGAATGCTTTTCGCACTTCAGCGTAGGCGCCGAGAGTCCTCTCATCCTCCAAATCACCGCGCAAAAACACGCGATGCATCCGGTCCACGAAGCTGTAAAGTTCCTTGGTCGAAATTCCTCCCTCGTAAGCTTTCGAGAATTTGAACTGGAAAAGATGCAGGTGAAGTTCGTCGCCCTGTTCTTGAATCAGATAGGCATCGAGCAGTTCTTCCTCTTTTCCTGTCCGGTGTGAGTCCACGCAAACGAACTTCTCGAAGAGTTCATCGTCATAGAGGTAGGTGATCTTCTGCGCCGCCACATATTCATACAGCCGCTCGGAGTCGTCGGATTTGATTTTCCAACTGGGATTCCGCTCGGCCAAGAGCTGCATCCGAGCCTGCAATGCAGCAATCTGCTCTGGAATGAGTTTGTCCGGATGAGCTTTGCGAGCTTTGGACGCAGCGGGTTTTGTAGGCATAAATCAGGGGTGGCAGTCTGCGAAGCGTGCGCAGCGTAGTCCAGCCTTCATACTTTTCTGTACCAGGCAAAATTGCAGTTCCGTGTCGGCGATGAAATGGTCCGCCTTGCGGACGTTCATGCGGCCGGACTGTGGAGCCGGGCGCGCACCCGGTTGCGGATGCCATCGAAGTCAGACGGGGTCAGTGGCGTCGCAGGGCTGTCCGCGGCTTCGAGCAGCCATGCCTCAAGTTCCGGTGTCGTCGCAAAGGGGCGCTGCTGGTGCTCGCTGAGGGAGCGCAACACATCATTGACCAGCGTGCTGGCATCCGGGCAGACGCCTGCGCGCACCTGATCCTCGACAAAGGCTTCGACATCTTTGGTCAGCGCGATGGTCATCTTTGCAGCTTCGCAGAGGTGCCAATCCGAGTCAATCCGCTGCCTGCGGAGGCGAGCCGCCGGACGAACGCAGAATTCATTCGCGCACGCGGGAGGGTTTCGCATTACTGGTGCGCCCCATGATATTCCCCGTCCGTCCGTCCGTATCTCTGTGCATCGCTGCGTGCCTGTTCGCCGTCGCCGGCGATCTTCGCGCGGAGCCGGTGCGGGCGAAGGGCGGGATTCCGGTCGTGAGCGAAGTGATCTACGCGCCGACGGATCTCGCGGCGCTGCGCAAGCGGCTCGGCAGGCGCGTGGTGCTGGAGGGAAAAATCGTGGCGATGGGCAACAACCCCAGCGGTTCCGTGAGCTATCTGAATTTTACGAAGGAGCATCACGACTCCGTCTCGCTCGTGTTCCTCGGCACGTCGGGCGGGAAGGGGATCGCGAAGCAGGATCTTGCGGCGTTCGTCGGCAAGAAGATCCACGTCGGCGGGCTGCTTGCGGATTGGAACGGCGCGTTGCAGGTGCGGGTGTTTGAACTCGATCAGATCAAGGTGCTGCCGTGAGAAAAAGTTCTCAGTGCTCAGACTCAAGACCTGCGGCGGTGGAAAACTGAGAACTGAGCACTGAAACTAAGCCGCCCATTTTCCCCATGAAAAAAACAACCCTCGTCATCCTCCTCACCGCCGCCACCGCACACGCATGGGACGCGGGCGGGCACATGCTCGTCGGGCAGATCGCGTGGGAACTCAGCAGCCCGCGCGTGCGTGCTGCGGTGGAGGAGCTCGTCGGCACGCTCGACAGCCGTTACAACGACGGGCAGCCGTATAATTTCACGACCGTGTCGTGCTGGATGGACGATCTGCGCGCGCTGCCGAAGAAGGATTATCCGTGGTCGGCGTGGCATTACGTGGACTCGGAGAAGACGGATGACGGGAAAAATTTCAAGGTGCCCGAGGGGCCGAATGTCGTGTGGGCCATCGGCGAAAATCTGAAGACGCTGCGCGACAAGCAGGCTCCCGCCGACGAGCGCGCGAAGGCGCTCGGGATGCTTTTTCACTGGGTCGGCGACATCCACCAGCCGCTGCACGCGACGACGTGGAATGATCGCGGCGGCAACGGCTACCTGATCTCGGGCGTGCATTTCAGCGACCTCCTGCCGGGCATGGCCGCGAACCTGCACACGTTTTGGGACAAGTCGTTCCGCTTCGACGTGCGCGAGGGCGCGGTCGTCGAGCTTTGGGCAAATCCAAAAGTCGGCGCACGACCGAAGCCGGGCGAGGGGGTCATCACCGAGGAGGCGCGCGCGCTCATGGAGCGGTTCCCGCGCGCCACGCTCACGGAACTCGCGCAGCCCGGCAACGCGGAGGCGTGGGCGCGTGAGAGCCATCTCATCGGCTGCCAGAGCGCGTATCCGCCGGGGCCGCACCCGGACAACACCGAAGCGCCGAAGCTCACGCCGGAATTTGCGCACGCGGCGTACGACATTTCCGGACGCAGAATCGTGATCGCGGGCCATCGCATGGCGGCGCTGCTGGCGGAGATTTTTCCGGAGAAAAAGTAACAGGCTGTCTTTGCAGGCTAAGTGCGCCAGCGTCGTGCGGTGATTCTCCCGAGAAACATGTTCCCTCGATTTGCCATCCTGTTCGCCGCCGCCGGAAGTTTCGCATTTGCGGGGGCGATTGATTTCAGCCGCGACATCCAGCCGATCCTCTCGGAGAACTGCTACCATTGCCATGGGCCGGATGCGAAGGCACGCAAGGCGGAGTTGAGGCTCGATCAAAAGGAAGGCGCGATGCGCGTGCAGGACGGCGTGGCCGTCGTGAAGCCCGGTGACAGCAAGGCGAGTGCACTCATCGAGCGCATTTTCACGAGCGACGAGGACGACGTGATGCCGCCGAAAAAATCGAACCGCACGCTCACCACTGCGCAGAAGGAGCTGCTGCGCCGCTGGGTGGACGAGGGCGCGAAGTGGGGCGAGCACTGGGCGTTTGTCGCGCCGACGAGGCCCGTAGCCGCGCTTGTGAAAGCGCGGGCTGATCTCGCCGCGATGCAGCCACCGCCGGAGCTTGCCCGCGCTTTCACAGGCGCGGCTACGAATGCGATTGATGCGTTCATTTTGAAAAGGCTCGCCGACGAAAAGCTTATGCCGTCGCCGGAAGCTCCGCCTGAAAAACTTTGCCGCCGGCTTTATCTCGACCTCACAGGGCTGCCGCCGACACCGGAGGAACTCGACGCGTTTCTTCAGTCCGTGATTCGCAATCGGGATACCGCAGTCGAGTCGCTCGTGGACAAGCTGCTCGCATCCCCGCGCTACGGCGAGCGGATGGTGTGGGAATGGCTGGAAGCGGCGCGCTATGCGGACACGAACGGCTATCAGGGCGATCCGACGCGTTCGATGTGGTACTGGCGCGACTGGGCGATTGATGCGTTCAACCGCAACATGCCGTTCGACCAATTTACCGTGGAGCAAATCGCCGGTGATCTGCTGCCGGAGCCAAAGCATGAGCAGCTCATTGCGACGGGTTTTCATCGCAACCACATGATCAACGGCGAGGGCGGGCGCATCGCCGAGGAGTCGCGCGTGGACTACGTGCAGGACCGCGTGGAGACGACGGGCACGGTGTGGCTCGGGCTCACGTTCAACTGCTGCCGGTGCCACGATCACAAATACGACCCGCTCACGCAGCGGGAATACTATCAGCTCTCGGCGTATTTCAATTCCATCGAGGAGAGCGGTGCGAACGATGCGGGCGGGCTTGCGAAGCCGGTCATCAGCTTTGCGTCGGACGCGCAGAAGCAGCAGCTCGCGGCGATGGAGCAGAAGGAGAAGGAGGCGAACAAGGCGCGCATCGCGATCGAGAAACGCATCGGTGCGGATCAGTCGGCGCTCGAAAAGCTGCTGCTCGGGAAGGATGGAAAATTGCCCGAGGCAAAGTGGCAGCCACTCACGCCGAACGAAATCTACAGCGCAAACGGCGCGACGCTCAAGGTGCTCGACGATGGCTCCGTGCGCGCGGGCGGCACGAGCCCGAAGACGGACGATTACAACGTGACGATCCACACGACGCTCGGCGGTATCACGGCGTTCCGGATCGAGGCGCTGCCGGATGATTCGTTCGTGAACAAGGGGCCGGGCCGCTCGGACAACGGCAACTTCGTGCTCACCGAGGTGTCGTTGCAGGACGGCGGTGCGCCGGTCGTGCTGCACGCGGTGAGCGCGGATTTTTCGCAGGGCGGATTTTCCGCGCAGGCGGTGTTCGACGGGAGCAAGAAGGGCTGGGCAATCATGCCGCAGTTTGGAAAAGCGCACACGCTTGTCTTTGCGACGGACAAGCCGCTGCCGAGCGGCGGCACGCGCGCGCTCGGCTTCCGTCTGTCGTTTGGATTTGGCCGCGAGCACACGCTCGGGCGCTTCCGCATTTACGCGACGACGGACAACCCGGCGCTGCTGCGTCCGGTGCCGGATGCGATCCGTAGCATCATCGCGAAGCCCGCGGCCGAGCGCACGAAGAAGGAACGGGAGGAGCTGACTGCGTTTCAGTCGGAGACGAGTCCGGAACTCGCCGCTGCGAACAAGGCCGTGGAGCGCGTGAAAAAGGAGCGGGCCGACTTTGAAAAATCGCTGCCGCGCACGATGGTGATGCGTGACCGCCCCGAGCCACGCGAGACATTCATCCTCGTGAAGGGCGCATACAATCAATTTGCGGACAAGGTCACGCACGGCGTGCCGGCGAAACTTTCGCCGCTCCCCGCCGACGCGCCGAAGAACCGCCTCGCGCTCGCGCGCTGGCTTGTCGCGCCGGAAAATCCGCTCACCGCGCGCGTGACGGTGAACCGGCTGTGGCAGCAGTTTTTCGGAACAGGGATCGTGAAGAGTGCGGACAATTTCGGACTGCAGAGCGATGCGCCGTCGCATCCCGAATTGCTCGACTGGCTCGCGGTCGAGTTCCGCGAGAGCGGGTGGGATGTGAAGAAGATGGTGAAGCGGATCGTCACAAGCGCGACGTATCGGCAAGCATCGCACGTCGCGCCGGGAATGGCGGAGCGCGACCCGGAAAACCGCCTGCTCGCCCGCGGACCGCGGCACCGGCTGCCGAGCTGGATGCTGCGCGATCAGGCGCTCGCGGCGTCGGGCCTGCTCGTGGAGAAAGTCGGCGGGCCGCCGGTGAGGACTTATCAGCCGCCGGGCATCTGGGAGGATGCGACCTTTGGGAAAATCACGTTCGCGCAGGATCATGGCGAGGCGCTGTACCGCCGCAGCCTTTACATTTTCTGGCGGCGCATCGTCGCGCCCACGGTGTTCTTCGACGTGGCAAACCGGCAGGGCTGCGCGGTGAAGACCGGACGCACGAACACGCCGCTGCACGCGCTCATCACGATGAACGACATCACCTTTGCCGAGGCCGCGCGCGCACTCGCGCAGCGCACGCTGCTGGCGCCGGGCGATGACTCTGCACGCATCGCGGTGATGTTCCGCCGCTGCACTGCGCGTGTGCCGGATGAAAATGAAACGGGTGTGCTGCTCGCGCGTCTCGGCAAATTGCGCGAGGCCTACGCGCAGGACGCGGACGCCGCGCGCAAGGTGATCGCCGTCGGCGAGAGCAAGGCGGACGCGACTTTGCCCGCGGCCGAACTTGCCGCGTGGACCGGCCTCGCAAGCATCGCGCTGAATCTCGACGAGACGCTGAGCAGCGAATGAGCAGGTCGCGTATTTGGAAAATCCTGGCATGGACAAGCGCCGCCGCGCTGCTTGTGCTGGCCGCACCTTTTCTGATGAACCGAATGCAAACTCAGAAGCGTGTCGCGGCGGCAAGACTGCGCTGTGGATCGAAGCTGCGCGCGCATTTTGAAAAGGCGGGCATCCGCTGGCCTGCGCACGAGATTCTCCTGCGCGGGATGAAGCGCGAGCGGCAAATCGAACTGTGGGCGCGGAACGGGGCGGGGGAATCATTCCGTCTCGTGAAATCGCTGCCTGTCCTCGCGGCTTCAGGAAATCCCGGACCGAAGAGGCGCGAGGGCGACATGCAGGTGCCGGAGGGATTCTACGAGGTGGATCGGTTCAATCCTCTCAGCAGCTTTCATCTTTCGCTCGGGCTGAATTATCCGAATGCGAGTGACCGCGTCCTCAGCGATCCTGTCTCACCGGGCACTGACATTTTCATCCATGGCGGGAATGCGAGCATCGGCTGCCTGGCGCTCGGAGATGATGGGATCGAGGAGGTGTATCTCGCGGCGATCGACAGCCGTGTGCGCCCGATCCATGTGCAGCTTTTTCCTGCACGGATGGACGCGCCGGACTGGCCTGCGTGGCGGGATGCGCAGCTCGCGTTGCATCCCGAGTTTCGTCCTCTATGGGATGAGCTTGCCGCGGCGTGGGAGCGCTTAGGGCGTGAGCGGCGTTGAATTTCCACGGGGCGCCGCAGTTTCCATGGACGTGAGAAGGGATTTGCTAGCGCGCAAAGTTTCCATTACAGTCCGTTTCCTTTTCCCACAATTATCATGCGCCGCACGCTCGCAATTCTCTCTTTCATCGCCAGTATCAACCTTGCCCAATTGCCTGTCCGCGCCCAGGGAGTGGACGCTGCACAGCAGCAGTTTGTGGATGCCTTCCTCAGTGTGAGGAAGGGTGAGGAGCAGGAGAAGGCGGGCGATCACAAGGCGGCGCTGGCGACCTATCGCTCGGCGCTCGGCACGCTGATGAGGATCAAGCAGGAGAATCCGAAATGGCAGACGGAGCTGCTGGATTTCCGAATCAAGCGCACGATGGAGGCCGTGGACCTCATCCAGGAAAGAATGGGCGGCACGAAGAAAGGCACGCCGCCAAATGATCCGGGATTGGGGCTGCCTCCGCTGACTCCGGATACGGACCCTTTGAACCCGCCGGTGGCAGTGCCGAAAACGAAGAAATCCAAAGGTGAACTTCCGCCGCTTGATGACGCGGATCCGCTCTCGGCAGTGAAACAACGCCTCGCGAGTCTGGAGTCGCAGCTCAGCGAGGCGAATGACCGCCTCCGCGAGGAAAAGGAAAAGAACCAGAAGCTCGCGATTGAAATCGGGGACGCCATGGAGGCACGGAAAAAGGCTGAGGTCGCGCAAAAGAAGGCCCAGCAACTCGCGGATGTCTTTCAGGCGAGCATTCATGAACTGAAGACGGCGGGCGATGCGAATGGCGCGCGTGCGAAGGAGCTGGAGGCAAAGCTCGCCGCGGCGAACCGCGACTTGGAGGCTACGAAGATCGAACGCGAGGCGCAGGAGGAACGCCTGACCCAGGCTCTCGATCGTGGCCGGGTGCTCGGTGGAATTGCTCAGTCCGCCGGGACTCTTCCCAAGCAGGTCAAGGAACTCCAGGCCAAGCTGGACGCGGAGCTGATGGCGACGGCACAGCAGGGCGAACTGGCGAAGAAGCGTGAGACGGACCTGAAGAATCAGATCGCCGCACTTGCAAAGGACAAGGCGGAATCTGCGACTGCCGTCGCGGAGATGAAGTCGCTCCAGGCCAAACTCGATCTGGAGCAGAAGACGAGCGCTGGCGAGGCGCAGAAGGCCAAGAAGCGCGAGGAGGATCTGAAGGGGCAGATCGCGACGCTGAGCAAGGAGCGCAAGGATGATCGCGAGGAGCTGGTGCGCCTGCGCGACCTGAACAAGCAGACCGACAAGCTGATGGCCGACAACGCGAACTTGCTGAAAAAGCTCGGCGACGCGGAAAAGCAGATTCTCGCATTCAAGTCCACCGGCTCGCGTGACAAGGATCTCGCGGCGCTGAAAATGCAGATCGTCGAATCGCAAAAGGCCCTGACCACCTCCGATCAGAAGAACGCCTCGCTCCAGGCGGAGATCGGCGAATTGCAGAAAAAGGTCACGGAGTATTCGAAGCAGATCAACCAGTTCAAGGCGGACTCGAAGGCGAGCGCCGAAGAGCGGAAGAAGATGGAGGATGAGAACAAGCTGCTGCAGGGAATCGTGGTGCGCGTGATGCAGGAGGATGCGAATCGCAGCCAGCGCAAGCGCATGATCCAGGACGAGGTCAGCAAACTTCATCTCCAGTCCGGTGCGCTTCTGCAGCAGATCAATTATCTCTCGCAGCCCGTGGTGAAACTTGAGCCGCACGAGCGGAAGCTTTTCAAGAAACCAGTCATCGTGGTGCAGGATCCGAATACGCTGGTCGCGTGGAAGACCGAAAATACTCAGCCTTCCGGTGAAAATGCGCCGCCGACTGCAGCGCCGGGAACGCCAGACGTCACGCCGGCTTCGAAGCCGCCGGAACCTGCGGCCACGAATCCGGCCGAGAACGCAAAACCGCCGGTCGAAACGGCAAAGGTGGACAATCCTCCGACCGCAGTGAAGCCGAAGCCTGGTGATGATTTGCCATCGAAAGACGACACGGATAAGAATCCCGCCGATTCGAAGCCGCCGGAGCCTGGCGCGACGCCGCCGGTGTCGGGCGTCAGCGGTGCAAAGCTGCCCGCCAATGTGAAGCCGCTGGCCGATCAGGCGAAGAAGGCATTCGACTCCGAAAAATTTGCCGAGGCCGAGCGGCTCTATGACAAGACGCTCCAGGTCGCGCCAAACAACGTCTATCTCCTCTCGAACCGCGCCGTCGTGCAGTACCGCATGGGCAAGTTCAAGCAGTCCGAGGAGACCTTCAAGAAGGCGCTCGCCATCGCGCCGGAGGACGCCTTCTGCTGGTCCACGATCGGCATCGTCTATTATCAGGAGGAAAAATTCGATGATGCGGTGAATGCGCTCACGAAGTCCCTCGCCATCAATCCGCGGAATCCGACCGCACACAATTACCTCGGGATCACCGCCGCGCAGAAAGGCTGGCAGGAGGCGGCGCAGAAGGAACTCGAGAGCGCCGTGCAGCTCGATCCGAAATACGGCGACGCCTGGTACAATCTCGCCATCACTCTCGCGACGAAGCAGCCGCCGGACAAGGCCGAGGCCAAGAAAGCCTACCAGAAGGCATTGGAACTCGGGATCCCGAAGGAGCAGACAATGGAGGATCTCCTGAAGGACGAACTGCCAAAGACGGAGCCTGCGAAGGAAGAGCTGCCGAAGTAAGGCAGCCGCCTATTTTGCCAGAAAGTAGCCTCGCTGCTTCGGGGTGATTTCATGCCCGAGCTTTTCGAGCACGGCGAGCAGGTCTTCCCACACCTTCCGCTTTTCCGTGTTCGACTGGTTGTGCAGCAGGTAGGCGGGATGAAATGTCGGCATCATGGGGATGCCTCGGAATTCCTTCCATGTCCCGCGCATCTGCGTGATGCCCGCTTTGTCCATGCCCAGCAGTCCCTCGACGGCAGTGCCGCCCAGCGCGACGATCACCTTCGGCTGGATGATTTCGATCTGTTGGAGCAAGTAGGGTTTGCAGACGTTCATCTCTGCGGGCGTCGGCTTGCGGTTGCCGGATTCGCCGGGCGGCGTGTTCGGGCGGCACTTCAGGATGTTGGCGATGTACACGTCCTGACGGCGGAGGTTCATCGCCTCGATCATCTTCGTGAGCGTCTGTCCCGCCTTGCCGACAAATGGCTCGCCGACGAGATCCTCATCCGCACCGGGCGCCTCGCCGACGAACATCAGTTCCGCATCGGGATTGCCGACGCCGAAGACGACCTGTGTGCGGGACTGCACGAGGTTCGGGCACTTGGCGCATGCGAGCACGGGGCTGCGGAGAGCGGCGAGCTTTGCGGCCTTTTCACCGGTGCCTGTGCTGATATCGCGAGTGGAAAATGAGGCCGCTGCCTGCGGATGCGCGTGCTCGGGCGTGGTGGGTGCCGTTGCCTGCGTCGCGGATGAAAGAGGGCGGCGATTTTGTTCCTGTGCAATTTTTGCGGCGACGGGCGCGGTGTCGCGGGCAGGTGCGTTTGTCCTGTCCGGTGCTGCGGATGCCGTGGCGCGCATCCGCTCGCATGTATCCAGAGAAGCGCGGAGGCGGACGCCGTTCGCCTGCATCTGTCGCAGTGCGCTGAAAACGATGTCTGTCGGCTGGTCGCTCATTTGAGATCCGCCGGCACACCGGCAGCGATGAAATCGGGCGGTATCGGCGAGATGAAGTCGAGCGGATTTCCGGTGCGGGGATGCGAAAAGCCGAGCTTCCACGCATGGAGCATCTGCCGCGCGAACTTTCCGCGCTTCCCATACACCTCGTCACCGATCAGCGGATGGCCGAGGTGTTTCATGTGGACTCGGATCTGATGCGTGCGGCCGGTGTGCAGGGTGCATTGCACGAGCGTGCCGCACTGGAGTTCTGAGAGCACGAGCCAGTCCGTCACCGCCTCGCGGCCGCCGCCGCGCAGCAGCACGCCCATCTTCTGCCGGTGCACAGGATGGCGGCCGAGCGGCACATTGACGGTGCCTTTCTTTTTTTTGAGAATGCCCGAGGCAATCGCGAGGTAGATCTTGCGCACTTCGCGTCCGGCGAACTGCTCGGTGAGCGACTGGTGGGCCGCGTCGTTTTTTGCCGCGACCATGCAGCCGCTCGTCTCCTTGTCGAGCCGGTGGACGATGCCGGGCCGCTCCACTCCGCCGATGCCGCTGAGCGAGGTGCAATGGTGGAGCAGCGCATTCACCAGCGTGCCGCCGGCGTGGCCGGGTGCGGGATGCACCACCAGGCCGGGCGGCTTGTTGATCACGATCAGGTCTTCGTCCTCGTGCAGGATTTCGAGCGCGATGTTTTCCGGCAGGTTTTCCGAGGCTACGACGGCAGGCACGGTGAGCACGATCTGCTCGCCGCCGCGGAGTTTGCACGAGCGCAGCTTCGGCTCGGCGTTCACGAGGACGTGGCCTTCCTCCATGAGCGACTGGATGCGCGAGCGCGACAGTTCGCCGACGCGCGCCGCGAGGAAATGATCCAGTCGCGAGCCCGCGTCACCGGGCTCAGCGACAAAGGCAAAGGATGTTTCGCTCACTTGGCGGCGCGGGGTTTGGCCTGTTCGCCGGAGACGCGCTTCATCGCGCAGGTTTCCGCCGCGTGGATGATCAGGTCGGCGACGCGGCGTTTCAGCCGAGAGCCGCGGAAAAGCAGCCAGCCCAGAAACGCTGCCGAAAAAATCCAGAGCCAAAAATCATGCGCATGCGAAAAAATCTGCCGGTAGAGCACCGTGCTCAGCAGGATCACGGTGACGAGGAAAGTCGTCGGCACCATCATCAGCCCGAGGCGCGCGCGCGTGAGGCACTTCGGTCCGCCGTGATACTCGGTCACGGTCGCCACTTTCACGCTCCACCACAGATTTCCATACACGAGCACGTCCCACGATTTCCAGCCTGTGTCCGTCGAGTAGCGCCAGCCCTCATCCTCGAGGAGCCTCGAGATCTCCGTAATCAAAGCCTCGCGGCCCTGCCCGGTCTCGTTCCAGAAATCGAGCTGCCGCGTGCTGCCGGAATGCGCCTCGCGGCCGATGCCCGGCTCGGGCTTCGAGATGACGGCGGCGGGTGTGCGCTTGAATTTGAGCCAGGTAAAATAGCGCGCCCAGCCGCGCACGAGCGGCTGGAAAAATGCGAGCATCGCGACGAGCAGCCGTGCGCGGATGGTATCGTATTTCGGCTCGATGCGGATATTCACCATCCAGCTCAGCGAGACGCTCACCGTGCCGAGGAGCATAAGTACGGGCACGACGCGCAGCCATTCGAGCGGGATGCCGAGCACGCCGATGAAGGCCGTGAGCGCGATCCACTCGATGCTCCCGAGATATGCCGCGACTTGCGACTGCTGCGCTGGGTAGAGCGACTGGAAAAGTCCCTGGCCAAACACGCCATGATAGATCAGCGGACGGCTGAAGAGCCACGTGAGCCGCGGCGCGCCGTAGATCTGTCCTTTCCATTTCGCCGTGCCCGTCGGGCCGAAAAAAATCAGGTGTTTGAAGCGCAGCAGCGCCTCGGCCTCGCCGTAGCCTTCCTGCTGTTTGCGAAAGGCCGTGAGCGTGAAGCGCCGGTAGTGCCACACGATCGCGCTCGGTGAAAACGCGACCTCGCCGCCCGCCGTCTGCAGGCGCCAGCAGAAGTCCACGTCGTCGCCCGCCTTGCGATATTCCGTGTCGAATCCGCCCGTCAGATCAAACGCCCAACGCCAGAACGCCATGTTGCAGCCGGGCACGTGCTCCGCGACCGTGTCAGTCAGCAGCACGTGGCTCGGCCCGCCGGGGCTCGCGGCGACTGCGGCCTGCACCCAGTTCACTGCGGGCGGCGAGATATTTGGCCCGCCGACACCGGCGTAATTCCCGCTCGTGAGCACGGCCATGAGGTAATACAGCCAGTCGGGGTCCGGCATGCAGTCGCTGTCGGTGTAGGCGATCACTTCGCCGGATGAGGACTGCGCGCCGACATTCCGCGCGTAGCTCAGCCCCATGTTTTTCTGAATCACGTTCACGAAGTTCGGCAGCTTCGCGCCGGACAGCGCACGCTTCGCCTCCCATCGCTTCACGATCTTCTGCGTGTCATCTTTTGAGCCGTCGTCCACGAGGATGATTTCAAAATCGGGGTACCGCACCTGATCGAGCGCAATGAGGCATTCACCGAGCGTCTTGCCACCATTGTAGCTGCACACGATCACGCTCACTCTCGGATACCGCGCGAGCGGCACCACGCTCGTGATCGGAGCGCCGGTTCCGAGCTTCGCCTTCAAAGTGTGGAAGGCTTTCTTCGGTTTTCGATCCTCGGTGACGAGGCCGAATTTCCAATCCGTGACCTCGTTCCCGCCCGTGAACCACTCGTCCGTCCACGAAAAGAAGATCGTCCCGGCCGCGCCGCCTTTCACGACGACATCGAGATGCCAGTCGAGCACCTCGGCCTGCCTGTCCTCGCCATTGCGCAAAGTGTCCATGCCGAATTCGCCGAGGATCAGCGGCTTTTCCTCTGCGATATTCTGAAGTCGCGCGAGGTAGCGCTCGAAATCCGCGCGTCGCTCGAGGTACACATTCAGCGAGAGAAAATCCACGTTCGCGGGCCGCAGATATTCCGTCGGCGGGAAGCTCGCGTAGCTGTAGAGCGGGCGCGGATCGATCTCCCTCGCGACGTCGATCAGCTTTTCGAGAAAGAGCTGCACTCGTTCCGCCCCGAGCCAGCGGATGATCGTCGTCGGCACTTCATTGCCCACGAGATACGCGAAGATCGCCGGGTGCCCTTTGTTCCGTCCGACCACATCGCGGACCACCTGCAGGATCTGCCGCTTGAGAGAGCGCGAATTCAGAAACTCCACATGCTGCGTCCACGGGATGCTCACCAGCACGCGCAAGCCCATCTCCGCCGCGAGGTCGAGCAGCCAGCGCGAGGGGAGGTGATAGACGCGGATGAGATTGATCCCCAGTTCGCGCATCTGCGCAAAATCACGCCGCGCCTGCTCCGGCGTGCTCATGAATTCACCGTCCGCATTCGGACGGAACGGCCCGTAGGTCACGCCACGCAGGAACCACGGCTGGTCGCCCTCAAAGAAGAACTTCGCGCGGACTTGGATCGGCGGAAGTTCGGTGGCGGGCGACGTGCGTTCGGACATGTGGGCGGCTCTTTTACGGATGGCCGGGCGTCACCGCAAGCAGAGGCATTCATGCAATGGGTGCGGTGCCTGCCGTCCGCCGGGATATTGCCAGGGCCAATGCAGGAATCAGAGTCGGCATCGGAGGAACGCCCGTCGTTCCAAAGTGTGCAGGACATCCCTTGCGGTGCGGCTCTTCACTTTCTCTCATCGGGTCGCCCGCCCTGCTATGCACCTCGCTTCCACAGGTTGGAACCAGCGTTTGCATCCTACTCTCCAGAGCCATGCCCGGTGAATTCCCCCTACGATGGCTTCCAAAGCCACAGCGCAAAGGACAAGCTGGTCGGGGCGACGTGGCGGAGCGGCTGAAAAGGGACGGGCTGCGGCTGTGGTTCGATGAATGGGAAATCAAGCCCGGCGACAGCGTCGAAAGAACTCAGTCGAAGACTGCGAAGATCGGGGAAAGGCTGGAGCGCTTCTGCGTGCTCGCACTCTGCATGTCGGCGAATGCGTTCGGAGCGGACTGGGATTTGCCAGACCGAGAGATGGATGATTAAGCTCAAGCGAATCATCCAATCATGAAACATACGCTCCCACTCATCATTGCCGCGCTGAACTCCGCTTTGGCGGCGGACAACAAGCTGCCTGCGCCGCAGGAGATGCCGGCACCCGATTATTCGGCCTACAAGCAGAGCTACCGGATCCCGTTCGCCAATTCGAAGCCGGTGGATTTCGAGCATCTGCAATCCATGAGCGTGCGGGTGTCGCTGAACGGCGGCCCACCCGTCAAACTGCAGGTGGATACGGGTTCAACCGGCGTGATCCTCGGTGCGGACGATGTGCCGAACATTGATCCGAACGGCCCTCCGGGAACAATCAACTATAGCAGCAGCGGAGTGGAACTCATCGGCACATGGACGCCGGTGACGCTCACCTTTCCTGACTCGAAGGACGAGCAAGGCAAGGTCGCGACGGCGGTCGTGCCGGTGCTCGCAGTTTCGGAGCGCAAAGTGCATGCTGGCGCCGTGAACAGCGGCAGCTTCAAGCCGATGAAGAACCCGAAGATATACATGCTCGGCATCGGCACGGGCCGCGGAAAGTTGCCACGCCAGGATCTGAATCCTTGGGTGAACTTGAAGGAGATGCAGTCCGGCACGATGCGTCGCGGCTATACGATCACGCGCGACGGGGTCACGCTCGGTCTGACTGCAGAGAAGGTGGGCAGTGGTTATCTTTACGAGAAGTTGAACGAGCACACCGCAGCGCCGGATGCAAAACCGACCGTCAAGCAGAGCGTAAAGGATTGGGACAGTTCGCGCGGGTGGGCCACCGTCGGCGGAGTGAAGTGCGAGACGTCTGGAATGCTGCTCGATACCGGGCTGACGAACATGCTGATCCAGGCGCCGAGCCCGGCTTCCAAAGGCGATGTGGCCGAAGGCACCGACGTGACCGTGCATCTTCTCAGCGGCAGACTTTCCTACAGTTTCAAAGTGGGCGACGCCGCGAATCCCGCTGCGCCGCGAAAAGTGAGTTGGGTCATGCGAACCACCGGTCCGCTCGTGAACACCGGCCTGCGGGTGCTCGCCCTTTACGATTACCTGTATGATGCCGACGGCGGATATTTCGGACTCAGGCCAGTCTTGAAGCAGCAATAGGGATGAGGGGTTTGTGAGCGATCCCGACCAACGACGTGTGACTTTGAAACAGCGTAAAGTGGTTCTGAACCCTCGCGGTTTTCGCTGAGATAAAAATCCTTGAGTCTGCGCCTGCGCGACGGTGAGGGTGGGAGCACTCCCATGAATTTCCCGCACTTCCTTTTTCCCGCTGCCGTCGCCGTCCTTTCCGTTGCGTGTCCGTTGCTTGCGTGTGCGCAGGATGCGGCGGGTGCTGTGCAGCCAGCGAAGATCGCCGACGTGGTGCCGACCACGCTCCCGCTTTCCATCGAGAAGGGGACGCTCATGGAGCGGATGCAGGCGCATGGGTGGTTTGAGGGGATGCTGTTTGCGCGGTTTGCGGCGCAGCAGCCGATGGTGCGCACGCTCGCGTGGCCGGGGGATGAGCTCACGGTGCAGCCGCGTCCGGAGAAATATGCGGACATGCACGGGCAGCTCGCGGAGGTGAAGGCGGACGTGGTGCCCGCGAAGTAGCGCCCCTAGGCGTGCGGTGACACCTTTACGTCGCGGATGAAGTCCGCAGCAGCGCGGCGGATTTCCGAAGCGACATCAGTGCGCTGCGTGGCGAACTTGGGCTTGAACCACGGGAAGAGACCGATGACGTCGTGCAGGACGAGCACCTGGCCGTCGCAGTCCGCGCCGGAACCGATGCCGATCGTGGGAATGCGCACGCGATCCGAGATTTCTTTCGCGACGGCGGGCACGACGAGTTCGAGCAGCAGGCCGAATGCTCCCGCCTTTTCCACCGCATCAGCATCGGCGAGCAGCGCCGCGGATTGCTCGGCGGTCTTGCCCTTGATGCGATAGCCGCCCTCGATGCGCACCTGCTGCGGCTGCATGCCGATGTGCGCCATCACGGGGATGCCTGCTGTGGCAAGTGCCGCGATGTGGGCAAAATGGGATGCGCCACCTTCGAGCTTCACGGCGTGCGCGCCGGCATCGATGAGACGGCGGCTGTTTACGACGCTGAGTTCCGGCGTCGCGGTGCTGCCGAATGGCAGATCTGTGATGATGAGTGCTCGCGAGCCTGCATCCCTGGAGCCGCGCGCGACGGCGCGCGTGTGGTGGAGCATCTCGTCCATCGTCACGAGCGTCGTATCTGGGTAGCCGAGCACGACCATGCCGAGCGAATCGCCGACGAGCAGCACGTCCACGCCCGCTTCGTCGAGCAGACGCGCCATCGGGTAATCGTAGGCGGTAAGCACGGCGATGCGTTCGCCACGGTCGCAGGCAGACTGAAATGCGGGGATGCGTTCGTTCATGTGCGCGTGCGCGGAGCAAAGGCGAAGTGCGACGGACGCCAAGCGAAATCGTGCGGAGCGCACAGGCGGGCGGCGAACGAGCGCCATGCTTGCGTCGCGCAGCGCGCCCCGGTTTGCTGCGCGGCTCTCTGTGTCCACACCTTCAGCCACTTCCGCGCCCGCTCCGACCAACGGGATTTTTGCGCGCTTCATGATCGCCGAGTTCATCTCGGTGGTCGGCGCGTGGATGCAATATCAGGCGCAGCAGCTCGTGGTGGAGGAGCACGCGGTGAGTTCGCAGGAGCAGGCGTGGGTGAGCTTCGCCACGCTGATCGTGATCCCGCTTTTCGGACCGTGGGGCGGCACGACTGCGGATCGCCACGACCGGCGCAGAATCCTGATCGCGGTGATGCTCATTCAAGCGGGGTTCTCTTTCTTTGTCGGATGGAAAGTGCAGGCCGGGACGCTGCTATACTGGCAACTCCTGATGGTTGGATTCGTGCTGGGCGTCACCCACGCATTCGAGGGGCCGGCTTACTCGGCGCTCATTCCGGAGATGGTCCCGAAGGAAAAGATCGCGCGCGCATTTGCACTCGATCGATCCGTCTTCCATACCGCGCGCATCATCGGGCCCGCGCTCGCGGGATTGGCGGTGAAGAAGTTCGGGCTGGCGTCCGCCTTTTTTGCGAATGCGATCAGCTTTGCCGGGCCGCTCCTCATGCTCCTCACGATTCCTGCGCGCCCGCGCGGCACGGAGGCGGAGGAAAGGCAGCGGCAGACGGGATTCATGGACGGGTGGCGGCATGTCCGCTCGGATTCACCGACCTTCCGCATGGTGCTCATCTCTGCGGCGAATGCCCTCTTCTGCTCGCCCTTCGTGATCGTGATGCTCACGTGGTATGGCAAGCGCACGCTGCACCTTGATGCCGACGCGGTCGGCTGGCTCATGGGGCTGGCAGGCATCGGCGCCCTGAGCGCGTCGCTCTCGCTCCTCGCGCTCCCGCACGCGTGGCGCGGGATTTTCACGAGGCTGGGCGCAGCGATCAGTATCGCAGCGATGGCCCTGCTCGCCGTCGCGCACAGCTTCGCCGCCGCCGCGATTGGGATCACGCTGCTCACGCTGGGGCTGAATTTTCTCTACGGCATCAGCAATCAGATCGTGCAGGAGCGCGCGCCCGATCCGTTGCGCGGACGCGTGTCGGCCATTGCGAGCTTCAGCTTCGTCGCGGTGATTCCATTCTCCGGCCTCCTCACGAGTGCGCTGGAGCATTCCCTCGGGATGCGCGCCGCGCTGTGGATCTGCGCCGCAGGCTATGCCGTGACGGTCTCCGCGCTGCTCTCCATGAAATGGCCCTCGGTGCCACATCCCGAACCACTGCGGTGATCGGGCAAATGCGCCATTGCCGCGCTTCGTCGTGCGGGTGAGCATCTGGGCATGACCATCGCCATGCTCGCGAAAATCTATTGCACAGAGATGCCGTCGCCGATTGGCAGGCTGCGACTTTTCGGGACCGAGTCCGCGCTCAGCGGCCTGTTCATGGAAGCCCACGAGGATGATTTTGCGGGGCATGCCGATGCGTTGCGCGACGCTGCGCCGTTCCGCGAGGCACGGCGACAGCTCGATGAATATTTCGCCGGTGAACGCCGGGAGTTTTCCCTGGAGCTGGCGGCGGAAGGCACCGATTTCCAGCGGCAGGTCTGGCAGGCGCTCTGCGGGATTCCGTTCGGGCAGACCGCGAGCTACAGCGAGATCGCGCGACAGATCGGAAACCCGAACGCGGTGCGCGCCGTGGGCCTTGCGAATGGGCGGAACCCGATTTCGATCATCGTGCCATGCCACCGCGTGATCGGCGCGGATGGCTCGCTCACCGGCTACGGAGGCGGACTGGAACGGAAGCGCTTCCTGCTCGCGCTGGAAAAATCGCAGGCAGCGAAGTGATCACTGCGCGCATGCGGTGTCGCAATCAGGGCGGTTCAAAAATGCTGTGGCTGGCACGGCGGCGAAAAAGTAGTCCCCGGCTTTAGCCGGAACCGGGCGTCTGAACAGGCTCGGGCCGGGGGCTGCATGGCGTGGGCACCGCCTGTGCGGCCACATTGAAAATCGCATCTCTCTGACGTCGCAATGGGTAATCGGAGATCGTCACCAATGCTCGGCAAAGACTGTGACCGCCGCGGGATCACCGAGCCGAGCGAGGAGTTCTGCGACGGTGTGCGATTGTCCCGGAAGTTGCAGGTCAGGCCGGATGTCGTTCAGCGGCGCGAGGACGAAGCGGCGCAGGTGAAGGCGAGGGTGGGGGAGGATGAGCGCGGCGTCGTTCAGCGCGAGATCGCTCACATAAAGAATATCAAGATCGAGCGTGCGCGGCGCATTGCGCGGATGGCGCACCGGACGCCCGAGTGCCGACTCGATTCCGCGGAGAGCCGCAAGCAGTGAGAACGGATTGGCGGAGCACTCGACCTCGATGACCGCATTCAGGAATGGCCCCGCATCCGGGCCTGTGCCGACGGGCTCCGTCTCATACACGCGCGATTGCAGCACCGGCGCGGAGACGTGCGGCAGGTGCAGCATGGCGTCGCGGCCCGCAATGAGATTGGCGAGCCGGTCGCCGAGATTCGAGCCGAGCGCGATGGCGGTTTTCATCGTGGATGAATGACGGATGACGAAGTGGCGGGGCGATTGCGAAGTGCGGACACTTCGTCATGCGTCATTTTAAGCCCAGCACATCCTGCATCGTGTAAAGGCCCGCCGCCTTGCCGTGCGCCCAGAGCGCGGCACGCAGCGCGCCACGTGCAAAGATTTCGCGGCCCGATGCCTTGTGCGTCAGCTCCACGCGCTCGCCGGGCGAGGCAAAGAGGACGGTGTGGTCGCCGACGACATCGCCGCCGCGGAT
>JAYWEO010000284.1:0-30526 GCA_043779225.1 Prosthecobacter sp.
GCTCGCTGGAGCCCGAGGTCGCGCTGCTCGAAAAGGAAATCCTGCGCGAGCAATACCACGGCTACATCTCGCTGCACTCGGATGACACCTGCAAAGGCTTCTACGCATTCGCCCGCGGTCACACGCTCACCGAGCATCTGCTCCGTCCCGCTCTCGCCACCGTCGAAGCTGCACTGCCGCTCGATCGCCGGAGCACGATTGACGGATTCCACGCCGAGGAGGGCATCATCCACACCGCGTATGACGGCATCCTCAGCGCGCCCCCGAACGCACGCCCGCAGCCTTTCGAGGTCATCTTCGAAACGCCGACACAGGCACCGATGCACCTCCAGCGCGGCGCCTTCGTCCTCGCGCTCGTGGAGATCCTCACGCACTACCGTCGCTTCATCGCCTACGGCGGCGACATCTAAGGTGCATCCCTTTTCCACCGGCACACGCCGGGGATCATCTCCAAAAAACACACCAATCACCGACCGGGACACCGGAGGTGTGCGGAAGCGAAAACGCATCCAAACACCATGACGACAAAACAAATCCTGAACGGCAGCGTCGCGCTGCTTACCCTCGCGCTGCCCGCATTTGCAGGCGCCGCTGAAAAGAAAACCGAAACCAAACCCGCCGCCTCCGCCGCTGCATCCAGCAAGGGGAATGGGACTGCGGTCACAGAAAACGGCAACGGAGCCGCGCCTAAAGTCACCAAGAAACCCGACGTGGACGTTTCCTACGAGGAACTCGCCGTCCTCTACAAAAACAAGGACAACCCGATCATCCAAAGGCTCTCCCTCTACGGGGAGTTCTCCGCACAGTGGGCCGAAGGCGTCTCCAACCAGGGCTCTTTCGGCAGCAGGAACCTCAAGGCAACCCCCGCCACGGGTTCCCTCCCCGCCACGCCGTCCACGCTGTGGGACAGCATTGACGCACGCCGCTGGCGTCTCGGCGTGCGGGCGCAGTTGTTCAAGGACTTCAAGTTCACGGGAATCATCGACATCAATCCGAACTTCGACGGCTTCTATCGCGACATCTACGAACTTTACCTCACCTATGCTCCCAATGACGCGTTCAACGTGAGCGTGGGCAAACGCAAGGCCCACTTTTTCAGCCAGGAATACAACACTCCTTCGCGCGAACTCATCGTCTTTGAGCAAAGCCTGCTCACCGCCACACTGATTCCCAAGGAACACACCGGCATTTGGGTGAACGGAAAAATCGGCAATTGGATCTATACCGTGGCCGCCTATCCCGGCGACTATCAGACGGAGTTCTCGCACTTCAACGCCGGTCTGTTCACCCAGGCCAGCCTCGGCTATGATTTCGCTTCGAAGCTCCATGTGGACAAGGCGTTGGTGAAATTTGACTGGCAGAACAGCACCAGCAGCAAGAACAACTACGGCCCGCAGAACTTCACCAACGCGTTCTCGCTCAGCACGGCCTTTCAACAGGGCCGGTTTTACAGTTACACGGATTTCCTCGGTGGCTTGGGTCGCAACGGCCAGGGCGATGTGTGGGGCATGATCCTCACGCCGACTTACTTCCTGATTCCTGATAAGCTCCAGTTCGTCCTGCGCTACCAATATGCGCACGGTGACAACAACGCCCTCAAGCTCCAGCGCTACGAAATCCTGGCACCGGACCTCACCACGACGACGACCACCACGACAAAGATCGGCAAGACAACCAAGACTGCTGTCTCGAATACCGGCAGCGAGTACCAAGCCGTCTATTTCGGACTGAACTACTATATCCACCGCCACAACCTCAAGCTGATGACCGGCGTCGAATACAGCGACCTGAGCGGAGGCAAGAAAAACTTCTCCGGCTGGACTTACCTTGCGGGACTGCGCCTGGCCTTCTGATTTTTTCCACGACGGAAAAAACACCCGTGAACCTGCGCCGCACACCATCCGTGCGCCCGAGGCGTGACACCCGCGCGGAGGATCGTGTACGCAGCGGCATGGCCGATTCACCGCTGGCTTCACTGAATGTCCGCATCCGAGTGATGCGAGCGGATGAAAATGCCTTCGGACCAGGCAAGGCGGATCTTCTCGAATCGCTGCTCGAAACCGGCAGCCTGAATCGCTCGGCGAGCGGAATGAAAATGTGCTACGTGAAGGCGCTCTCGCTCGTTCACGCGATGAACGATCTCTTCCGCGAGCCGCTCGTCGAGTTGTCCCGTGGCGGCAAGCAGGGCGGCGGCACGCAGGTCACGGACTTCGGGCGCAAGGTGCTCGCCGAGTATCGCGTGCTGTGCGAGGCGAGCGAAAAGGCGGGCCGTCCTGCGTGGCGGAAATTGCGGAAGCTGCTGAAGAACTGAGCGCATTATTTTGCCGTAGCGTCGGGAAGGTTCGCCGGATGATAGAGCGCGATGCCCCCGGGGGATTTGCGCGCGTAGTCCACGATGAACGTCTGACCCTTCTCCCCCGTGAGCCAGTCGGCGAGCACGCGCGCACCTTCGGCATTCACCTTCGGAAATTTCTTCGCATCCGCCTCGATGACGACATACGGGCGGCGCATCTCCGGGTCGCCCTGCACGAGCACTTCCATTTTTCCCGACGGCATTTTCCCGCTCGTCACCGGGATCCGGCCGACGACGAGATACGCGTTCTTTTTTTCCGCAAAGGCGACAATCTCCTGCGGCGATGCGCTCTCGTCCTTCAGCACCCAATCGCCCTCGGGCTTCAGCCCCGCGCGCTGCCAGAGCTTGTGCGTGAGTTCGCGGCTGCCGGGGCCGTAGAAGTCCACGAAGGGCGCGCGTGCCGCGGCGATTTTCTTCAGCGCCTCCGCACCGTCCTTCATACCGCGAATGCCCGCCGGATCGCTCGCGGGGCCGACGATCGTGTGCTCGTTGCGCGCCCACGGGCGGAGGTTTGTGCCGAAGCCGTTCGCGACGAGATCAGTCGTCTGGTCGCTGCTGTGCATCGTGAGCAGATCCACTTCGCCGCGCATGAACGGTTCGGTGAGAACAGCCTTCGGACCGGTCGCGACGAGTTCCGTCTTCCATCCCGTGTCCGCCTCGAATTTCGCCGCGAGTTCCTGCCACATGCCCGTCATCGTCATGCCGCCGATCACAGCGACGCGGATGGGGCGCTTGCCGTCGTCATTCTTGGTGCTGCTGCGATCGCAGCCGGTGAGCGCAAGCAATGCGAAGAGAAGAACGATGCGGTGACAGTTGTTCATGGGATCAGTGAAGTGCGGCAAAACAGGATCGAACGCAAAGGCGAGGATAGAATGGGGCGGCGGGAAAGGAATCCGTCTCTTCGTCCTCTGCGTCTTTGCGTTTCAAAACATCGCCGTTCATATGCCGATGGATGCGCTCAGTAGTTCTTCGCCTGCGCATCGCTTTCAGTGCCGGTGAGCCAGCGCACGTGATCGCGATGCGGATCACTTTTGCCCACACCGATGTAGTCCGCAGCAAAAGTCCCGACATGGCCATCGAGGAATAGGATATTGCCGCGACCATTGTAAGGCGCGACGCAGCCGTAGGCGCGCGAGGAAGGATACGTGCTCGCGTACGCACCGGGGCTCTCCGCAAGGAAAACCGTGAGTGCAGGCTGCTCGATGCGGACGAGCTTCGTCGGCGCTGCGAGATTCCACGGCGAGAGATTCATGTTCATGCCATAGCTCAGGAATGCCACGCCTCCCGGATCCTTCGCGCCGGGGCGCACAAAAATGGATCGCTCATTCGCCTTCGGGCGCTGGCCGGATTTCACGAGCGCGCCGTAGCCGGGCTGGCCGAGGTACGGCGGCAGCGCGTTGAACCAATCCTCCGCACGATCCAGTTGCGTCACCGGCTGCACGCCCTGCCCGCGCCGTGGCAGATCGCCGTCGTTTCCGCCAGTGTATGCTCCAAGTGCCGCACCCCACTGCCGCATCCGCGCCGCGCTCTCCACCTGCCCGCGCGAAGCCTGCGCCTTGCCGACCACACCCAGCGAAAGCCCCGCGAGGATCGCGATGAGGGCGATCACCACGAGCAGTTCGATGAGCGTGAATGCCTCACGCCGCGCGCGCATCACGCCTCCTCCGCGCGAGCATCGCGAACGCCCCGCCCGCGACCAGCATCGTACTGCACGGTTCCGGCACGGGGTTGGCTGTGACCGTCAGTTGCGGCCGCAGCGCCACCGTGCCGACACTCCGCGAACCCGCGAGGTAAGCCACACCGCTGTCCGCCGGGACCAGCAGCATTCCTGCGACATTTCCCGCAGCGATATCCGCGACGAGAGACGGCACGAGGGCAAGCATCCAAACGTTATCTCCGCTGGTCGCGCCGCTGAAAGCAAACGTGCCGAGCGACTGATCCGCCACGCTCCGAAACGACGGCAATGTCGAGAAAGTGATCCCGCCAGTCGTGCTCGCCGCCTGCGGCGTACCGTTTCCTTCGGTCCACGAATGGTTCTGCATCCAGCTCATCGAAAAGGAGCCGGCAAAGTTGACATTCGATCCGCCCGCGCCCACGCCGTTGCCGTTGAAGATCGCATTGGCAGGCGGCGCCGCAGAGAGTTGCAGCGTGATGGCGCTCACTGTCCAAAGCCCCGCGCCCAGCAGCGTGTCAAAGCTCGCCTTCACAGGCGCAAGGTCAAACTTCATCACCGAATCGAACTCCCCCTTCGGCAATCCCGCAGCGGCGAGCGCGAGCGCGCCCGCACCTCCGTAGTTGGAGGTGGCATTCGCCGCCGAGACGAATGCGTCCTCCGATGGGTTCAGAGTGAAGGTCGCCGCCGCGGCGGAAGCGCCGGACATTCGGAACACAGTGACAGAAAGGGCGAGCAATGCGGAGGTCTTCACGGGGCGTTATATCCACACTGATATAACGCTGCCGTGGCTGCCCTGACAATCACAAAACATGCCGGCTCTCCGAGCTACAGCTCGCGGCTTTCGGGGCGGCTCCCTTTTTCGGCACTCCGGTGATGAAGGTTCGCATCGCCAGAAATCCCACGGCGGTTTGCGGCCCGCCGGAAAGATTTCGCGTTCCTAGCCGTGCGGACTATCGTTCTTCCGATGAACCCGATCCAGCAGCGCTGCCTCGACGTCACACGCCGCCACTTCCTCCATGATTGCGGCGTGGGCCTTGGGAAAATCGCGCTCGCGGGATTGCTGACGGATTCGCTGCGTGCGGCAGCAGCGGCGAATCCGCTCGCGCCGCGGCAGCCGCATTTCCCTGGAAAGGCGAAGCGCGTGATCCATCTCTTCATGGCAGGCGCGCCGTCGCAGCTGGAGCTGTTCGACAACAAGCCGGAACTCGCGAAGCTCGAAGGCAAGCCTCTGCCGCCATCCGTCATCGGGGGGCAGCGCTATGCATTCATCCGGCCCGATGCGGCGGTGCTCGGGCCGCGCTACGCATTTTCCAAACACGGAAAATGCGGCATGGAGCTGGGCGAGACGCTGCCTCATCTCGCGAAGATCGCGGACGAAATCTGCCTCGTGAAATCGGTGAGCACCGATCAGTTCAACCACGCGCCCGCGCAGATTTTTTTCAACAGCGGCTTCTCGCAGCCGGGCCGTCCGTGCATCGGATCGTGGGTGCTCTACGGCCTCGGTGCGGAGACGCAGGAGCTGCCTGCGTTTGTCGTGATGAGCACCGGCAGCGGGCTCAGCGGTGGCTCGGCGCTGTGGTCGAGCGGCTTCCTGCCGACGACCTACACCGGCACGCGCTTCCGCAATCAGGGCGATCCGATTTTGAATCTGGGCAATCCCGCAGGCGTGGACGCGCGGCTCCAGCGCGACACGATCGACCTCATCCGCTCGATGAATGAACGCCAGCTCGCGCAGTCCGGCGATCCGGAGATCGCGACGCGCATCGCAAATTACGAGATGGCCTTCCGCCTCCAGACCAGCGCACCCGAGCTGATGGACTTGCGCAACGAGAGCAAGGAGACGCTAGAACTTTACGGCTGCGATCCCGGCAAGGCGTCGTTCGCCCGCGCGTGCCTGCTCGCGCGGCGCATGATCGAGCGCGGCGTGCGATTCGTGAACATCTACCACGAGGGCTGGGACGCGCACAGCGACGTGGCCGGCAATGTGAAGAACAACTGCGCGAAGACCGACCAGGCCAGCGCCGCGCTCGTGATCGATCTGAAGCGCCGCGGCCTGCTCGACGACACGCTGGTGATCTGGGGCGGCGAATTCGGACGCACACCGATGGTCGAGACGAATCCCTCGCTCGGCCGCGCGCTAGGCCGCGACCACCATCCGCAGGCGTTCTCGATGTGGATGGCCGGCGGCGGCATCCGACCCGGCATGAGCTACGGCGCGACGGACGACCTCGGCTTTCACGTCGTGGAAAACCCCGTCCACGTCCACGATGTGCAGGCAACGATCTTGCACACGCTGGGCTTTGATCACGAGCGGCTCACCTATCATCAGTCAGGCCGCGACTTCCGGCTCACGGATGTCCACGGCAAAGTGGTGAAGGCGATTCTTTCGTGAAGTTGGGTGAACCGTTTCCTTGCTTGAGCCCCATGCGCACCGCTGCCACTGTCCGCGCCGTGAAGTACGCTCCGCTCCTCGCAATCGCCCTCCTCGCCGGCTGCGAGAACACATCCATCCGGAAGGAATCCTCCCATGACAAATACACGAAGATCACCGTGACCGACCCCCAAGGCGACGTGATCTCCGAATGGATCGCCGAGGGGCCGGTGAAAAAGAACGAGCAGGGCTACACCATTCACGCTGTCGAACGCCGAACGCCGGGACCGTATCCCACCGATTCGCAATACCCGAACGGGCGCATGAGCACAGTCGTCGGGCCAAACATCGTCCTCGAGGACATCGAGAAGCCCGACTGGCTGAAAAAGCTCGACCAGAAAAACTGACGGCTTCCGCTCTAGCTGCGGTCTTTCAAAAACTGCGCGACCGTCTCCGCGAGCTTCGCCCCGATTCCCGGCACCTTCGCAATCGCCTCCGCGCTCGTCTGCCGCAGACGCGCCACGCTCCCAAATTTTTTCAGCAGCGCCTGCTTGCGCGATTCGCTCACACCGGGGCAGTCGTCGAGCATGCTCTCGGCGACGCGGCGCTTCATGAGGAGTTGATGGTATCCATTTGCCCAGCGGTGCGCCTCGTCGCGGATGCGCTGGAGCAGCTTCAGCGCGCCGCTGTCCTTGTCCAAAATCATCGGCTGCGATTTTCCCGGGCGGTAGATTTCCTCGAATTCCTTCGCGAGCCCGATGATCGGCACCTCGTGCAGCCCGAGCCGCTGAAGTTCGCCGCACGCCGAGCTGAGCTGCCCCTTGCCGCCGTCCACGATGATCAGATCCGGCAGCGTGCCGCTCTCGCCCGGCTTCGCAAAGCGACGCGCCATGTCGGCATTTCCCTCCTGCGAAAATGAGTAGTCCACGTGCTCGCGCAGGACACTCGATTCCGCTTCGTCATTCGTCATTCCGAATTCGGAAATTTCGCGCAGCGCCCTCGTGTATCGCCGTCGCACGACCTCGGCCATGCTCGCGAAATCATCCTGCCGTCCCTCGATGCTCTTGATGCGATAGCGGCGATAAAGATGGTTCGCAGGCCGCCCGTCGATGAAGCACACCATGCTCGCGACGACGTGCGTCGTGCTGATGTTCGAGATGTCGAAACACTCCATGCGACGCGGCGGTCCCGCGAGGCCGAGCGACTCGCCGAGTTCCGCGAGATCGGTGGCGGGATCGATCGCGCCGGGAAGCTTCAGCCGGTGGCGCATGGTCGTCGTGTAGCGCGTCATCGGCTTCGTCGTCTTGCGGAGATCGTCGAGCATGTTGCGGATTTCCGCGGCGCGCTCGAAGTCGAGACTCGCCGCCGCCTTCCGCATTTCATCTTCGAGCGGCGCGAGCAGCTCCTTCGACTGGCCTTCGAAAAACTCGCACGCTTTCTCGACGCGTTCGCGGTATTGCTCAGATGTGATTTCCGCGAGCTTCATCGGCACCTGATAGGTGCTCGACTTGCGCTCGCGCTCGCTCGGCGAGCCGCGCCCAAAGGTGAGCACGCCGAATTTTTTCCGCATGAAGGTGAGTGTCTGCCGCAGCGCGCCCGAGTGCGCGAACGGCCCGAAATAGCGCGCGCCATCGTCGGGATTCTTCAGGCGCGTGAGCCGGAAGCGCGGCCATTCCTCGTGCAGGTCCACCTTCACCATCAGGAAACGCTTGTCGTCGCGAAAGCTCACGTTGTAGCGCGGCCGGTATTCCTTGATCAGCTTGCCTTCGAGCAGCAGCGCCTCGGGCTCGCTGCCCGCGATGTGCCAGTCGAAATCGTAGATGGCCTCGATGAGAGCGCGCACCTTCGGGTCCGCGCGCATGAGGCGCGACGGCGTGAAGTAATTGCTCAGCCGCTTCCGGAGATCGCGCGCCTTTCCGACGTAGATCACGCGGCCAAAGCGGTCGCGGTGCAGGTACACGCCCGGCTTGTGCGGCACTTCGCCGAGCTTTGCCTTGAGGTCCTGCTTTTCGCGGTGAGCGGCCATCGCTGTGAAATCGGATCAGCGGTTCTGCGCGAGATAGCGCTGATAGCGTCGGACCACGTCGTACACATACTGCGCGGCGCTGCCGCCCGACGCCGAGCGGAGCATCGCGCTCGCATTCGCGCCATTTGCGGCCCATTTTTCCACGCGGGATCGTCCGGCGTTGTATTCGGCCAGTGCGAAGGACACCGGGTAGTCGCGATCCTTCCAGTGTTCGAGCGCACGGCTGAGATACCAAGTCCCGGCGTCGATGTTCGTCCGCGCATCAAAAAGATCGGCGTACACGAAGACCT
The DNA here is from genome assembly GCA_043779225.1 of Prosthecobacter sp. Taxonomy (GTDB): domain Bacteria; phylum Verrucomicrobiota; class Verrucomicrobiia; order Chthoniobacterales; family Chthoniobacteraceae; genus SXWH01. The sequence continues at coordinate 8,716 of JAYWEO010000284.1, forward strand.
CGATCTTTTGCGCCGCAGCCCAGTCGCGCGCCGCGGCCTCGCCCACCTGCATGAGGCCGCGTTCGCCGGAAGTGCCCACTTTTGTCGGGGAAAAACGGCTCTCACGCCAGATGACCGACTTGATGAGCAGCGGGTCCACGCCGTGTTTTTTGGCGGCTTCCGCGATGAGCCCGTCGTGCTCCGCGTATCGGCCAAACGCGAGGATCTCCTGCATCCGGTAGCCAGGATCGGACGATCGCCACAGCACGACACCGAGCGCGACATTTGCCGCGCACAGCAGGGCCACGATGACGAGCCGGAAGTTTCGCTTCACGAGGTGTGAATAGAGGCAGCACGACGGCGAATGCGAGAATTATGCGCACGATGCCTGCGCGCGGTCTTGGACAATGTGCGTGCGGTCTGCATTCTCAAGCCATGCCCAAATTCGCCCGCGTCCTCCTCGATGATTCCGGAGGGCGCGTCTTTGACTACGGCATCCCCGAAGCCGCGGGCGGCACGGTCGCAGTCGGCAGCCGCGTGCGCGTGCCCGTGCGCACGCGGGCCGTGCTCGGGACAGTCATCGCAGTCTCCGAGACGACGGATGCCGAGGGAATCCGCGAGATTTCCGAAGTGGTGAGCGACGAGCCGGCGATGAGCGCGCAGCTCATCCGCCTCGCGGAATGGGTGGCGAACTACTACTGCTGCCCGTTCGAAGCGGCGCTCCGGGGAGTGCTGCCGGGAGTGATTCGGAAGGCCGAGGTCGGACACAAGAAACGGCTCGTGGCGAGATTGGCGCGCGAGGTCTCCGAGGAAGAGATCGAGATGATTCGCAAACGCGCGCCAAATCAGGCGGAGGTGATCGTCGCACTGCTCGCTGCGAAAATTCCGGTGCTCGTGAGTGACCTCGCGGAGAAATGCTCCGTCGCGCCGCAGACGATCCGAGCGCTCGCAAAGAAGGGGCTGCTCAGTGTCGAGCCGGAGACGATCGCGCGCGACCCGCACGGCAGCGAGACCTTCGTGCCGAATGCAAAGCTGGAGCTGAACGCGGAGCAGGCCGTCGTCTTTGCGCGCGTGCTCGCAGCCATCGCGGCGAATGGCTCCGACCCCGCACCGAGGCCGATGCTGCTGCACGGCGTGACCGGCAGCGGAAAGACTGAGATTTATCTCCAGGCGATCCAACAGGTGCTCGATCGCGGCGAGAGCGCGATTTTGCTCGTGCCGGAAATCTCGCTGACGCCGCAGACGGTCGAGCGGTTCAAGTCGCGCTTCGCAGCGACGCAACACGAGGTCGCGGTGCTGCACTCGCATCTCAGCGAAGGCGAGCGGCACGACGAATGGCATCGCATCCGCAGCGGTGCGGCGCGCGTGGTCATCGGCGCGCGTTCGGCGGTTTTCGCACCGGTGGAGAGGCTCGGCATCGTGATCGTGGATGAGGAGCACGAGAACACCTACAAGCAGGAGGAGACGCCGCGCTATCATGGCCGCGACCTCGCGGTGTTGCGCGGGCACATGGAGAAATGCGCGGTGCTCCTCGGCAGCGCGACGCCTTCGCTGGAAAGCTATCACAATGCAGTCACCGGAAAGTATGAGCTGATCCGGCTCACGCTGCGCGTGGATGATCAGAAGATGCCCTTCATCCGAATCGTGGACATGCGGATGGAGGCGAAAAAATCCTCGCCGATCCTCAGCGACCCGCTCGCAAAAGCCATCGGGCTCCGGCTCGAAAAAAAGGAGCAGGTGATCCTTTTTCTCAACCGCCGCGGGTTCAGCACGACGATGCTGTGCGGCAAGTGCGGCTACGTCCACGAGTGCCCGAACTGCTCGATCTCGCTCACTTTTCACCGCGCGGCGAACCGCGTCGTGTGCCACATCTGCGGCCATCTCGCGGTCGCGCCGACGAAATGTCCCGGCTGCCGCGATCCCGGAATCAAATACACCGGCACAGGCACCGAGAAGGTGGAGGACACCGTGTGCCGATTTTTTCCAAAGGCTGTCGTGAAGCGCATGGATGCCGACGTGATGCAGCGCCGCGAGGCGTATCGCGAGACGCTGAATGCATTCCGTACGGGGAAAATCGACATCCTCGTCGGCACGCAGATGATCGCGAAGGGGCTGCACTTTCCGAATGTCACGCTGGTCGGAATCGTGAACGCCGACATGGGCCTGCACCTCCCGGATTTCCGAGCGAGCGAGCGGACTTTCCAGCTTCTCACACAGGTCGCCGGACGCGCCGGGCGTGGTGATGTCGAGGGCGAGGTGGTCGTGCAGAGCTACACGCCGTTTCATCCCGCGATCCAGTTTGCGCGGCATCATGACTTCGAGGGTTTCTACGAGCAGGAGATCGAGTGGCGGCAGAAAATGGGGCAGCCGCCGTTCACGCATTTCATCCTGATCACGGTGCGATCCCCGCATCAGGAACGCGCGCGATTTTCCTCCGAGACACTGCACCGCCGGCTGAAGGAAGCGCTCCCCGCGAGCGTGACGCTCGGAGAATTTGCTCCCGCACCGCTCGAAAAATCGCACGGGAATTTCCGCTACCACATCGCGATCCGGGCGAATGGAATCCAGAAGGTGAGCCGCATGATCCGTGACGTGCTCGACAAGCTGCCGATGCCCGAGGATGTCTTCGCCGTCGTGGACGTGGACGCGCTGCATCTGCTCTGAAAGCAGACGATGAACAATCGGACGGATCGGGAAAAAAGAACTTGAGCCGCAGCCGGGGGCGAATAGTGTCCCGGCCCCGTTTACCACGGATCGTTAGCTCAATCGGTAGAGCAAATGACTCTTAATCATTAGGTTGTCGGTTCGAGTCCGACACGATCCACCACTCTCCAACTTGGAGCGTGATTTCCTCACTCGTAGCGCAGCGACTCGATCGGGTCGAGGTGCGCAGCTTTGTAAGCGGGATAGCTGCCGAAGATGATTCCGATGAGCGAGCAGATCACGAGGCCGATGATGGCCCAGTCCACGGGGAATGCGGGGGGGAGTTTGAGGACGTAGATGGCGAGGGCGTTCGCGCCGGCCATGCCGAGGACGATGCCGAGGATGCCGCCAATTTCGCAGAGGACGACGGCCTCAATGATGAATTGCGTCATGATGTTGCGCTTCTTCGCGCCGATGGCGCGGCGGACGCCGATCTCGCGGGTGCGCTCAGTCACGGAGACGAGCATGATATTCATGATGCCGACGCCCGCCGCGATGAGCGCGATGGAGCTGACGAGCGACAGGCCGGTGCGCACGGCGAAGGTCATCTGCTGGAACTGCTGGATCATGGAATCGCTGGAGAGCATCTCGAAGTCGTCCTCCTGGCCGGGCGCGACTTTGCGGATGGCGCGCAGGATGCCGCGCGATTGTTCCATCGTGTCGCCGATTTCTGCGGGGTCGTGCGCCTCGATGAGGATGGAGAGTTCGCGGCGGCGTCCGTAGCGGTTTAGGCCGGTGGTGATGGGGATGGCGGCGAAGCCCTTTGCGTCGCCCGCGGCGGCGGTGCGCTCGAAGACGCCGACGACGGTGTAGCTGATGGCCGCGACTTTCACGCGCTGGCCGATCGCCTCGGTGCGCGGGAAAAGGGTCTTCGCCACGTCGTCGCTGAGCACGCAGACGTCGCGCGCGGAGTCCACGTCGGCCTCGAGGAGCGCGCGGCCGTCGGTGATGGTCCAGTTGTTCGCGGAAAATACGCCGGGCGTTGCGCCGGTGATGGAAATGTTCGGTGGCGTGCGGCCGAAGCGCGAGGTGACATCAGTGCTGGTGAACTCCGACTGGAGACCGACGCTTTTCGCGAACGTCGCCTTTTTCTGAAATGACACGGCCTGCGCGAAGGTGATGTCTTTCCGGCGCAGGAATTTCATGAAGCCCTCGGGGCCGCCGAAGTACGCGCCGGGCATTTTCTGGATGACGAAGGTGCGGCTGCCGAGCGAGCCGAGGTTGTTCTCTATGTTGTTTTTCATCGCGCGCATGGCGGTCATCACGAGGATGATTGAGAACACGCCGACGAGCACGCCAAGCAGCGTGAGCGCGGAGCGGAGCTTGTGCGTGGCGAGCGCATCGAGCGCCATGAGTAGACTCTCGCGGAATTCGACGAGGAGGCGTTTCATCGTTCACTCATTGCGCAGTGCATCCACCGGGCTCATGCGCGCCGCGCGCCATGCGGGGAGGAAGCCGGAGATGATGCCGGTGGCGAGCGCGACGGCGAGCGCGAGCAGCACGACGGTCGGCGAGAGGCCGATTCGCATCGTGGGCAAAAAGTGGCGCGTGATCTGGACGATGCCGCCGGCGATGAGCAGCGCGATGATGCCGCCGATCATGCAGATGCTCGCGGCCTCGATGAGGAATTGCAGGAGGATCGTGCGGCGCTTTGCACCGATCGCCTTGCGGATGCCGATCTCGTGCGTCCGCTCGGCGACGGAGACGAACATGATGTTCATGATGCCGATGCCGCCGACAAAGAGCGAAAGCCCGGTGATGAAAAAGCCCGCGGTCGCGATGACGCCGGAGACTTTCTTGAACTGCCCGATGAGCTGCTCCTGCTGGTTGATCGCGAAGTCGTCGTCCTTGCCGGGCGGCACCCGGCGGATTTTGCGGAGCAGTCCGCGCAGCTCCTCGCGCGCGGATGCGACGTTTGCCGGATCGCCGACTTTCACCTGGATGGTGCAGCTCGGGTCCCATCGGAAGCCGCGGAACATTTTCCCAATGGGGATGATGACCTGATTGTCGAGGCTCATGCCGCCCATGACGCTGCCGCGCTTTTCCAGCACGCCGACGACTTCGAGCGATTCACTGCCGGCGTGGATTTTCTGCCCGAGCGGCGATTCGTTGAGGAAAAGTTTTTCCGCCACGTCCGAGCCGAGCACGCAGATGTCGCGGTTCCCCGCAGCCTCGGCCTTCGTCATGAAACGCCCGGCACTGAGTGTGACGCCGCCGGTGACGAGAAATTGTTCGTTCGTGCCGATGAGCAGGACGAGGCCGGAGCTGCGGTTTTTGTAACGCACGGATTCGATGCCGTGCATGACGCTCGGCGCGACGCCCTTTGCCATGCTCAGGCCTTCCTCGACGGCGCGCACTTGCGGGAGCGTGATCTTGCTGCGCTTTCCCATGGCCTCCCATTTCGTGTCGGAGTCGATGAACCACTCGCGCGTGTCCACGTAGAGCACGTCGGTGCCGATGAATGAAATCGCATCGCGAAAGGCGTAGTCGAGCGACTCCATCGCCGTGGCCATGAGCGTGACGGTGACGATGCCGATCACGATGCCGAGCGTGGTGAGCACGGAGCGCAGCAGATTCGCGCGGACGGCCTCCCACGAGATGCGTGTCCCTTCCGTGATCTCGGCGAAGAGATTCATGCGCCGACCCGTTCGTCGCTCGCGACGAGACCGTCGCGGATGCGGATGATGCGTCGCGCATGCCGTGCGACTTCCTCCTCGTGCGTGACGACGATGAGCGTGTTCCCTTTGTCGGAGAGACTCTGGAACAGCTCGAGGATTTCCTGCCCCGTGCGCGTATCGAGGTTCCCGGTCGGCTCGTCGGCGAGCAGGATCGAGGGCTTGTTCACGAGAGCGCGCGCGACGGCGACGCGTTGCCGCTGGCCGCCGGACATTTCGTTCGGCTTATGCGTCACGCGATCCGCGAGGCCGACATCGCGCAGCGCGGCGAGCGCGACCTCGCGGCGCTCATCGAGTCCCATGCCGGAGTAAATCAGCGGCAGCTCGACATTCCGCAGCGCACTCGATCGCGCGAGGAGATTGAAGGTCTGAAAGACGAAGCCGATCTCGCGATTGCGGATCTCGGCGAGTTCGTTGTCATCCATCTCGCCGACGCTGTGCCCGTTCAGTTCATACGTGCCGGAGGAAGGCGTATCGAGGCAGCCGAGCACATTCATCAGCGTCGATTTTCCCGAGCCCGACGGCCCCATGATCGCGACGTATTCGCCACGCTCGATGCTGAGGGAAACGCCGCGCAGCGCATGCACGGTCTCGCTGCCCATTTCGTAATGGCGGCAGATGGCGTCGAGACGAATGAGGCTCATGGATTCAACGTCCAACGTCCAACGTCCAACGTTGAACATCCAACATCCAACGCCGCCGCCCCTGCCCGTCGTTGGATGTCGAGTGTTCGATGTTGAATGTTCATTTCGCCGCCTCCGCGCCGACCTTCACTTTCTTCCCATCCTCGAGGTCCTTGCTGATCGCCTTGTAGCCGCCGGAGATGATCTGCTGGCCCTCGGTGAGGCCGGAGACGATTTCAAAGTGATCATTGTCGCTGATGCCCGTCTTCACCGGGATCATCTTCACATGATCGCCTTCGAGCGCGAAGACCACTTCGACGGGCTTCACGGGCTCGGCCGGTTTTCCCTCGCGGGGCGCAGGAGCCTTCGCCGCGGATTTTGCAGGCAGTCTCGTCGTGACACTTTGGATCGGCACGGTGAGCACGCCTTTGCGCGAGCGCGTCTCGATCTCCGCGGTCACGGACATGCCGGGGCGGAACGCCGCCTTGTCGTCGATGCGAATCTTCACCTCAAACTTCGGCGCCTCCTGCGACTGGCTGCTGCTGCTCGCCATCGCGGACTGGCTCGATGACTTCGATGCATTCGCAATCGCGGTCACGGTTCCCTTGAACTTTTTGTCCTTGAACGGATCCACCTCGATGCGCGCCGTCTGGCCCACTTCGATGAGCACCACATCGATCTCGCCGATGTCCACGCGCGCCTCCATTTCATCGAGCTTCGCAATGGTCATGATTTCCGTGCCCATGTTGAACGACGTCCCGAGCACGCGTTCGCCGAGCTGCGATTTGAGCTTCGTGACCGTGCCGTCGATCGGCGTGGTGATGGTCGTCTTCGAGAGATCGTCGTTCGCCTTAACGAGGGCGAAGCGCGCCTGGTCCACCTGGTTGATCGAGTTCTCCAAGCGCAGCCGGGCCACTTCGTAGATGGTCTTGAAGTCCATGAGCACGCTCGACGAGATCAGTTTGCCTTTGGCGAGCGCCTCGTTCTGCCGGAACTGCAGCTCGGCCTTTTGAAATTCCGCCTCGGCCTGGCTGCGCGCGCCGAGCGCGAGCTTGTAGCCGGCCTCCGCCGAATTGCTGCTCGCCTTGTAGTTGTCCTGTTTGATCTGGAGCAGCAGGTCGCCCTTTTTCACGAGCTGCCCTTCCTTCACTGGAAGGTCGATGATTTCTCCTGCGACCTCGGGACTGATCATGACCTGCGTCACCGGCTGGATGCGTCCATTCGCGACGACGAGTTCCGTGAGGTCGCGCCGCGTCACTTTCTCGATCTGCACGGCGATGCTGTCGTCCGTCTTTCGGAAAATGCGGAATGCCAGTCCTATTCCGACGACCAGCACCACGAGCAGCGTGATGGTGAGCTTTTTTCGGGAACGCTTTTTGGGTTTCGGCATCGCGGTTCGAGAGGAGCGGCTATCTCGCAGAGCGGATGGGGAAACGCGAACTGTCTTTTTACATGCGTCGGGCGGATGCCATTTTGAAGCTTGCGATCTGATTCGCGAGGGCCAGCATTTCATCTGCAAAGCAGCGGTGAGTTCAAGCAGACCCGAAACTTCAAGAAGCCCAATCCTATGAATCAAGGTCCCACACTCAGCATCGGATCGACCGGCCAGGATGTCCGGCGACTTCAGCGAATCTTCGTGATGATGAAGACGCTCGATTTCACGCACATCACAGGAACGTTCGACGCGCAGACGCAGCAGGCGGTGAAAGATTTTCAAGCCGGTGCCGGTCTGACCGTGGACGGCATCGCCGGTCCCGCCACATGGCATGCGCTGCCCGCAGATCCGAACACTCCAAAGCTCTCGCACGGGGCGAGCGGCGCGGCAGTGACCGCGCTGCAGAAAGGGCTGAAGAAATTCTCCGCTCCGGGCAACCCGACGGATCCGGGAATCGTGGACGGGCACTTCGGGCCAAAGACCGAAAGCGCAGTGCGCGCGTATCAGACCGGACACGGCCTCGTCGCAGATGGAATTGTCGGCGACAAGACATGGTGGGTGCCAGCCGGTGGTGCCGGTGCGACGCTTGCCTCGCTCGCGGGTGTGACCACGATTTAGCGACGACAGCCGCGACCGCGGCTCAGTGCTGCTCGCTCTTCGGGCGCAGGAAGCTCATCGCTTCGCCGTCCTTCGTCTTCTCCCAGTCTTCCTTGCTCACCATCACCTCGTATTCGCGCTTTTCGGATTCGACCCAGAGCTTCAGCGAATAGCCGGTGTCCGCCGTTTTTTCCGACACGCCTTTGCGGCTCACCGTCATGAGCGTCTCACTCGGGCCGGGCTTGTTATGCGCGCGGACGACGCCGGAGAGCTTGTTGTGCTCCTGGTATCCGCCGGCGGAAAAGATGGCGACGAGGATGAAGCCGATCACCGCAAGGGTGACGAGGATGGCGATGATGATGTCGCGGCGGCTCACCCTCGGCACGACGACACGGGGACGCGGCGGGGTGGGAACGGGGTTCGGGCTCATGACGGCTTCGGTGTCTCCAAAGATGGCACACTTTCCGCCGCAGGCGAGGCGATGCTGCGCTCCCAGACGTAACGCCTCAGGAGGACCTTCGACGCGGCGGTGAGCGGCACCGCGAGGATCGCACCGAGCAATCCGCCGAGCAGCAGCGACCAGAGGAAGACGGAAAAGATGACCGTGACCGGATGCAGGCCGACGCGCTCACCGACGATCTTCGGCGTCACGAAGAGACCATCCACCTGCTGCACGACGACGAAGACGCCCGTGACGACGACCGGAAACACCCACCACGCCGCGCTCGCGGGCACGAGCCAGCTCCCGCCTTGCACGGATGCGATGATCACCGCGGGAATCCAGCAGAGCGTGATGCCGATGTAGGGGATGATGCCGAGGAAACAGAGGCCGAGGCCGATGAGGATGCCGAAATCGAGGCCGACGATCCCGAGCAGCGTGCCGGTGGCGATGCCGTTGATGGTGCTCACGACGAGCTGCCCGCGGAAGAATGCGATGAGGTAGCTGTTCACCTCCATGAGGCAGGCGACCACCTCGTCCTTGAATTCACTCGCGCGGAGCGGGACGTACTTTGTCCACGATGCGGCGATGTGCGGCGACTCGGCGAGGAAGTAGAAAAGGTAGAGCGGGATGATGATGAGCGAGAGCAGGAAACCGAAGAGGCCGAGGAATCCGCCGAGGCCGGAAGTGAAGAAATCCCACACCCTCTGAAATATTTTGGGCAGCGCCTTGTTGAGCCATTCACCGGTACTGATGTTGCGAATGACTTCCTCGGCTTTCGGCGTTCCGTGTTCTGGCGCTGGTGGGGCGACGGATTTCGGATCAGTTTCCGAAGGTGATTCGGTGCCTGCCGGGGGATCGCTTGCGGGGTTTTCCGAGGCAGGGGGAGTTGCGGGCGCTGGCGGCGTCTTCACTTTTTCCGGAACCACGGGCTTGGGCTTCGGCGTCGGCGCGGGTGGCGGATTCGCGAGTTCGTACAGCTCGTCAGGGATGATCCGAAGCCCGGTTCTTTCCCGCACATAGAGTGCCAGGCTTGAGACGCCGTGGCGAACTTGCTTGGTGATTTCGGGCACCTTCCTCGCGAGTTTCTTCGTCTGCCCGGAGATCATCGGCACCAGCCAGAACATGATGCCGACAAACACGAGCGTGGTGACGACGAAGACCGCCGTGACCGCGCGGTGCCGCGTGGTGCCGAGCTTCACGAGGCGCGCGACGAGCGGCTCCAGCAAATACGCGAGCACACCCGCGATGGCGAATGGCACGAGGATCGGCTGCAGGTACGCCATCACATACGAGAACACATAGATGAAGCCGACCACGAGCGTGACGGTCGCCGCGACGGACAGTGCCGCGAGCGCCGTCCACATCGTCTTGCGCTGCCATGGCGTCGGGAAACGAAGTAAGCCGCCCACTTCTTTTTGTGGCGCTGGCGGCAAATCCGGCGGGTTCATCGCGCGCAGGGTGCGCAGAGTCCGCGCGTCCAGCAAGCACAAGTGCGCAGGCGCAACTGACCTCTCGCCTTTTCCACATCCCGGGGCATCTTGCAGGGCTCATGCAAGACCTGTCCTCCAGACGCGCATTCACGCTCATCGAGATGATGCTCGCCATCGCGATCGCCATCGCGGTGACCGTGCTGGCGATCCCGAATCTGCGCGGCATGTCGCGCGAGAAAAGGCTGCACGAGACGTTTGAAAAGTTCGACGCACTCGCGCGCACGGCACAGGCGAATGCGGTGCATGATCAGCGCTCGTGGTCCATTTCATGGCAGCCCGATCGCATCCTGGTGCAGCCGGACGAGCCGACGCCCGAGGAACGCGAGAACGGCACGGCCGCCGCGCAAGTGGAGGAGCTGCCGATTTCCAAGGAAGAGAGCTACACGATCGACCGGCACGCCTCGCTGCTCCCCCTGAAGGACACGCCGGCGGTGTGGACGTTCTGGCGCAGCGGGACATGCGAGCCGGTCGTCGTCGGCTACAGCGGGCCGGACGGCACGTGGTCCGCGCAATACGATCCGCTGACCGGGCATGGGGAGATCGTGGATCAGACCGTGCGATGAGGAGGCTGCTCCATTCACCGGGAAAAAGCGCGGGTTTCCTGCTGCTGGAAGCCATGCTCGCCATCGCCATCTTCGGATTCGCCATGGTCGGGCTGAGCCGCATTGTGGAAAACTGCATGCGCGCCGAACGCATCCGCCGCGAGGAAGGCCTCGCGCAGCGCGTGCTGGCAAACTACTTCACCCAGATCGAGACCGAGGCGCTGCCGCTCGCGGATCAGATGAGCGAAAAGCTCAAGGGCGCGTGGGATGGCATGACGATGAACATCACGCGTGAGCAGATGAAGCTGCAGAACGAAAAGGAGCAGGAGCTTTTCGGACTCTACAAAGTGACGCTCGACGTGAGCTGGAGCGAGGGCCGCGAGACGATCCATCGCGATCTGTCGTTCATCTTTTATCCGAAGCAGCGATGAGGGCTCCATCTCGCCAGGGCGGTTTCACTTTGCTCGAGGTCATGCTCGCGGTGGCGATCCTGGCGATCATGACACTCAGCATTTTCCGCTTCGTGCAGTCCACCTTGCGCGCCCTGAAGGAATCGGTCGAGGACACGGAGGAGCAGCTCGCCATCGAGCGTCTCGTGGCGCTGGTGCAGGAGCAGTTTTACAATCTCCCGGCGCGCGGCCAGACGAACATCCAGGGCGAGAGCATCAAGCTGGGCGGCGCGGACTTTGACTCCATCGAGTGGCGTTCACGCGGCGGCCCAGGGCTGATGACGACCGCCGCCACCGGCGAATACCGCGTGAAGCTGCGCATCCAGCCGATCGAGAAAAACTCGAACAAGTATGAGATCGGATTCTGGCGCAGGCCCGCGCTGCTGGAGACGGACAGCGGCCTCATCGCCGGAGGCAGCGACAAAGATGCGACCTGGGTGCCGCTCCTGCAGCGGGTCGCCGCCATGCGCATCCGTTATTGGGACTCACGGCTCGGCCAGCTCCTCGACTCGTGGCGCGATCCCACGGCGCGGCCCTCCTTCATCATCATGAGCATCACACGCGAGGGTGACGACGTCCCCTACGAGGCCGTGATGCGCATCCCCATTTCCGCCGTGCAATGATCGGGCCTTTGCAAAATCCCGCCCGTCGCGGTGCGGCGCTTCTCAGCGTGCTGCTGGCGATCACCGTGCTCACCAGCGCGATCCTGCTCTGGTGGGGATACATCCGCCACACGATGACGGTCTCGGGCGACACCATCCACGACGCCGAGGCGCGCGCGATGGCGCACAGCGGCCTCGCGATCGCGATGCACCCGCTCGTGAGCAAGGAGACCGAGGCGCTGACGATGGAGGAAGTGAACGACCCCGGCTTCCGCGTGCGCATCCTCAGCGAGGGCGCGAAGCTGAACCTGAACTTCATCTTCAACGCCGGTGCTCCCGATGAGCGCAAGCTCGACATTTTCCGACGCTGGCTGGAGCTGCGCGGCATTGATTACCAGGCGCGTGACCGGATGATTGACTGCATCCTCGACTGGCTCGATGCCGACAACGTGAAGCGCACGAATGGCCAGGAAGACAGCACAGGCTATCATCCTCCGAACCGCGGGCAGTTCCTCACCGTCGAGGAGCTCGAGGAAGTCGCGGGCACCGAGCCGCTCACTTCGCAGCCGGGATGGAAGGACGACCTCACTGTGTTTTCGCAAGGGCCGATCGATGTCTCCAGCGCGGAGGCGCACATCCTCCGGCTCCTCCCCGGCGTCGGCGATGTCGCGATCGACAGCTTCCTGCAATGGCGGCGCGGCGGCGACGGCATTGATGGCACGCTGGACGATCCCGTGATCCAGAAGCTCGAAACGGTGCAGGGATTCCTCGGCCTGAACAAGACGCAGTTCCAGGCGCTCGGCGGCCTCATCATGCTCCGCGACAACACCTGGCAGATCCGATCCGAGGGCTGGTCGGGAAAAGTCATTCGACAAGTGACCGTGGTCGTCCGTAAAGGAAGCCAGAACCCTCAGATCCTGAACTGGAAAGAATGAAGCAAAACGGCGCAACCCCGGCCCTCCTCGGTCCCGATGCACACGGCTGGCGCGTAAGCGTCGGCGGTGGCGCGGAGCAGAGTGTGGCCACGCTCGGGGACGCGATCGCGGCGCTTCCGGCGAATGCAGACGTGGAGCTGGCGCTCCCGTGCCAGTCCGTGCTCATCGAACGGCACAAGCTTCCATCCACCGACAACGCCGAGCTCGCCGACATGCTCCAGCTCCAGCTCGAGAAGACACTCCCCTACCCGATCGAGGATGTGAGCCACGGCTTCGAGGTGCTCACGCGCGGTGAAAATGAAAGCACCGTGCTCACCTTCGCCGCATCCCGCGCGCAGCTCGACACACTCTGCGCGCCGCTGCGCGAAAAAGGGCGCATCCCCGCGCGCATCACGCTGCAGGCGCTGCGCGTCGCCGCATCCTGCCCGGACACCGGCACCATCCTCGCACTCTGGCCCGAGCAGGGACAGACCGTCTGCGCGATCATCTGCGACGGAAAGCTCGCATGGGCGCAGCCCGTCGCCGAGACCGCGCCGGATGCCATCCTCGCCGAGCTGCCCGGCCTTTTGCTCTCCGCCGAAATGCAGGGCGTGCCCGCCGATTTCTCCGAGATCCGGATCGCCGAGGATGCAGCGGATCTCGCGGACGGTCTCTCACAGCATTTTGCAAAACCCGTGAACCGCCTCGGCCTGCTGCCCGGCGCGAAGTCGTCGCTCGATCTGCTGCCGCCCGCGTGGCAGTCCGAGCTTCGCAGCCGCGCGCGTGGCGACAGCCTGAAGCAGAATCTCCTCGTCGCCGGCGTCGTCTGGCTCGTGCTGATCGCGCTCGCGTTCGGCTACCTCGCATGGCTGAAGCACCGCATGCAGCTCACGCAACGCGAGCACGACGCGATGAAGCCGCGCTTCGCCAGCATCGAAAAACAGATGAGCCGGTGGGATTCGCTCGCGCCCGTGATCGAGCCGAAACGCTACCCGACCGAGGTGCTGCATCAGCTCTGGAAGGCGTGGGAGCAGGATCCGAAACTCCAGTTCACCTCGTTCGAATACCGCCTGCGTGAATTTGTCATGAAAGGCGAAGGCACGACCGACGCGCGGTTCGCGCTCATCACGCGACTCAAGAAAGACAAAGATCTCGACAGCTTCGATCTTCAGTTCCCGCCCGAGCAGCCGCTGAAGGACGACCGCTTTTCCTTCAGCATCACCGGCAAGCCACGATGAACCTCGTCGCAAACATGAACAAGCGGGAGAAGTTCCTCCTCACCGTCACCGCGGTGGTGATGGGCGTGCTGGTGAATTTCTACCTCGTCAAATTTCTCCTCTCGAACCGCGCCGACCTCACGCGCCAGCTCGCGGTCACGCAGGCGAAAATCGACACCTTCAAAAAGCGCGAGACCGAGCGCGATCTCTGGTCGCGCCGCGAGGCCTGGATGAATCAGAGGCTGACGGCGCTCGGCGATCCCGACGAGGCCAGCAAGTCGCTGCGCGAATCCATCCTCGAAGTCGCCAAGAAGAACACCGTCACCCTCGAAGCACCGCAGCCCGGCACGCCGGTGAATGCGCCGGGCCACATTTCGCTCGGCGTGAAATTCGAGGCCAAGGGAGCGTGGGATGCGATGTTCAATTTCCTCTACGACCTTCAGGGCCCGGAAAAATTCACCGCGATCGAGAGCTGCGAGATCAAGGTGAACCCCACCGACAAGACGCAGCTCCGCGCGACGCTGATGATCGCCCGCTGGTACGCGCCGAAGCAGTAAGGCTCGGCCAGCCGCCACCGCGTCCTTGCCTGTCCGCCTCCCCTTGCAATATGCGAGGGCATGACAAAACGCATCGCACTACTTTTCGCAGGGCAGGGAGCGCAGGCCGTCGGCATGGGCCGCGATCTCGCGGAGAAATTCCCCGCAGCCGGCGATCTCTTCCGCGAGGCCGACGCCATCCTCGGCCGTTCGCTCAGCGGCATCGCCTTCTCCGGCCCCGAGTCCGAACTCGTGAAGACCGCCAACTGCCAGCCCGCGCTCTTCGTCCACGGCCTCGCGTGCCTCGCGGCACTGCGCGCGGAATTTCCCGCGCTCCAAGCACACATCGCTGCAGGACTGTCACTCGGTGAATTCACCGCGCACGCCGCGGCGGGCACGTTCAATTTTGCCGACGGCCTGCGTCTCGTCGCCGAGCGCGGACGGCTCATGCAGGAGGCCTGCGAATGGACGACCGGTGCGATGGCAGCGATGATCGGCGGCGATGAGGCCATCGTGCGGCAGCTCGCCGCAGACTTCGATGTGGATGTCGCAAATTTCAACAGCCCCGGCCAGATCGTGCTCTCAGGCGATGAGTCGAAAATCGAGGCGCTGCTCGATGTCGCGCGCGATCGCGGAGTCCGCAAATGCGCCAAGCTGAACGTCGCCGGCGCGTATCATTCCCGGCTCATGCGCGGCGCGGCTGACCAGCTCGTGCTGACGCTCGCGAAGACGCCGATGCAGGCGCCCACATTTCCCGTCGTGGCAAATGTCACCGCGCGTCCCGTCGCCGACCCTGCGGAAATCCGTAACGCACTCGCCGCGCAAGTCACCGGCTCGGTGCGCTGGACGGAGACGATCGAGTTCCTCGTGGATGTCGAGAAGGTGGAGCTTTTCCTCGAACTCGGACCCGGCGGCGTGCTCGCGGGACTCGTGAAGCGCACGCGCAAGGACACACCCGTGCTCAGCATCACCGACTGCGCATCGCTCGCCACCGCACTCGAGGCCCTGCGCAGCTAGCGATTGGATCCGGCCTTCTTCTCCGGGGCGAGGATGTTCACCGTGAGGCCGAAAAGTTTCCACTGCGCCGCCTCGCGCACGTATTCGAGCATGAACACCACCCGCCTCGGGCTGCCCGGAATGCTTGCCTGGAAAACGGGCGCATCAAACGTGCCGTTCAAGATCAGCACACCGTCGGAATTCACGCGCGCGGGCTCCGAGAGGATCATCTTTTTCCCGCGGATCGGCGAGATGTCCACCTTCGCGTCGATCGCGGCTGCGAATGCCTTGCGAAATGCCGCGATCGTGACGCGGCCATCGTTGTTGTAGGGATCCATTTTCGGATCGCGTCCCCGATACTTCCACCGGTCGGAGGCGGCGGCATACAGCCCGGAAAAATCGCCGCCATTCTGGATCGCTTCATTGAAAAGCAGCAGCGTGTCCTCGGCGAGCTGCCGGAGCTGCGATTCCGGCGGGATCTCGGTGTCATTGGGTTCGAGGATTTCCACTGATCGTGTGCTCACCGTATCCGACGTGCGCGCCGCCACCGCGAAGATGTCCTCCGGGATGCCGGCGCCGGGCGCGGGTGAGGAGCGCGCCTCCAGCAGCCGCCAGCAGCCAGCCTCCATGCTGAAGACCAGTTTCAGCGGCAGCGCGCTGTCGTCCTTGAGCGTGAACACTCCGCGCACGGTCGCCAGCCGTCCGTTCCGTTCCGCGTCCTCCCACTTCACGCTGAGCGCATCGCAAAGCCCGAGGTCGCGCACGCGCGCCTCGAAGTAATTCTGCGAGCGCCGGAACCGGAATGCCGGCGCCGTCCCCTCATACGCCTCGGCGATCCGCTTCTCGGAAAACATCCGCGACATGTCCTCGGCCACATCGCGCGGCGACTTCGTCCGGTCCTCGCATCCGCCGAGCAGCACGGCGAAAAGCAGCGCCAGCGCGACATGGCACACTTGCGAAAATTTTCGGCGCTCCATCGGGGGCAAGCTCACGCGATTCTACCGGCTCCACTCCAGCATCCGGCGCAGCGGCAGCTCCGCGCGCGCGCGAATCGGCTCCGGGATGATCACCTGCGGCTCGCGATTCAGGAGACAAGCGTGGAGTTTTTCGAGTGTGTTCATCTTCATGTAGCGGCAGTCCGCGCACGCGCATTTGTCCGTCGGCCCTGCGATGAAATGCTTGCCGGGAATCTCGCGCCGCAGCCGGTGCAGCATCCCGCTCTCCGTCACGATCACGAAGGCCTGCGACGGGTGCTGTTTGCAGAAAGTGATCATCTTTTCCGTCGAGCACACCTCATCCGCGAGCAGCCGCACCGCGCGCGTGCATTCCGGGTGCGCGACGACCGGCGCGTCCGGCCACTCGGCCTTGATGCGCTCGATGGCCTGCCGCGTGAACTCGACGTGGACGTAGCAGTTCCCCTTCCACAGATCCATGTGCCGCCCCGTGTGCTCCATCACCCATTGCCCGAGATTTTCATCGGGGACGAAGAGGATGTTCCGATCCTTCGGCACGCGCTCGACGATCTTTGCGGCGTTGCCGCTCGTGCAGATCACATCGCACAGCGCCTTCACGCCAGCGGAGCAATTGATATAGGCGACGACGTAATAGTTCTTGTCCGCATGCGCCTTCAGATGCGCCTCCAGTTTGTCTGCCGGGCACGAATCGCTCAGCGAGCAGCCCGCGTTCAGATCGGGAAGGACGACCGTCTTCGTCGGGTTCACGATCTTCGCCGTCTCCGCCATGAAATGCACGCCGCAGAACGCGATCACATCCGCCTTCGTCTCCGCGGCTTTGTATGCGAGCCCGAGCGAGTCGCCGACAAAATCCGCCAGCTCCTGGATTTCCTTCACCTGATAGTTGTGCGCCAGAATGACGGCGTTGCGCTCGCGTTTGAGCGCTTGGATTTCTGCGGCGAGATCGAGTCCGGCGACGGGCATGGCGCACACTACGTCCCCGAGTCGCGCGGCTCAAGGCCCGCTTGTTACAGGTGTCATGTTCCTGTTTTACAAAGCCTGCCGCGCGGCACAGCCTGCCTTGGCTGCTCCTCACTGCCGCTCCTGGAGAAAGCCAGCGCGGCGTCATCATCCCCTGCAACACCATGAGAAAATTCCTCCTCGTCTGTTCCTTCCTCATTTTCCCGCTCTGCTGGCGTGCGTCTGCGTGGAGCGCGCCGGGGCACATGATCGCCACCGCGATCGCCTACGATCAGCTCTCGGAGACGGAGCAGCTGAAATTTGACGCCATCCTCCGCGGCCACACGAAGTATGCGACTTGGAAGAAGGCCTATCCCGCGGCCGGCCTCCCCGATCTGAAGTTGGAGAAGTTCATCGCGATGCTCGCCAGCCTCTATCCCGACGACATCCGCAACCACGACAACCCCGAGACATTTCCCGAGTGGCACTACATTGACTACCCGCTGATCCCGCCCGATTTCCCGATGAAGCCCGCGCCGACTCCGGGCGATGACGTGCTCACCGGCATCGAGAAAAGCACCAAGGCCGTGCGCCGGCTCACCTCGAAATTCGACATCCGCACGAGGGCGAAAATGCTCAGCTACCTGCTCCACCTCGTCGGCGACATCCACCAGCCGATGCACTGCGAGACGCTCTTCGATGAAAAATTTTCTGATCCCGAAGGCGACCGCGGCGGGAACAAGGCGTGGGTGAAGCCGCCCGGCGGACACGCGATCAAGCTGCACTCATTCTGGGATCAGCTCTTCGGAACGAGCGGGCAGCTTTTTCATCCCATTCCGATCACGATGATCATCGCCTCGCAGCATCGCGCGGCGGAAATCGCGCCGAAATTTCCGCGCACCGCGCTGCCCGAACTCGCGGCGCATACGACTCCCGTGAGCTGGAGCCTCGAAAGCCGCGCACTCGCCATCAGCGATGGCTGGCGCAGGCACACCATCGCGTACGGCCTCACCGAGACCACAGCCGGTGAACTCCCCGCGGACTACGAGGAAAAGGCGCACGCCATCGGCGAGCGCCAGATCGCGCTCGCCGGACACCGGCTGGCCGATCACCTCCACGAAGTGCTGAAGCCGTAGCTGCACCTCAGGCCGTCGTCCTGTCCGTCCGCGGCGCGTAGCGCATGCGCAGTGCTGCCTCCGCATCGCCGCAAGGCTCGAAGCCGACCTCGATCAGATATGCGCGAACGTCCTCGTGCTGCGGCGAGGCGATGATTTCCCGGATGCCACGCTCCCGGAAAAACTCGGCCTGACCGACGAAGAGAAACCGCCCGATTTTGAAATCCCGATACCGGGGAATCGCGTAATCGAGCCGCACGTGCAGCACCCCGCGCGGCTGCTCCTCGGCGATGAAGACACCGGCCGGCGTGCAATCCCGCAGGATGAAAATCGCCATCTCATTTTCAGCGGTGCGATGCCCGAACTGCGGGAAAAATATCCGGATGTCCTCGGCGTGGAATCGCAGAAAATACCGCAGGTAGTCTGAGTCAGGCTGCAGGCTGAGGAGGTGGAAATATTCCTTCGCCCGCAGCATCCGCAGCAGGTAGTGCGCGTTCACGAGCACGATGAGGCCGTTCAAAAGCGCCACCGGAATCGCGCCGATGAGGATGCCATACACCGTGAATGCAAGCGCCCCCGCGAGATTGATCAGGCGCAGCCGCAGGATCGAGCTGAGCATCATCGAGAGTGCGATGAGCATCGATGCGACGTAGCCGATCAGCTCGATGTAGAAATGCTTTCCCATGGGTCCGCTTCAGTGGCGGGTCATCGGCACACTCACGCACCGATCGGGTGCCACGTCGTCTTGAATTCGATCAGCTCGCGGATCTCATGCACGCCCTGCGCGCTGTCCGCGAACCAGTCGTGCGCGTCCTCGGATTTTTGCAGCCGCGTGCGCTTCACGCTGTCCGCAGCGCCGAGCTTGAGCAGTTTGCGCCCGTCGTCATTCGCGACGCCGCTGATTGCGCGGAGATGTTCGTGCGTGGCGAAAGTGGGGAGCATCTCGATGCGCTGGCCGGTGAGCAGGTTCACGACCCCGCCGGGCAGGTCGCTCGTCGCGAGCATTTCGCCGAGCATGATTGCAGGGTAAGGCTGACTCTGCGATGCGAGCGCGACGACGGAATTTCCGCCCGTGATCGCTGGCGTGATGAGCGAGACGAGCGCGAGCAGCGGCGCTTCGTCCGGCGCGATCACGCCGATAATTCCCATCGGTTCGGTCACGGTGAAATTGAAATGCGGCGACGACACCGGGTTCACGCTGCCGAGCACCTGTGCAAATTTGTCCGCCCAGCCCGCGTAGTGGATCAGCCGGTCAATGCTCGCGCTCACTTCCTTCGCCGCCGCCGCATCGCTCGCGCCGCCGAGCGCGATGGCCTCCGCCATTTCCACGTTGCGCGCCTCGATCATTTCCGCAAGGCGGTAAAGGATCTGCCCCCGATTGTAACCCGAGCGTTTCGCCCACCCCGGCCCGGCCTTCGCCGCAGCCTCGACAGCGTTGCGCAGATCCTTGCGCGTGCATTGCGGGATGTTCGCGAAGAAATTTCCGCGCGCATCATGCAGTGCCGTGACGCGCCCGCTCTCGCTGCGGATGAACGCGCCACCGACGTAACACTTTGGGGTCTTGGTGATGGGAAGGCGTGCTTTCATAAAATCGGGAACCACGAAGCGACACGAAGCGACACGAATGGGAACAGCGTGTTCACGGTGCCAATGCGGGACTGAGAAATCTCTGGGTTCGGAAGTTTGGATTTCACAAAATCGGGAGGCTCGAAACGCATCATAGGACGATGCGCTCCCATTCGACTTTCGGTCTGTGGAAATTCAGCATCACGCCGACCTTCAGCTTCGTCATGCGCAGGTAGTTCATCATCTGCCCGCGTTCCGCGTTGGTGATGCGTTCAATGACCTTCGTGTCCACAACGACGGCATTTGCGACGAGCAAATCCGGGACGAAGAGGCCGACCGGCTTGCCCTTGTAGAAAATCTCAAGCGACCTCTGCTGTTCGAGCGCCAGATTCCTCAGTCCAAATTCCACCACGAGCGCATTCTCATACGGCTTCTCGTGCAGCCCGTGCCCGATCTCTTTCAGCACCTCAAACGCTGCACCGACAATTGAGTAAACCAGTGCCGCGTGTGGCAGGCTGACATCCCTCAGGAGCGATTCGTGTCCATTCGTGTCCATTCGTGGTTCCCTCCTCACACGAGCTTGCAATAGTCGAGCAGCCCCTGTCGTCCGCCTTCGCGGCCGAAGCCGCTCTCCTTGTATCCGCCGAAGGGCGACGCGGGATCGAATTTGTTGAACGTGTTCGCCCAGACGTCACCCGCCTTCAGCTCCGTGCTCATTTTCAAAATGCGCGAGCCTTTGTCCGTCCACACGCCGGCACTGAGACCGAACGCCGTATTGTTCGCCTTCTCGACGGCTTCCTCGACGGTTCGGAAAGTCAGCACACTCAGCACCGGGCCGAAAATCTCCTCGCGCGCGATGCGATGGCTTTGCGTGACGCCCGAGAAAACGGTCGGTCGGAAATAGAAGCCCTTCGAGGGCAGCTTGCATGCATGCTGAAAAATCTCCGCACCCTCATCCACGCCGCTCTGCACGAGCCCGGCGATCCGATCAAGTTGCTCCTTCGAGTTGATCGCCCCGACGTCAGTATTCTTGTCGAGCGGATCGCCCACGCGCAGCACTTGGATGCGGCGCTTGAGTTTCGCGAGCACCGTGGATGCGACACTTTCCTGCACAAGCAGCCGCGAGCCGGCGCAGCACACGTGGCCTTGGTTGAAAAAGATGCCGTTCACGATTCCCTCGACGGCCTGGTCCAGCGGCGCGTCGGCGAAGATGATGTTTGCGGCCTTGCCTCCGAGTTCCATCGTCATCTTTTTGTCCGTGCCCGCGAGCGAGCGCATGATGATCTTGCCCACGTCCGTCGAGCCGGTGAAGGCGACCTTCGCGGCCAGCGGATGCGTCATCACCGCCGCGCCCGTCTCGCCTGCGCCCGCGACGATGTTCACCACGCCCGGCGGCAATCCCGCCTCCTGCAAAATCTCGCCAAATTTCAGCGCCGTGATACTCGTGGTCTCGGCGGGTTTGATCACGACGGTGTTCCCTGCCGCGAGCGCGGGCGCGATTTTCCACGCGAGCATGAGCAGCGGAAAATTCCACGGGATCACTTGCCCGACCACGCCGAGCGGCGCGACGCGGCGGCCCGGAGCGAGGCAGTCGAGTTTGTCCGCCCAGCCCGCGTGGTAGAAAAAATGCGCCGCCGCCATCGGCACATCGAAGTCGCGCGATTCCTTGATCGGCTTGCCGCCATCCATCGTCTCCGCCACGGCAAATTCTCGCGCGCGATCCTGCAGCAGCCGCGCGATGCGGAAGATGTATTTTCCACGCTTGCTGCCCGCCATTTTCCCCCACGCGCCGTCGAACGCCCGCTGCGCCGCCCGGTACGCCGCGTCCACATCCGCCGCACCCGCGAGCGCGATGTCCGCGAGCTTCGCCTCGTTGCTAGGATTGATCGTCGTAAAATACTTTTCGCTCTTCGGCGCAACGAATTCGCCGCCGATGAAAAGGTCGTAGCGTTTCTTCAGCTTCGGATCCGCCGTCTCCGGCGCGGGATCAAATTCCCACAGGTCGCCGAAGACAAGT
>JAYWEO010000285.1:0-14514 GCA_043779225.1 Prosthecobacter sp.
ATCTCGTGAGACGCGGCCTGCATCGCGATGCCCTCGCGCATCTCGCCCGCGCGTGCGAATACGCGCCCGGTTCCACGCTCGCGGCCGAGCAGGTGGTCGCACTTTTGAATTCGGCGGATGTCCATTCGCCAGTCGCCATCCTCGATCATCAGGGCGCTGTCTGGAGTGCGCAATTCAGCCCGGATGGCACGCGCGTCGTGACCGCTTCATACGATAACACCGCGCGCGTGTGGGACGCCGCCACCGGGACAATCATTGCCACGCTGGGAGGCCACACCCGCGCCGTCAGCCATGCGCAATTCAGTCCGGATGGTGCGCGCGTCGCGACTGCCTCGGCAGATGGCACTGCGCGGATCTGGGATGCAGCGACGGGAGCACTGCTCGCCACGCTCAGCGGCCACGAACGTGCGGTCAGCATCGCCCAGTTCAGCCCGGATGGTTCGCGCGTCGTCACCATTTCCGAGGAGCCGGACGCACGCGTGTGGGACGCGGACTCCGGGAAATGTGTCGCCGTCCTCACCGGCCACAAGGACGCCGTCCGCGCCGCGCAATTCAGCCCGGATGGCGCGCGCATCGTCACTGCATCTTCCGACAACACTGTGATCGTCTGGAATGTCGCGAACGGAAAGGCCATCGCCACATTTTCCGGCCATCAAGGTGCAGTTTGGAATGCGCGGTTCAGCCCCGATGGCACGCGCATCGTCACGGCATCCTACGACCGGACGGCGTGCATCTGGAACGTCGCCGCAGAGCGTCTCCTCGCCACGCTCACGGGCCATCAGGACTCGGTGCTGCGCGCGCAGTTCAGCCCGGATGGCACGCGCATCGTCACTGCCTCATCGGACAACACCGCGCGGATCTGGGATGCGGCGACGGGAAAGGAAACCGCGGTGCTCGCATCCCACCAGCGTGCGGTGAGCATGGCGGAGTTCAGCGAAGACGGCCTGCGCATCGTCACTGCTTCCGCGGACGGCACGGCCTGCCTGTGGGATGCGGCGACGGGAAAATCGGTCGCCACATTTCCCGGCCATCACGCCGCGATCTGGAGTGCGCGATTCAGCCCCGATGGCCAGCGCATCGTCACCGCGTCTTCGGATGGCACGGCGCACATCTGGGACACCTGCTGCGCAAAGGCGCTCAGCATGCTCACAGGGCATCTAGATTCCGTGAGGAGCGCGCGTTTCAGCCCGGATGGGATGTTCATCGTCACCGCGTCGTCGGATCGGACCGCGCGGATATGGAACGCCGACACCGGCAGTTCCGTCGCGACACTTTCGCATCAGCAGGACTCCGTGATGGGCGCGCAGTTCAGCCCGGATGGATCGAAAATCGTCACGGCATCCTACAGCAAGACCGCATTCCTCTGGGACGCCGCTACCGCAAAGCGACTGCTCACACTTTCCGATCACGAGGACTCTGTGTGGAGCGCGCAATTCAGCGCGGACGGAACGCGCATCGTCACCGCGTCGTCCGACAACACCGCTTGCATCTGGGATGCCGCCACTGGCGAGCCGGTGATGAGGCTCACCGGCCACCAGGGATGCGTGTGGGGCGCGCAGTTCAACGCGGACGGGCTGCTCGCCATCACCGCATCTGCGGATAAGACCGCACGCATCTGGGACGTTTCTTCGGGAAAACCGATCGCCGCACTTTCGGGTCATCAGGACTCGATCCGCAGCGCGCAATTCAGCCGCGACGGCCTGCGTATCGTCACCGCTTCCGACGACCGCACCGCGCGCATCTGGAATGCAGTCACGAGAAAATCAACCGTCACACTCTCCGGTCACGAAGGCGCAGTGTGGTGTGCGCAATTCAGCCCCGATGGTGCGCGCATCATCACGGCCTCCGACGACAAGACCGCGCGCATGTGGGATGCGGCGACCGGGAAGCTCATCGCGATTTTTCCGGGCCACACCGCGAAGGTGCGCAGCGCATGTTTCAGCGCGGACGGCGCGCGGATCCTCACCGCCTCGGACGACAGGACCGCGCGCGTCTGGGAGATTCTCGGCACCGCGATGCCGGCGCCCGCGTGGTTCCCCGATTTTCTGCGCATGCTCGCGGCGCGCACCTTGAATGCAGACGGCGAACCGGCGGATCTGCCCGTGGACGAGTGGCGGCGTCACCGCGCCGCATTCGAGGGATCACTCGCGACGGACACCACACGGTATGGCGACATCGCCCGCCATCATCTCGCGCACGGTGCGGAAAAATCCATCCGTCCCGGCATGCGGACGACGTGCGGTGAAGCGGCGGATTCACTCGTGGTGCCCGGTGCGCCCCAGGCCGACATCGAACGCGCATACGCCCTCCATCCCGCCCATCCGCTCATCCATCTCGCCATCGCTGCATTTCAGAAAGACGCAGCCCGCACCGCATTCCTCCGCAACCACGGCCTCGAGCGACTGCCCGCCGAACTCCCTCAGGAACTCACGACGCGTGCAGAGGCTTTGCGCCGCGCGCTGGGCTGAACGCGGCGTCGGAGTCATTCATCGAGTGGGAAATGGGGCGCTGGATTTTCCGATAGGGCAGCAGCCGGAGATTGCTCGTGCAGGGTCCCGGCGTATCCACCCACAGCATCCGCGCAGCGATGGGATCGTAGGCCCGGCGATGTGCGACCGCGGCCTTCACTGCGATGACCGAGAGACTCGTCGGCTCGATGCCCTGGCTGCGCCACTGGCCGAGATCGAAGGGCGGAGTCTTGTTGCTCGTGAGCAAAATCGTGAGGCCGTCGTGCCGCACGACAGCACACGCTCCCATGTCGAAGCGGTCGCCGCTCATCGAGGCGAGGTGGCTCTGCTTGTCCTCCAGTGCAAATTTCCCGTCGCCGCAACGGAGCAGTTCCAATTCAAGCGTGAGCGGGCCGGCATCCAGCCGACTGCCGCGTCCGCCTATGGGCAGCGTGATCCGTGCGCCGGCTTGGAGTGATGTGAGACGCTGCACTGCCTCGGGATCATTGATGCAGATCGCAGCATTTGGAATCCGATGTTCGATCAATGCCCGCAGCAGTCCCGTGCCGTCGCCGGGCGCGCCGCCGCCGATATTGTCCGATGGCTCGACGAGCACGGTGAGACCGGACGGGAGTGGGTCGAGGTTTGCGAAGACTTCGCCGACCGGCGGGTCTGTCACGTTGCCTGAGTCTCTCCCGGCCAGCGCCAGCGCACTGAGCCGCTCCAGCGCCGTACGCGCATCCGATTCGGCGCCGGTCGTGGCGATCACAAAGCTCACGCCGGTATCGGGCGTGTCGGCGAATGAAAACCCGGCGGCAACATTCACCGCCCAGAAATCCGGCGTCTCATTTTCAAGGTCGCGCGCGAGCCGTTCGAGCGAAAGCATCGGCTCGGACGCCGTGCCCGTGCCGGTGGGCGGCCACATCACGGGCGGATGATGCCAGTGCATCCGGGGCACTTGGCCTGTGGTTAGTGTGCGCTGCAAAAGCCGCGCTGCGATCTGCGCGGCGCATCGTGCGTCGGTGTGCGGATTCTCGCGGTAGGCGACGAGGCAGTTCGCGAGATCCGCCATGCGCCGCGTGAAATTTGCGTGCAGATCGAAGACTCCGAAGATCGGCACTGCCGTGCCGAGGCGCTGGCGCAGTCGCGCGAGGATTTCACCTTCCACGTCGGCCAGCGATTGCGACACCATCGCGCCGTGGAGGATGAGATAGACGGCGTCGGGCAGTGTGGTGATCCGCGCGGAGAGTTCGTTCCAGAAAGTTTCCACGACCTCGTCTTCCACGACTGCGCTCGGTGTTGCGCGGAAGTCCACCGTCGGCACCACCTCCCAGCCAAACTCGTGCGCACATTCCAGCACGCCACCGAGCGGCGAACTGTCGCCTTTGCCGCGAAGCATTTCCTCGCCTCGCAGCACGGTGAAGTCCCGCAGGCCGGTCGTGCCTTCGAGAAACGTGTGCGTCTCGTGAAACAGCCCGGCGATGAGGACGCGCTTCGGCATGCGGTTCACGCCGGTTTCCATTCGCCCGCGTGCCGGGCAAAGCTGCGCTCCGCCTTTTGCAAAGCCTCGCTCACATCCGCCTCGCGATGCGCGAGACTGATGAACCACAGCCCGCGCTCGATGGCCCGCACGCCGTTTTCCAGCAGGCAGCGCCGCAAGTGCGCCCAGCGCGGTGCATCGTGGCGGCACATGTAGTCGCGGTAATCGTGGATCGGCCCCTCGGCGGCACCGGGCTTCAGCATCGCGGTGTGAAAGATGAGGCCCGGCCCCTGCGGACGCAGCGGGATGCCGTGGCGATCCGCGAGTGTGCGCAGGCCGGTCATCATCGTGCGCCCAAGTGCGGTGACTTCGTGCGGATGCCGGTCACCGAGCGACGCGATGGAATCGAGGCACCACTTGCTCGCCGCGAGACAGAGTGGGTTGCCATTCAGTGTCCCCGCGTGGACGACCGTGCCCTCGATGATTTTTGCGAACGCGGATCGTTTTCCTGCGAGTGCCGCAAAGGGAACGCCGCCACCGATCGCTTTGCCGAGGATCGTGAGGTCTGGCGTGAAGCCGAAATGCTTCTGCGCGCCGCCGGGGCCGAAGCGGAAGCCGGTGATCGTCTCATCTGCGATCATCAGCATTCCCTCGCGGTCGCAGAGTTCGCGGATCGTCTCGATCATTCCGGGCACCGGCTCCATGCATCCGGTATTGCAGAGCACGGGCTCGAAAATGATCGCGGCGATCCGACCGGAAAACTCCGCCACGCGGCGGCGCAGGTGATCGGGGTCGTTCCAGCGCGCGACGACAAATTGATCCAGCACCTCGGGGATCACTCCTGCGCTGGGATGCAGGCGTGTGGGCGCTTCGTCGTCGCCCCACTTGTCCGGCGGCGGGGCAAATCCGACCAGCCCCTCATCCGCCCAGCCGTGGTAGTGTCCCTCGAATTTCAGCACAAGCGGACGTCCCGTGTGTGCGCGCGCAAGCCGCAGCGCCGAGAGCACGACCTCGGTCGCGGAGTTGTTGAAGCGCACGAGTTCAGCCGACGGGATCATCGTCTGCAGACGCTCGGCCACTTCGATCTCCAGCTCTGACTGCGCGGCCCAGTGCGTGCCGAGCTTTGCCTGCGCCGCGATCGCCTCGGCCATACCGGTGGGTGCGTGGCCGTAAAGCAGCGCGCCCTGGCCGATTTGGAAATCAATGTATTCGTTGCCATCCACATCCCACACGCGCGAGCCCTCGCCGCGCGCGAAGTAGAGCGGCACGGGCTGCTCCATCTTGCGGATGCCGCTGTTCACGCCTGCGGCGATGCTGTGCTGCGCGCGCTCGAAAAGTGCGCGGGACTTGGCGTATCGGTCGGTCATTTTTTGGAGGGAGAAAAGTGGGGCACAGCTCTCGGTGCGGTTCAGTTTTTGCGCCGCACGGCGACGGCTTCAATCTCGTAACGCAGGGCGGCGGGCAGGCAGTTCGTGATCGTCGTGCGCGCGGGGAAAGGCTCGGAAAAATATTCGCGGTAGAGCTGGTTGTAGAGCGGCACTTCCTCAGCGTCGCGGACGTAGTTGCGCGTCTGCACGACGTGTTTGAGATCGCTGTCAGCGGTTTCCAGCACGCGACGGAGATTTTCCACCGAGCGCCGGAACTCGCCCTCGAAGGTGTCGCTCACGATGGCGCCCTTTTCATCCACCGAGGCCTGGCCGGAGACAAAAATGAGATCGCCCACGACGACGGCGGGACTGAATGGCAGCGGCGAAGTCGGCGTGTTTGCGGTGCGCGGGTAGGACACGAGCGGGTGGTTCATGTGGTTGGTTGTTGTCGGCTGTGTGATCGATTCCAGCCTCTTAATCCTAATCTTATTCTTAATCTTACTCGCATCGAAGCCCGCAAGCGGGGGAGGGGATTAAGATTAAGAATAGGATTAGGATTAAGAGGGATGGCTTTCGTCAGGGATGAGTTTCTTCGTCGCGTTCATCGGGATCACGGCGAGGGCTGCGAGCACAAATGCTCCGGCGAGTGTGAAGAAGACCAAGGTTTTTCCATCGCCGCCGACCTTCAGCAGCCAGGGCACGAGCAGTGCGCCGACACTCGCACCGAAATTGCCCCACATATTTCCCCATCCGCCCGCGGCGGCGGTGGCGCGGCCGCCGACATCGCCGATGAATGCCCACATCGCGGGATTCGCGAGGTCCACGCAGAATGAAACTACGGCGCAGCACGCGATGAACAGCCACGTGCTCGGCGCAAATGGGCAGCACGCATACGCTGCCGCGCCCACGAGCATCGCACTGAAGACCGGTATCGCGCGGCCCTTGCGGATGCCGAAGCGGCGCGTCGCCCGGTCGCAGAAAAATCCGCCCGCGATCTGGCCGAGCATTCCGAACGCGAGCACGCACGTGACCATGCGCCCGCCCTCGATCTGTTCAACGTGACGCTCCTCGACGAGATACGTCGGCAGCCACGTCACGAGGAAGGCCCAGCCGAAGTTCACGAGGAACTGATACGCCGAGTTGCACCACAGGCTGGTGCTTTTGCAAAAGCACACCAGCGCGTGACGGAACTCGCGGCCGCTCAGCGGCGGCTCGACATGAGGTGTGCCGATCAGCGCGAGTTCGGCGGCATTCACCTTCAGATGCGATTGCGGATCCGAGCGCACCATTTTCCAAAACAGCAGCGCGATGAGCAGTCCCGCCGCGCCGTCCAGCCAAAGCGAAGGCCGCCAGTCGCCCATCTTCACGACCATCCAGATCGTGAGGAATGGCGCGACCGTGCCGCCGATGCGTCCGCCGAGTGCGACCGAGCCGCTCGCCCGTGCGCGGCCCGTGAGCGGGATCCATTTCCGAATCATCGCCATCGCCGCCGGATACGCTCCGGCCTCGGCCATCCCGCACAGCAGCCGTGCGGCGAGCAGTCCGGCAAAGCCGCCGACCAGCCCGGTCATCATGGTGAACAGCGACCACAGCACGATGTAGATCGTGAGCATCGGGCGCGCGCCGAAGCGGTCACTCGCCCAGCCTGCGGGCACCTGGAAGAGTGCGTAGGAAAAATAGAACGCGCTGAGAATCCGCCCGGTGTCGTCCTTGGAAAGTCCGAGGTCCTTTTTGAAAGACGCCGACTTCACGATCTCGCCCATGCAGTTCCGGTCGAGATACAGGATGAACGCGACGAGCATCGTCACGCCGATGATGTGGCGGCGGATGTTCGTGGGCTGCGCGGTGGCGGTCATCGGTGCGCGCATTCAATGATTTTGAAAACCGCGAGGAGCAAGCCGCGTGTCGCGATGCCGCGCGCTCACGCCTGCTGCATCAGGCGATCAGTTCGCTCACGACGCGTGCGCCTTGCCCGTCGGTGAGCGAGGAGGCGATGCCGTTGCGCTTGTAGATCAGCTTCGTGTGATCGAGGCCGAAGCACCGCAGCAGCGTGGCGTGCCAGTCGTAGTGGTTCACCACGTCCTTCACGGCCTGGTGACCCCACTCGTCCGTCTCGCCGTGGATGTGGCCGCGCTTGAATCCGCCGCCGGCGGCCCAGTAGCTGAAGCCATGCGTGTTGTGATCGCGTCCGCATTTTTCGCGGCCCGCGTCGTTTTGCAGCACAGGCAGGCGGCCCATCTCGCCGCCCCACTGCACGAGCGTGGTGTCGAGCAGGCCGCGCTGCTTGAGATCGATCACGAGCGCCGCGCTCGGCTGGTCGGTGGCGATGCAGTTTTTCGGCAGCGCCGAAAGGAGCGAGCCGTGCTGGTCCCAAGACTGGCCGGAATTCAGCACCTGCACAAACCGCACGCCACGCTCCACGAGCCGCCGCGCGATGATGCAGCGCGTCGCGTAGTCGCGCGTCTCGGGGCGATCCACGCCGTAGAGTTTCTTGATGTGCTCGGGCTCGTTGGAAATATCGAGCGCCTCCTTCGCCGCCGTCTGCATTTTCGCCGCCAGCTCGTAGCTCGCGATGCGCGCCTGCAAATCGAGTTCGCCCGGATGCGCGGTGAGATGCTCCTCGTTGATCGCCTTCAGCAAATCGAGCTGCCGACGCTGCGGTGCGCCCGCGAGTGCGGCAGGCGGGTCGAGGTTCAAAATGTGCGGCTCCGTCGCGCGGATGAGTGTGCCCTGATAGAGCGAGGGCAGCCAGCCGTTCGTGAAGTGCTCGCCGGTGAAAGTCGGCAGTCCGCCGGGATGCCCGAGCACCATGTAGGCGGGCAGTTCCTGCGTCTCGCTGCCGAGCCCGTAGCTCAGCCACGAGCCGAGCGCCGGGCGGCCAGCGGTGATGCGCCCGTTGTTCATCGCGTAGAGACCCTGCGCGTGGTTGCTCACGCCCGAGTGCATCGAGCGGATGAGCGTGATTTCGTCCGCGACCTGGCCGAGGCACGGGAGCAATTCGCTCAGCTCCATCCCGCACTGCCCGTGCGGCGAAAACTTGAACGGCGAACCGAACACCTTCGCCGAAGCCTGCGCGAGATTGTCGTATTTGATCTCACCGGGAAATTTCTGCCCGTCGTATTTCGTGAGCATCGGCTTCGGGTCGAAGAGATCCATCTGCGACGGCCCGCCCATCATGAAGAGCGAGATCATCGCGCGCGCCTTCGGCTCAAAGTGCGGCTCCTTCGGCAGCAGATCGTAGCGCGGCGCATCCGCACCCATCGCATGCGGCTTCACCGGCGCGGCGAGGAGCCCGTCATTGCGCAGCAGCCAAGTGAGCGCGAGCGAGCCGAGGCCATAGGCGTTGGCCTGGAGAAAATGGCGGCGGGAGCAGAGGCGCGAGTGGGGCATCGCCTCAGTCAATCCGCCAGACCCACATTTCATTGGCCGGACTGCCGATTCTGTCTCTGCCGGTCGTGACGAAATCCGATGCCAAAAACCTCAGCCATCACCGGAGCAACAATGCGTCTTGGAGCAACAGCACGTCCCGGAGGGACGCATGGAAATTGGCCGGGGGTCGAGCGAGGCACGAGCGATCACCCCCGGAAACCCGCCGACAAAAAATCATGCGCCCCGGCAGGGGCGCGGGAATTCATCGTCTTGGTTTTCGCCCGGCAAGTGCGCGGGCGATGCGCGCCATCGTGCGCCCGGCGCGGGAGCGCCCCAAAGCGCACTCCCATACCCGCAATACCATCCAGCCGGATTTACGCAAAGCGCGCGTCACGGCGCGGTCGCGCTGCGAGTTCCGCGCGAGCTTCGCCGTCCAAAATGCGACACGGGTTTTCGGCGTCCGTCCGTGGCGCGGGCACCCATGCCAAAAGCAGCCGTCCACAAACACGGCAACTTTATGCGCGCGGAAAACGAAATCCGGCTTGCCCGGCAGCGGCGTTCCGCGCCGCCAGCCGGTTATGCGATGCTCGCGGAGCAATGTAATCAAGCGAAGCTCTGTGCTCTTATTGGCAGCGGCGCGAACGCGGGACATGCGCTCGGAACGCTGAGCCCCGCTCAGCGTGTCCATCTTAGGGATGAAGTCGTTGGCCGAATTTGAATCCCTTCACTTCCGGATAAAGGATGAAGCCGTATTTCAACAGCGTCAGTTGCCAATTCGGACAAAGGGCTTGAGCGGCTTATGTTATGAGCGCAAGTGATCGAAGTTCGCCGATTGTTATATCGAAGTCGAAAAATTCACCCTCTGTCGGCATAAACTCATCGGCGAGTTCGCGCAAATCCACGGCTCCTCGCCCGTGCCAATTGTCAGCAGCTTCAAATCGGGTGTCGGTCCTCCTCGGCAAATGCTCATTGGGGCATCCGAAGATCTCAGCTAACTTGCGGAGAAGGGCATTGTTTCGGCATGACACGATTAACGTATAACGGATCTCGCGGGCGGACTCTTCACGGAAGGTGATTTCTGTTTCGAGCGGTTCCATGGAAAGCAGAGGCACAAGCTTTTGGAGTTCGGTGAGTTCGTTCATGCGGTGATGAAGCGAGTTCCGCGGGTTCTTTCCGCACTGTCAACGGTCGCGTTAGCCGTCGATGTTGGCTTGGCCCAAGCGTGAAAGAACTGCCGCGAACTCCAATCCGTTCACCAGAACTATTGGCTTCTTGGTAGCTTCGGTCGCTTCGGCAATCGCGGCTTTGGTGAAGAACGAGGCGGTGACTACTGCGCCTTGCGCGTGGGGTTGCAAGCTGCCGCGCAGTTCCGCAACCTCTCGACGCCCCACGGTATGCAGCCAGCGTTTGGCCTGCACTTGTAGCAGGCCATCGCGATACGGCCAGAGCGTGGGGCCGGCAAAGGCGTTCACGTCCACACCGCCGTCACCGGAAAAACGCGTAACTGAAACGCGCTCGAATCCGGTCGCCATTAAAGCGTCTTTCACGACGTGCTCAAAACGCTCGGGAGTGATAGCCAGCAACGAGCGCCGGATACCCTCCGCGACGCCGCTGTCGAGCGGCGCGGCAAGCGGCATTGGCGTCGAAGCCGTGACTACAACATCGCGCTCGGCAGGGTCGTTGCTGCCGATAGCGCAGCGCTCGCAACAGATTTGTGCGAAGATTTCACGGTCGTGGAGCGGCGTCACTTCGGCGGGTTCTGTGTGGATGAACAACTCGAACACGAGTGCCTGCCGCTGTTCAGAGCGAGCATCAACCTGCGTTTCCGAAAAGTGGCGGAGGAATTGGAGCAGGCCCAAAAACCGCCAACGCCTGGGGCCGAGCTTTGTGTTTCTACGGCTGCCGATATTCGTGAAGGCGTAAATCGGGAATGGTGTATCGCGCTGGTCGAGAAGACGGCGGTTGATACCGGAGAAAGCCTGCTGCCCTTCGCGGCCTGCGGCGGTATAGACGAGCACATTTCCTTCGACCCGGTCGTGATAAGGGTTCTCTCGGATGATGCGCGCGGAAGGTTCGGAAGTCATTACGACAAGGCGGCGTATTTCGCCGTCATCGCCGATGCATGGACGGATGCCGCCAGCGTTGCCTACTTTCAATCCGCGATAGACTTCCTCGTGCGTGTAAATTTCCCCGGCCCGGAAGACGTTCGCCTTTTCCATAAATGAACTCCGGGAAGCTGCGTAAGCTAATTGCGGCAGTTGTCCATAACGCCGTGTTTGCCGCCAATGGAAAATGGCTGGCAAGGCGGGCCACCCGAAACCAAATCCACGCGCCCGCTCCACGTTTGAAAATCTTGGTCGTGAACGTCGCCCTCGATGAGCGGCCAATGCCGCACAAGCTCGAAGCCGCGCCGCTGGTTGGCGCGAATCGTTTCGCAAGCATCGTGGTTGTATTCGAGAACTGCATCGTGCTCGAAGCCCGCGTTTGACCCAGCGATGGCGAGCCCGCCTGCACCCGCGAACAACTCGACGCAATGCAGCGCGCGCGGTCGCGCTTGCTGCGCTGGCTCCTCGCGCAAAACGCACGAGTCATCATCGCGCCATGCGCGGCTGCGCATCGGCGTTTTGCGGCGAAGTGGTTTCTTGCGGTAGAGCGGAGTTTGCTTTCGGGCGGGTTTCTTTTTCATCGCGCGGGAGAGTTGCAGCAGAGTGCCGAAATCTTTGCGTGTGTCGAGCAGGCCGCGCCTTTTTCGCACGTCAGGGCGTGCGTGCTTTTCCCGCACCGCCTTCGGGGCGCATGAGCTTTGTGGGGTGGGATCCGGGGGGTGGTCGCTCGTGTCTCGCTCGACCCCCGGCTAATTTCTGTTGTCCCTCCGGGACACGCGATGCGGATTCATCGGCCAGTTATGCGTCGGTCGGTGTGCGGGCGGCGGAGGGAAGACTGAACGGCTTGTTTTCAGCTCAGGAAAATTCCATATGCCGTGCATGACGATCACGCTTCCGCCTGCGCTCGACCGCATTGTCCGGGACAAGGTGAGTATGGGACTTTACGCCAGCGAGTCGGAGCTGGTCTGCGAGGCCTTGCGACGGGAGTTCGCCCGCGATGCGGTCCGCGGCTGGGTGCGCGCGCAGGCCGCGGAGGGGTTTGCGCAGCTCGATGCGGGTGAGTCCGAGGAACTCTCGCGTGAGGAGCTGATGGCCCGGCTCGCACAGCGGCGCAGAATGTAGTCCCACGCTTCAGCGTGCAACGACGCGCGGCAACGGTTTGCGGGCGATTCCGTATCCGCGCGCGCAGGGTGAATCGCACGGTTTTGCACGCTGAAGCGTGGGACTACTTTGCTCCGCGCCGCCGCCGACGGCATGAGGCTTTCGAGGCTTTGGCTCGAGCCAACCTGCACCGTTGCAAGCCGCCGCCGCCGCCGCTAGTCTTGCGCCATGAAACAGCTCACGCTGAATCTCGATGACACGCTTTTCGAATCTGCGGAGACGAAGGCCCGGCAGGCGGGCACTTCGCTGGCATCCGTCGTCGTGAACTTCGTGAAGCAGTTTTCCGGCAGCGGCGTTCCCGAGTTTGACCGGCTGGAGAAGCAGGAGGAATCGCTGCGCCAAGGATTGCGGGCGCGCGGGGCCGCTTTTTCCGGCAGCGACCGCCTGACCCGCGACGAACTGCACGAGCGTCATGCGGTTCGTTGACACGAACGTGCTGCTCTACTCGGTCAGCACGTTGCCCGCCGAGGCGCAGAAGGCGGCGATTGCGCAGGCGATTTTGAAGAACCGTGATCTCACGCTTTCCGTGCAGGTGTTGCAGGAGTTTTACGTGCAGGCCACGCGGCCCAGCCGGTCCAATCCGCTCACCCACGATGAGGCGCTCGCTTTCATCGCCACATGGAACCGCTTCCCGATCGTGGATATCACGCTCGGCCTGTTTCATGAGGCGATGGCGGTGAAGACGCGCTACCAGCTTTCGTATTGGGACTCCGCCATCATCGCTGCCGCGTGCATGGCCGGATGTACGGAGGTTCTTTCCGAGGATTTGAATGCCGGCCAGGATTACGGCGGAGTGCGGGCGCTGAATCCGTTCGCCGGCTGAATGGTTCAGCCATGATCACGCTTCACGACACGCGGTGGCTTGCGCGTGTCACTCGACGTAGAGGAAGCGGTTCGAGCTGAAGAGCACCTGGCAGTAGCTCGCGAGGCCTTCGATGGCGGGGTCG
Source organism: Prosthecobacter sp. (assembly GCA_043779225.1). GTDB lineage: Bacteria > Verrucomicrobiota > Verrucomicrobiia > Chthoniobacterales > Chthoniobacteraceae > SXWH01. Next base: position 12,877 of record JAYWEO010000285.1, read on the forward strand.
GGTGCGGGGGCGTTTTTCGAGTGCTGGATGCCGTGGTGGTAGTTGCGCACGGCCTCGGTTTGCTCGGTGATGTAGGTGAGCGCGCGCTGCACATCGGCGTCCTGCGGAGTGCGGTTGAAAAGGATGTTCCATGCGCTCACCACCTGCGCGCGGGTGTCGGCGGGCAGATCTTTTTTCAGCCGTGAGGCGAGACTGCGTGCGGCTTCGAGGACGAAGGTGTCGTTCATCATCATGAGCGATTGCGGCGCGACGGTCGTGCGCGTGCGCTGCTCGCAGTTGGGCTCCATCACGGGCGCGTCGAATGTCTCCAGAACGGTGAGCGGCGTCTTGCGGCGCACTTTCACGTAGATCGAGCGGCGCACATCGTCGCCGCCGCCGCTCTCCACTTTCGCGAGGGTGATGGTGCCCTTGTCCTTGCCGGTGACCATGCGGCCGAACACGTCGCGCGCGATCTCCGAGGGCGGGCCAAACGGGCTCGGATTCAGGGTGCCCGCGACGGCGAGCATCGAATCGCGCAGCGTCTCCGCGTCGAGGCGCTGCATTTTGAAGCGTGCGAAAAATTTGTTGGCGGGGTCTGCCTTCAAGGAGGCATCACTGCGCGACGACTGGCGGTAGGTCGTGCTCATCACCATCAGCTTGTGCAGCGGCTTCAGCTTCCATCCTCTGTCCATGAATTCACTCGCGAGCCAGTCGAGCAGCTCGGGATGCGTGGGCCGTTCGCCGAGCGCTCCGAAGTCGCCCGGCGTGTTCACGATGCCGCGGCCAAAATGATTCAGCCAAAAGCGGTTCACGAGCACGCGTGCGACGAGCGGATGCTTCCCGCCCGTAAGCCAGCGCGCATACGCGAGCCGGCGACCGCTCGATCCCGATTCCACTTTCTCCGCCTTGAACGGCTCGACCTCCGGCGTCGCGAGCACGGTGAGTTCGCCGGGCTGCACTTCCTGCTTCGGCTGATCGTGGTCGCCGCGATGGAAAAGATGCGTCTTCGGAACGATGCCCTTCACCTCGGTGAGCGCCATGACCATGCCCTCGGGCGGAAGCGACGCGCGGAGCTTGGTCCCCTCGGCGGTCTTGTCGGTGACCTTCTTCTGCAAAGCCGCGTCGTAGAGATCGAGCGAGTAGAGCGCGAGGGCGTTCGGGTATTTCTTGATGAGCGCCTTCTGCTCCGGCGTGCGATCCTTTTCCGTCGTCGCACGCGCGTTGCGGTAGGGCTCACGCTCGGCCTCGGGCAGCTCGGTGATTTTCTTTTCAAAAATCTCATCGAGGAACTTTTTGCTCATCGCCTGCGCCTCGCGGTTGATGTCCCCGATTTGCTTCTCGATCTCGTTGGCCTTGGCGTGCTCCTCCGGCGTGTAGAGCGAATACTGCCGCTGGAACGGCGGACGCCAGCGCGATTCCCAATCAAACGCAGGCTCGAAGATTGCGCGCAGCCGGTAGTAGTCCGTCTGCGGGATCGGATCGAAGCGATGGTCGTGGCACTGCGCGCAGCCGACGGTGAGGCCAAGGAGCGACGACGACACGACCTTCAGCTCCTCCGCGATGACCTGATTGCGTGCGAGCTTCATGTCGTCATTCGGATCGCCTGTGCCGTCGGGCGCCATGCGGAGAAATGCGGTCGCGGTGAGCACATCGAGGCGT
>JAYWEO010000286.1:0-9232 GCA_043779225.1 Prosthecobacter sp.
TGCACATCGTGCGTGGCGGCGAACGCAAGGTGCTCGAGGCCACGCTCACGCATCGCCCGGCTTCGAGCTATGTGAGCGATCCCTACATCATCGATCACCGCCCGCGCTTCGTGATCGTCGGCGGTCTCATTTTACAGGAGCTCTCGCGGCAGTATCTCAAGGATTTCGGCGCCGACTGGCTGCGCCGGGCGCCGGAGCGCCTCGTGTATTTCGACCGTGTGCAGACCGAGCTTTTCAAGGACGGGCCGCGGAAGCTCGTCTTCCTCAGCCGCGTGCTGCCGACTTCCGCGACCGTCGGCTATGAGGACCTGAACAGCCTGCTCGTGAAGAAAATCAACGGCGTGGAACTGCAGTCACTCGACGACGTGCCCAAGGCGCTGGAGAAGCCGGAGAACGGATTTCACAAGATCGAATTCGAGGAAGACCCGAAGACGATCTACCTCGATGCTGCGGAAATCCAGAAGACCGAGCGCATGGTGCAGATGCAATACCGGCTGCCCACGCTGAAGTTTTTGGAATAGCCCGGCAAGGAGTGCGCGTCTCACGGGTGGCGGCATTGCCCTGACTGCCATCACTTGTTCGATGGCGGCTGGCAGTCCGACGGGCGGGTCTTTTCGGTGGCGTGGGGCGCGATCGTTTTTGGTTTCATTCAATTTATGGGTGGCCTGACTTCGCGATAGTTTTCCGCGCTGCGGCCAAAGAAACCGTGCGTTGCAAAATTGACGGTGTGTCTGCGTGCGTGAATCGTCAGATTCGGCGCGCGTATTTTTGCCCGCGCGATTTTCAAACCCCAACCCCGATCCACCCAATCCCATGAACAACCGCCACACTCCGCAGTCCATCACGCGCCGTCGTTTCCTCCAGACCACCGCAGCCGCCGCGGGCGTGCTCGGCTTTCCGGCCATTCTCCGGTGCGCTTCGCCGAATAGCCTGCTGAATATCGCCGTCATCGGCTGCGGCGGACGCGGCGGTGCGGACATGGCGCAGATGATGACCGAGAACATCGTCGCGCTGTGCGACGTGAACTTGAAGAACCTCGACGCCGCCTCCGCGAAGCTGCCGAAGGCGAAGCGCTTCCGCGACTACCGGAAGATGTATGACGAGCTGAAGGACTCGGAGTTCGACGCCGTGCTCGTCGGCACGCTGGAGCACGCGCATGCGTATGCGACGATGCCGGCGCTGCGGAGGAAAAAGCATGTCTATTGCGAGAAGCCGCTCACGCGCGACGTGCAGGAGGCCCGCCTGATCACCGAGGCCGCTAAGGCCGCGGGCGTCGCGACGCAGATGGGCACGCAGATCCACGCCACGAACAACTACCGCCGCGTGGTCGAGCTCGTGCAGAGCGGTGCCATCGGCCCGGTGCGCGAAGTCCACGTGTGGGTGAGCCGTGCGTGGGGCTGGCAGTCGCCGCAGGATGCGGAGGCGAATCACGACGTGACGAACACGCAGGAGCGCCCGAAGGAATCCGAGCCTGTGCCGCCGGAGCTCGACTGGGATCTGTGGATCGGGCCCGCGCCGATGCGGCCATTCCACAGCGTCTATTTCCCCGGCCACAAGTCGTATCGCTGGTGGGATTTTGGAAATGGCACGATGAGCGACCTCGGCTCGCATTGGAACGACCTCCCATTCTGGGCGCTGAACCTCGACGCCCCGCTCACCATCGAGGCCAGCGGCCCGCCGGTGCATCCCGAAATCGCGCCCGCCTCGATGAGCGCGACCTACGAATACGGCCCGCGTGGCAATATGCCCGCCGTGAAACTCACCTGGCACCAAGGCACGCACCGCCCGCCGCAGTGGAAGGAAAACCTCATCCCGCAGTGGCCCGACGGCGTGCTCTTCATCGGCGACAAAGGCATGCTGCTCTCCAGCTACAGCAAGTACCTGCTGCTCCCCGAAAAACAATACGAGGGCTTCACGCCGCCCGCCGAGAGCATCCCGCCGTCCATCGGCCATCACGCGGAATGGATCCACGCCTGCAAGACCGGCGCGCCGACCACCTGCCACTTCGGCTACAGCGGCCGCCTCACCGAGGCGAACCACCTCGGCAACGTCGCCTATCGCGCGGGAAAGAAACTCCAGTGGGACACCGCCGCCATGCGCATCCCGAACGCCCCCGAAGCCGAGCAATTCCTCAAACGCGAACCGCGCAAGGGCTGGTCGCTGGGGTAGGGAGCGAATGGTGTAAGACGAGATTGCTTTGGGCTCATCGCTTAAGGCGAATCAGGCGACACGAACGCCACTCGACCAAGCAGCTACATAGATATGCTATCCGAATCGGCATCTCGCGGCCGGACTTCGTGGCCGCACCTCACGCTTTTAGTAGCATTCGGCGTTGGTTGCCTCATTGCCGCTATTCTATTGCCGCGCCTCGATATGGGCGACGGGCTTCGGCTGATCACTTTCCTCTGCATTGTCGTCATTTACTTGGGCAGATGGTTGTGGGCGACGATTCGTGCTACTCACGACGATAGTTGGCGCATCTACGTCATCATGATCCTTGCCGCACCATTCTTGATTGAACTTACCGACTACTTAGCTCGCAAGCTATGAAAGGAATGTTTATTTCGCGCGCATCCGCGAAAAGCCCAAAGTTGCACACCGCCTTCGCCCGCGCCTAGTCCGCACCAGCCGCCGCCCGTCGCTGAGCTGGGGCCGTCGGATGCGGCAAACGGTGGAGCGGATGCGGCAAACGGTGGAGCGGATGCGGCAAACGGTGGAGCGGATGCGGCAAACGGTGGAGCGGATGCGGCAAACCCACAGGCCATTTCGGCGGCGCGCTCAGGATTTTCGGCGAAAAGCACGCCTTTTTTGAGGTCAGACCGTGCCGTTCAGAAAATCCGAGACTTTCAGGGCCGGATGGACGGAAGTCGTGGAACAGCCTGCGCGATTTATCCGCGGATTGCCCGGTCGATCAGGTTCTTCGTGATGCGCTGCACGCGGTCGTCGGTGCCTTGCGGGCGGGACCAGTGCGACCACGGGAGCATGTGGCCGGGCGGCGAGGACATCGCCTGCGGCCACCAGATCGTCGCTGCGTTGAAGACGAAGTTATTTTTCGGGCCGGGGAAAATCGTCGCGGTGTAGTGCGCGGGCGTGATGCCGCTTTTCCAACTCGTGCCCTCGGCGACGACTTCGAGACCGGGGATTTTTGCGGGCGCGCCGTGGTGTTCCCAGCCGACGAGGCCGGGGATGCTGTCGCCCTTTTTCATGCCGGTGCCCTCGTAGATCCAGTGCTCGGGCTTCGTGCAGGTCCAGTCGCCGCCGCCGTTGAACGGCACGATGCTGCGCGCGCCGATGATGAGGCTCTCGTCGGGGCCGAGGCGCTCGTAGTTGTTCGTGAAGACGGCCTTTTCCATCGCGACCTCGTCGTTGCTCATGCCGGCGAAATGGCCGTCGCGCGTGATGATGCGGTTCGGCGCGCCGCTGGATGACTTGTAAAAATTGCTCACGGCGAAAACGGAGTTTCCGCAGAGCCACAGTGCGTTCACGCCGGAATCAATCGCGCCCTTCACCGCGTCGTATTGCCGTAGGTCCCAATACTCGTCGTGGCCGACGCTGAGGAAAGTTTTGCACCGCGTGATCTGCGCCGCATCGAGGCAGTCGCTGTTCGAGCAATACGTCACGTCGTATCCGTGCTGCTCGAGCCAGAACGCGAGGGGAAATTCGAAGCAGAGCCATTCGCCGCTGCCGAGCGACTGCGGGTTTTCGTAGATCTGCGCATACTTCGCGTAGGGCCGATCGAAGCTCACGGAGACGCCGCGTGCGTGCGCGCCGCGCGGGTCGGTGTAGAGCGAGAAGTTGTCGGGCCATTTGTTGTAGGCCTGCCAGGTGTTGTCGCTGCACTGGAAAAGGATGTCGGCCTCGCGCGTGTCGCGCACGATGAAGATGACGTAGTTTTGCCAATACGGCTTGTCTGCCGCGTCGGGCACCGTCGTGAGCCGGCCGAGATAGACGCCGCTCGGCCAGTCGGCGGGAATCTTCAGCGAAGTGCTCGGCTCCCATTTGCATTCGCGCAGGCGCTTGTCGCCGATTTCGGGATCGGGCTGCTTCTTTCCCGCGAATGGCCCGAGCACCTTCATGAGCCGTGCGCCGCGTCCGCCGTAGTAGCCGGTGCGGAAAATCTCGATGGTGAAATGCGCGGGCGGATTTGTGCTCACCATGATGTCGAGCGTCTCGCCCGCGAGCACGGACTGGCGCGAGCAGTAGCCCTCGACGGCGGGCGCGCGGAAGCCGCCATTTTTGTCGAGCCGTACGCGCGTGAGCTGCCAGTCGCGCGCGCCCTGTTTCGCATTTTCCTCGCGGATGGAAACTGCGAGCGGCTTTTCAGTTTCTGCACCCGTCTTCGTCGCAGCGAGCGTGCTGCCGAGCGCGGCAGTAGCGGAAGATTTTAGAAAATTGCGCCGCGAGAGCGCGGAGGCGTCGGTGTCGGAGCGTTCGGGTTTTCGGTTCATGGGGAAGGAAGCCGCAGGAACAACCTCGGAGGGGCGCAAAAAATTGGAGGCACGAACGTGACGATTGAACCGCGCGTGCGGTTTCGGCAGGCTGGTCGGAATGTCCCTTCCGGGCCGACTCAATACTTTCCAGCGCACGATGCTGCTGTGGGATGAAATGCACGCCTACAATGCGGTGCATGTCGCGCGTGTGCCTGCGGCGCTCGATCCCATTCGCCTGCGCGCAGTGCTCGCGAAGGTGCTGGAAGAGCGTGGACTCACAGGGCTGAGGGTGGATGCAAAGGATCGCGGGTTCGAATTCCGGGGCGGCGCGGCGGTGATCGATCTCACCGTGTGCGACGATGATGCGGATGCACGCGAGTCGCTGCGTGCCGAGATGGAGTGGCAGATCAATGTGAGATTCGACTCCACCGCCGAGTTCACGCCATTTCGTTTTTTTGCAGTTCGAGATCCTGCACCCGAGGGCGATTCATTCTGGCTGGGCGTCATCTATTTTCACGCGATTGCCGATGCGGAGCCGATCGTGCGGCTCGCGTGTGATCTCATCGCGGAGTACGCGAATGTCGGCACGCCGCTGAATCGCGAAAAGTGGAACTGCCACGCAGATACACGCGGACGGGGGCCGTGGCGGCTGTGGCTGTGGCTGCGGAAGCTGATCGCGCTGCCCGCGCAGTTTCGCGCGATGAGAAAGGCCATCCGCCCGGACGGAACAGGCGGCGAAGACTTTGGCAATGGTGTGGAGCTTTTCACGCTCGGCAGTGCCGAACTGGATTTGCTTGTCGCCGCAGGCAAGCGGCTCGATGTCACGGTGAACGATCTTTTCCTCGCGCTGCTCATGTGGTCGCTCACCCCGCTCTGCGAAGCCGCGCAGCGCACGGGCCGCGACCGCATTTTGCTCGGCTGCATCGTGAACGCGCGGCGCGACCTCGGCCTGGATGGCGATGGCAGTTTCAGTCTGGTGCTCGGCGGCTTTTCCGTGACGTGCGGCCTCGCGGACACGTCCGATTTCCCCACGCTCGCGCGCTCGATCGCGGCGCAGACACGCCGTTTCAAGTGCGGCGGACTCCATCTCGCGAACGCGCTGGAGATGGGCCTCGTGCTGCGGCTCATGTCTTTGTTCTCGACGGAGCAGCGGCGGCGGTTCTATCCGAAGAACTATCCGCTCTGGGGCGGACTCACGAATATGAACCTCAAAAAACTTCCAGCGGAACCGGCGATGCAGCCGCTGGATTATCTCCGCACCGTTTCCACCGGGCCGGTGACGCCGCTCGTGCTGTCGGTCACGACCTTTGGCAAAGGCGTGAATATCTCGATGTCGTATCGCACATCGGTTTTTGCAAAGGCGGAAATCTCCGGCGTGCGCGAGCGTTTCGCCGCGGCGGTCGCCGGGGTGGAGGATGTGAAATGAGATGCGAATTTTTCCATGCAGCGGTGGCGTGCATCGCGCTGCTCGTCGTGGCGGGCTGTGCAAAATTGGATCTGCCTTCCGCTGATCCTGCGCGGATCGCGGAGATTGCGCCGGTCACTGGTCCCGTCTCCACGAATCTCACACGCGAGCAGGAAAATCGCATTCTCTCGCTGAACCCGGAACGCGTGTCGGAGTACGATGTCCGCAACGTGCTCGCAGGTACGCCCGCGCCACGCATCATCAATATTCACGGTGGCATCGCGCCAGTGCAGCATCGCATGGAATCATTTTCGAGATTCCTCACCGGCATGGGCTACCCGGACAAGGCGATCCGGCAGCCGGGTTCTGGCGGTTACACGATCAGTTGCTACTATGATGCGGAGATGTTTGCCGGCATCGTCGCGTGGTTTTACGAGCGCGAAGGCATGCAGCCGATGATCCTCGGGCACAGTCAGGGATCCTTTCAGGCGGTGAAGACGCTCCAGCTTCTCGCCGGGCAGACGGCGGATCATCTTGCCGTGTGGAGCCCGCTCAATTGGAAACCTGAGGAGCGCACGGAGATCACCGATCCTCTGACCGGAAGAAAGCGCCCGGTCGTCGGCCTCAAGGTCTCGTACATCGCTGCGCTCGGCGGCGGCGGCATGACCCGCGTGCTCCCGAACCAGTGGGACATGATGTTCTCGCTGCGCTCCGTGCCGGACACGGTCGAGGAGTTCACGGGATTTTACCTCGGCCTCGATGTGCTCGGCGGCGATTACCTCGGCTACGGTTCGTCGAATCACTACCGTGCCCTCGGCCGCGCAAAGGTGCGCAATGTGCAGCTTCCCACCGGCGGCCTGCTCACGCACGGCAAGACGCCCGACACCGAGCGCTTTCTATCCGATCCGCGCGCGGTCGCGTGGATTAATAACTACGTACCGACCGAGAAGCCGTCGCAGCCGCAGGAGTTCGCGAATCCCGAGGGCATCATCTTTGCCGCAGATGTCTGGAAAAGTGTGAAGCGGCACTGGGTCATCGAACTGCAACGGCTCATCCGTGCGCGTCGGTCGGCGAATCATGGCCGCTGACGAATTGCTGCTGCGCAAGGCGGTCGTCGCAGGCTCGGGCCTCATCTATTGGGCCGGAGTGCTCATCCAGGCGCGACGTGTGCGGAGGCAGATTGGCCGTTCGCCCAACATGACGCCACGCACCGGCAAGGAGCGCGTGCTCTGGGTCGGCTGGCTGCTCGTCATCGCCACGTGGATCGGCCAGCCATTTTTCGCCGGAGAAAATGCGTGGGCCTTCGTGCGTCTCTGCCCGCGGATGATGCACGCCGCGCTGATGTTCACCGGCCTCGCGCTCGTCGCGGCGGGCTATGCCTGCACGCTGTGGTGCTACGCCATCATGGGCAGCGCGTGGCGCATCGGCGTGAACGAGCAGGAAAAAAACGCACTCGTGACCACCGGCCCGTTCGCGCGTGTGCGGCACCCCATTTACGCGCTTCAAGTCGTCATGCTCGCCGGGGCGGCGCTGCTGCTCCCGACCGTGTGCTCGCTGCTGCTGCTCGGCCTCCACCTCGTGTGCGTGTGGATCAAGGCCGCCGACGAGGAGGCCTATCTGCTCACCGTGCATGGCGACGCCTACCGCGAGCACATCGCGCGGACGGGAAGGCTCTTTCCAAAACTGTAGCCGCGCTTGTCAAAGCGCGGGCTGATCTCCCAGCGTGAAATCAAAGGATGCCCGCGCTTTGACAAGCGCAGTTACGGATGAAATTCCGCCCCCGCATTTCCCCACACCGCCTGTTGATTTTTCCCCGCCGCGCCCGCAGACTCCGCGCCCTTTTCACGAATGACCGAAACCCTTTCTGGCAAAATTGCCTTCATCACCGGCGGTGCGCGCGGCATCGGGCGCGCGACTGCGCTCAAGCTGGCCCGCGCCGGCTGTGATGTCGCGATCGCGTATTTCAACAGCCACGAGGAGGCCGAGGCGGTCTGCAAAACGATCCGCGTTCTCGGCCGCCGTGCGATGGCGGTGCAGGCGGATGTGAGCGACCCGACGAGCCTTGCGGAGGCGTTCGTGGAATTCAGGAAGCAATTTGACCGCGTGGACATCGTGGTGAGCAATGCGGCCATCGGCGTGCTGCGGCCTGCGCTGGAGATGACCATCAAGCACTGGCGTCGCTGCATGGAGACGAACGCCCTCGCGCTGAACACACTCGCGCAGCAGGCCGTGCCGCTGATGACGGATGGCGGCGTGCTCATCGCCCTCTCCAGCCTCGGTTCGCTGCGCGCGATTCCGCACTACTCATTCATCGGCGCGTCGAAGGCCGCGCTCGAATCGCTCGCCCGCGCCCTCGCGCAGGAACTCGGCTCGCGCCGCATCCGCGTGAACATCGTCAGTGCCGGCGTCGTGGACACGGACGCGCTGAAACATTTTCCCAACCGCGAGGAGCTCCTCGCCGAGTCGCTGCGCCGCACACCGCTTCAAGAGCTTCTCACGCCCGCGCACGTCGCGGACGCCGTGTATCTCCTCTGCCAGCCCGAGGCGGCGCTCATCACCGGCCACACGCTCGTCGTGGACGGCGGCTACTGCATTTCCGGATGAAACGCATGAGTCTTGAGCCAGTCATGCAAGGTCGCGGGCGGGGCCGCGGCGGAAAATGTGGGGCCGACAATCTGTCGGCCCGATCCGTCCGATGCAAAGCAGTGCATTCGGCTTCACATCGGCGGAACGCACGTCGGCGTGAACTTGAAAAGTCACCGTGCTTGCGCTGGCACGGGCCGACAGATTGTCGGCCCCACATTGCCGCGCCGCCGCATCATCCTTTTCTCTCAAAATGACCGCGCCTTCGCTCGCAGATTCAGGCCTCGCCGGTGGCGTGGCGATTGTCACCGGCGGCAGCCGCGGGATCGGTCGCGCGATCGTCGAGACGCTCGCGGCTGCGGGAATGGAGGTCATTTTCACCTACCTCGGAAATGCCGCTGCGGCGCAGGAAACTATCGCCGCCATCACCGCCGCGCTGCCCGAGGCGAAAATCTCCGCGAAGGCCGTGGACGTGCGCGACTCGGCGGCGTGCCAGGCGTTTGTCGAGGAAACCGAGGCGCGCACGGAGCGCATCGATGTGCTCGTGAACAACGCGGGCGTCATCCGCGACGGTCTGCTCGGCTTGTTGAGCGACGACGACATCCGCACCGTGCTCGCGACGAACGTCGAGGGCGCGTTCAACATGTGCCGCTCGGTGCTGCCGTTCATGATGAGCAAACGCCGCGGGCGCATCATCAACATCAGCTCCGTCTCCGGCGAAAAGGGCGGGCGCGGCCAGACGAATTACGCCGCGAGCAAGGGCGCCATCAACGCGATGACCCGCTCGCTCGCGTGCGAGGTCGCCTCGCGCAAC